>CAIWZS010000316.1 GCA_903917235.1 uncultured Planctomycetaceae bacterium | reverse complement strand
TCTCGACCTACACGGTCCAGGTCCCCTACACCGAGCAGGTCGAGCAGACCTACACGGTGCACGTGCCGGTGTCGGAGGAGAAGACCTCCACCTACACCGTCATGGTGCCGAAGAGCGAGGAGCGGACCTCGACCTACACGGTCTCGGTTCCGTACACCGAGCAGGTCGAGCAGACCTACACGGCGATGGTGCCGGTGACGGAGGAGAAGACCTCCACCTACACCGTCATGGTGCCCGTGTCCGAGGAGAAGACCTCGACCTACACGGTGAGCGTGCCCTACACCGAGCAGGTCGAGCAGACCTACACGGTGAACGTGCCCTACACCGAGGAGATGACCGGCAGCCGGACCGTGCAGAAGCGGGTTCCGGTCCAGTCGACGAAGACGGTGCAGGTGCGCGGCGGCTCGTGGCAGAACCAGATGGTCGAGGTGCCGGGTGGCACCGACGCCTGCGGCTGCCCCTGCCCGCCGAAGCAGTGCTGCAAGCGGGTCTGGGTGCCCACGTGTGAGACGAAGGAAGTTCCCGTGACCACCTACGAGTGCGTCACCGAGGAGGTTCCCTACTCCTACACGGTCACCAAGTGCCGTCAGGAGCAGCGCAGCCGGATGGTCAGCGTCACGAAGCATCGCTCGGAGGAGCGGACGCGGACCTACACCGTCACCAGCTGCCGTCCTGAGGAGCGGACCCGGACCTACACCGTCACGAAGATGGTGCCGGAGCAGAAGACCCGTTCGGTCAGCGTCACGAAGCACCGGCAGGAGGAGCGGACCCGCACCCACACCGTCACGGTCAACGTGCCGGAGCAGCGGACCCGCACCTACACCGTCACGAAGATGGTGCCGGAGCAGAAGACCCGTTCGGTCAGCGTCACGAAGTACAAGAGCGAGACCAAGACTCGCGAGTACACCGTGACGAAGTGCGTGCCGGAGACGATGACCAAGGAGGTCTCGTACACGGTCATGGTTCCGCAGCAGAAGGAAGAGTCGTACACCGTGACGACCTACGACTGCGTGCCGGAGACCAAGACGTCGACCTATACGGTCCGCGTTCCGCACACGGTCACCAAGGAGGTGCCGGTGCAGAAGTGCGTGACGGTCGCGGTCGAGGTGCCCGTCGAGGGCGGCTGTGGCAACGGCGGTAGCGGTGCCGGTGCCTGCGGCGACGCGGGTGCCTGCGGCGACGCCGGTGCCTGCGGTGGCGAGGCTGCTGCATGCGGCTCGAAGCGTCATGGCTGCCGCAAGCGCGGCTGCCGTCGCGGCTGCTGAAGCCTGAACGACGGGCTCACCAGCCGTCGCTGATGTGATCAGAGGGGGTCGGACGCAACGCGTCCGACCCCCTCGCTTTTTGCAGGGCTTTCCCCCGACGCGAATGATTCGCCCCGGCCGGTCGGCCGATTCCAGCAGCGCACGGTGCCGGGTGAATCGGGCCATCGCGGCGCTTCGCGCTCCAAAATGGCCGCCCTGGGGGTCCTGACCGACTTGCTGGCGACAAACCCTGCGGCACGGTACCCTCTGGAGGCCGGCGATCACCCTTTTTCGCCCATCGATTTTCTGGGTTGTCGGCCCCCGCCACCCGCTCGGACTCGTGCCATGGACCAGTTTCGCAGAATCCAAACCGGCAAGAAGGGCGACATCCACATGGTGCTCTTCAAGGACAAGAAGATCCTCGACGACACCACGCTCGACGAGATCCGTTCGGAAATGACCCAGCTCATCGGCAAGGCGTCGGGCCCGGACGTGCTGCTCGACTTCTCGAACGTCGAGTTCATGTCGAGCGCCATGCTCGGCCTGCTCGGCCAGCTGCATCGAAAGATCTCGGCCGGCCATGGACGCCTGAAGATGTGCGGCATCCGGCCGGAGATCTTCCAGGTCTTCAAACTCACGAACCTCGACAAGCTCTTCAGCATCCACAAGGATGCCCCGACCGCGCTGGCCACCTTCACCTGACGCGAGGTGGCACACGTGGACGCCAGCAGCGAGGCGGCGACAGCGGAGGCACGCCCTTCCGGCGGAGTGGATGTCCTCATCGCCGAGGACAGCCGGATGCAGGCGAAGATGCTCGAGCGTCGGCTCGTCGCCGCAGGCCATACGGTGCGCTGGGCGGAGAACGGTTCGGATGCGCTCGTGCTCGCGCGACAACGCCGGCCCGATATCGTCATTTCCGACATTGAAATGCCGGTGATGACCGGCTACGAGTTCTGCAAGTCGCTCAAGTCCGACCCCTCCCTGCGGACCGTCCCCTTCATCCTGCTCTCCACGCTCGCGGACCCGATCGACATCATCCGCGGCCTCGACGCCGGCGCGGACAACTACGTCACCAAGCCGTACGAGCCCGAATACCTCCTCGGACGCATGGAGTCGCTCCTCGCGACGCCGCTCCAGGTCGAGGACGAGGCGGAGTCGGTGCTCGAGGTCAAGCTCGCCGGACAGACGTTTCGCGTGCGTGCGGGACGCCAGCAGGCCCTCAACCTGCTCGTCTCGACGTTCGAGAACGCGGTGGCGAAGAATCGCGAGCTGATCGTCGCCAATCAGGATCTCTCGATCGCCCGCGACAGCCTGCAGAAGTCCAACACGGAACTGCGCGAGCTCAACGAGGAGATTTCCCGGATCAACGCCCACATGGTGCGGGATCTGGAGGCGGCGGCCCGCGTGCAGCGCTCGCTCCTGCCCGCCGAGGACATGACGCTGCCCTCGGCGAACGTCGCCTGGCGGTACGTCCCCTGCCAGGGCCTCGCGGGCGACTTCCTCAATTTCTTTCCGCTCGACGAGGAGCACGCCGGCCTGTTCGTCGTCGACGTCAGCGGCCACGGGGTGCCGTCGTCCCTGATGGCCGTGACCGTGGGACGCTTCCTCGTGCCGAAGGTGTCGGACTCGGCCGTGCTCGTCCGGCAGGGTCCCGATGGCCGACCGGTGATCGTGCCCCCGGCGGAGGTCGCGACCCAGCTCAACCGCCTGTTCCAGGCCGACGAGTTCTCCGGCCTCTACTTCACGATGCTCTACGCGGTGCTCCACCTGCCGACCGGGAGGCTCGACTACGTGTCGGGAGGGCACCCGGCCCTCGTGCGGGTGCCCGGCGACGGCGCCGATCTGGAGTTCCACGCCGCCGAGGGATTTCCGATCGCGTTCGTTCCCGAGATCGAATACGCGCAGCAGTCGCTCCAGCTCTCCCCGGGTGACCGCATCTATTTCTATTCCGATGGCGTGCCCGAGGCGATGGATGCGGAGAAGAACCCGTACGGCGACGAGGCGATGGCGGCCTGTATGCGGGCGGCCCGCGGCCTGCCACTCGAGGAGAGCGTGGCGTCGCTGCTCGCCGCGGTCGAGACGTGGTGTCAGCCCAACGGCCCGCTCGACGACATTTCCATCCTCGGCCTCGAGTGGCGCCCGTCGTCGGGCTGACCACAGCCGGCAGGATCGACCTCGCCCGCCGGTCCGACGAGCGCGATCCGCCCGTCGAGGTGCTCGACGAGGGCCGTGCAGTGCTCGACCCAGTCACCGCAGTTGTGGTAGTCGATTCCGTCGAGGCGCCGGATGGCCGGCACGTGGATGTGCCCGCACACGACGCCGGCGCAGCCCTGTTGCCTCGTGTAGCGCACGACGAACGACTCGAAGTCGTTGATGAAGTTGACCGCCGACTTCACCCGGGTCTTGAGCGCCGAACTGAGCGACCAGGCCGGATACCCGAGACGACGGCGGGCGACGTTCATCCACTTGTTGAGGTGGAGCGCGGCGGTGTAGGCGCGATCACCGAGGTGGTACACCCACGCCGCGTGCTTGGTGAGGTGATCGAAGCAGTCGCCGTGGATGACGAGGAGCCTGCGGCCATCGACCGTGACGTGCACGAACTGGTCTGCCAGTTCCATGTGGCCGAAGGTGTGCGGGGCGAACTGCCGGAGAAACTCGTCGTGGTTGCCCGTGACGTAGAAGACCCTGGTGCCGTGCTTGAGCATCCCGAGCACGCGGCGAACGACGAAACTCGCGGTGTCGTCCCAGACGAACGTGCGCTTGAGCTTCCAGCCGTCGATGATGTCGCCCACGAGGTAGAGCCGGTCGGGCTCGTAGCGGCCGAGAAAGTCGTGGAGTTCCTGCGACTGCGAGAAGGGGCAGCCGAGATGGACGTCGGAAATGAACAGAGCCCGGACCCTCATGATCGACACCTCCGCGTGTGGGGCCGTGCGGCGGCCCGTGAACGAGGTCGTCCATGCCAGCCATCCACCCTGCCTCCCGCGTATGCGACCGGCCCTGTGCCGGCCGTCGCATGCGGCTCCGTGAGGCGGTGAACCCGATCCGTGATCCTCGTTGGAGGGTAGTCACGGAAACACGCGCGACGCAGCACCGATCGATGTGAGAATTCCGTGAAAACGCCCGGCGTCGATCGCGTCGACCACGCGTCGCGACGGCCGGCGGGACGTGCCGACCCGCTTCGGGCACCGGCTCAGGCGATCGTCACGGCATGCCGCTCGAGCAGGTCGCGGGGCACGATCGACAGCGACTTCTCGTGCGTCGCCTCGAGCACGACCGGGGGCGCGTGACCCGCCTCCGCGGCCTCGAGCCACCGGGCGGCACAAAGACACCAGCGATCGCCCACGACCAGTCCCGGAAAGCCCCACTGAGGCTGCGGCGTCACCAGATCGTTCCCGGCGCGCACGGTGAACTCGAGGAAATCCTTCGTCATCACCGCGCAGACCGTGTGCACCCCGGCGTCGGCGGGCCCGGTGCGACAGCACCCGTCGCGAAAAAAGCCGGTCAGCGGCTCACGCGAGCACGCGACGAGCGGTCCGCCCAGGACGTTTCGCTCCTGGTGCGTCGAGGCGGGGCGATCGAACGCGATCATGGCGCACCACGGCGGGGACGGGACGCCACGCGTGCCGGACGGCGCACGGGAAACCCCATGGCTCGTATCATGGGTCCCGGGGATGGCGGCGGCAAGGGTCCGTCCGCCCGCTCCCGCGGCGCCGTCCATGCTCAGCCTCGCCTCCACGTCGTCCGCCCGGTGGCTCGCCCAGGTCGATCGGCACCTCGACGAGGTGCTCATCGATCACGCGCACTGCGAGAAGAAGGCCGCCGGCGTGGCGATGAACCTCCTCTTCTCCTACGTCGACCGCCCGTCCGTCGCGCGATCCATGCCGGAGATCGTCACCGAGGAGCTCGATCACTTCCGCCTGGTCCTCGAGATGCTGGAGCATCGCGGCATCCGTTTCCGCAAGCTCGCCCCGGGCGGCTATGCGAAGGCGCTGCACGAGCTCATCCGTCGCGACGAGCCACACCGCGCGGTCGACCGGCTGCTCGTCGCATCGCTGATCGAGGCACGCAGCTGCGAACGCTTCTCGCTGCTCGCCGAGCACGTGGCGGACGACACGCTGCGGCGGTTCTACCGCAGCCTCTTCGAATCCGAAGCCCGTCACCACGCCACCTACGTGCAGGCGGCCTGCGAGTTCGCGACCGACCACGAGGTGCACGAACGGCTGCACGCACTGGCCGAAGCGGAGGCCGCGATCATCGACCGTGGCGACCCGCTGCCGCGCATGCACAGTTGAAGCGGATTCCGACGGGCGCGAGCGACGCCCGGCAGTCCGGGCAGGCAGGCGAAGGGGGTCGGCGAACGCTTCCCGAGCGAGCGGCCGCCGCGACCGGAGCATTCGCACGCCTGGAGGCGTACGCCACAGGAGCGAGGAGACTTTTGCCGCCCCCTGAGCCCGTGCGCCACCCCGAGAGAGGACGAGGCGAAGGGGGTCGGCGAACACTTCCCGAGCGAGCGGCCGCCGCGGGATAGCGCGCCAGTCACGCGCGGCCGCGCATGACCGTGCCGCCAGCCCAGACTGCGGCCCCGGCCACGGCGCCGGCGACCGCCCCGGCGGGTCCTGCCCGGAGGCCGACCAGGGCGAAGGCTGCGGCCGTCGTCACGAGACCGGCCCGCTCCCCAGCCAGCCGGCTCTCCTGAGCCGACCGGCCGTTGCGGTGTGCCCGCCACTCCGCGGCCAATGCCGCCACCTCGCCGACGATGGCCGTGGGAACCAGCGCCCGCAGTCCGGCCCTGACGGTCGTGCCCACGGCCGTCCGGATCGCCAGGCCGCCCACCGACCGCGTGGAGACCGCAGCCACGACGCGGGTCGCCGCACCCGACATCCGGTGGGCGATGAGGTCGATCTGCCGACTCGCCCGTCGGCCCGTCGCACACCAGGTCGCGAAGTGCTCGCAATTGTCGACGACCGGACAGTAGCCCGGACGGCCGACGTACGACAGGGCCCGCCGCACGACCTCCTCCCCAGGGAAGGCCGCCGCCGGTTCCGTCACCGTCCACACGGGCGATCCGCCGGCGAAGGCCTCGAGACTCGTCCGCACCACGCCGCCACCGGCGAACGGCCGCCGAAAATCGTGCGGTCGGGCGTGGACGACGGTGCCGTCACCCACGTCGATGCCGTGGTGCATGTAGGAGACGGTCGAGCCCAGAATCTGCCGTTCGGCACGCAGCCGGTCACCCGCCGCCATGGGCCATCCTCCCGTTCACGGCGCTCACCGATTCATCACGCTGGCGCGCCACCATACTACGGAGCGAGGGCCGTCCGGGTTCGGGGCGGCTGCCGTGGGTACGGTACCACGGTCGAGCGGTCTCCGCACAGGTCTTCTCCCCATGCACGGCAGCGTCGATCCCACGGCCCAACGCGCCCTCGCCCTGAATCTCGACGCGGCGGTCTACGGAACCTTCGCCGAAATCGGCGCCGGCCAGGAGGTCGCCCGCTGGTTCTTCTCGGTCGGCGGCGCCGCGGGCACCGTCGCCAAGACGATGTCGGCGTACGACATGACCTTCAGCGACGCGATCTACGGCAGGGCGCCCCGCTACGTCTCGCGCGAACGCGTCCTCGAGATGCTCGACCACGAGTACGGCCTGCTGCGCGAGCGACTCGACGCGTCGCGCGGCGAGCGGACGCGATTCTTCGCCTTCGCCGACACGGCGGCCGCCCGCTCCTATTCGGGCACCAACGAGTGCCATGCGTGGCTCGGCGTGCGGTTCCAGCACGCGTTCCGCACCGAGCCGAGCGACGTGGTGCTGCACACGCGACTGCTCGACTCCACGAACGCCCTGCAGCAGGAGGCCGTGGGCCGGCTCGGGGTCAACTTCCTCCACGGCGCACTCAACCTGTGGCGCGATCCCAGGAAGCTCGTCGAGGTGCTTATCGACGAGGTCGGCCGGGATCGACTGGAGATCGACTGGATCGGCGTGCGCGGCCCCGCCTTCGCCGGCGTGGACAACCGTCTGCTCGGCCTGCACCTCGTGCGGTCGGGATTCACGCCGGCGCTCCTCTTCGACACGACGGGCACGCCGCTGCTGGCCTCCGAGGCCATCCGGCACACGCGCGTGCTCGTGGAGCGCGGCCGCTTCGCGCCGGTCACGAAGCTCAATCTCGAGATGATGCGGCTCGCCGGCGAGGCGTTCGCGGCCGATGCCAAGGGGGATCCGGGCGAGGTGCGGGAGCTCATGGAGATCACCATGAACAACCTCCGCGATCGCGGCCAGACCGACGACGCGGACTTCCTCGCCCGCGTCGACCTGCTCGCCGCCGCGGGCATGCTCGTGCTCGTCAGCGACCTCGGCGCCTTCCACGATCTCGGCGAATACCTCGCGGCCCGCCACGTCACGCGCACGGGCCTCGTCCTCGGTGTGCCGCTCCTGCGGGAGCTCTTCAACGAGGCGCACTACCGCAGGCTCCCGGGCGGCATCCTCGAGGCCTTCGGCCGGCTCTTCACGCACGGCGTGCGGCTCTACGTGCAGCCGACCCGCGACGCGATCGACGGCAGCGTCGTGACGGCCGACATGCTGCGGGTCGCTCCCCACCTCGCCCACCTGCTCGAGCACCTGCGGGCCAACGGCCTCATCCAGCCGCTCCCGTTCGATCCGGCGACGCTCCGGACCTATTCGAGCGAGGATGTCCGCAGTCGCATCTGCTCCGGCGACCCCGCCTGGCGTGATCTCGTCGTCCCGGACGTCGCGACGCTCATCGAGTCCCGAGGATATTTTGGGGGCGGTGGCGGGAACGTCTCGACGCCACGCGCCGTTCGCTAGGGCGCATCTGGTTTAGCTGTAGCGACGACTTGGCAAACCTGGAGACGGAGGCGAGGGGTCGGCGAACGCTCGAGGAGCTTTGGGCCGCCTCGGCCCACGCGACGAGACTTTTGCCGCCCCGAAGCCGTCGCTACACCAAAGTCGGATACGGTCTAGGGTCGATTCGGTTGTGCCGGAGCCTGGCGCCGGCAGGCTGGGCGGGGATGCGCTCGTACGTCGTGCGTGCCCGGCGCCGCATCGCCCCCGGAGGCTGACATGTCCCAGCGCAGTGGCCCCAACGTCCTCGGCCCGCTCGCGTGCCTCGCGCTCGTCGCGCTGCTGTCCTCGTCGGGACGTGCCGCCGACGTCCCCGCGCCCCCGGCTGGACGTCCCAACATCCTCTGGATCTCCGCGGAGGACATCTCCGCCGGGACGCTCGGCTGCTACGGTGGGCCAGCGCGCACGCCACGGATCGACTCGCTGGCCGCGGCCGGCCTCCGCTTCGACCATGCGTTCTCCGCGGCGCCGGTCTGTGCGCCGTCGCGCAGCGCGATCATCACGGGTGTCATGCCCACGACGCTCGGGAGCCTGCCGATGCGCTGCCGTGCAACACCGCCCCGCCACCTTGTCGGCTTTCCTCGGCTCCTGCGCGACGCCGGGTGGTTCTGCACGAACGCCGCCAAGACCGACTACAACCTCTCCGCGACGTTCGATCCGGGATGGCACGAGTCGAACGCCAAGGCACACTGGCGGAATCGCCCCGATCCACGGCAGCCGTTCTTCGCCGTCTTCAACCTCGGCGTCACGCACGAAAGCGGGCTGTTCAAGGACACGCTCGCACAGGCCCGGCGGGAGATCGACCCCGCGGAACGGTGCGACCCGGCCCACGTGCGCGTGCCGCCCTGCTTCCCCGACACTCCCACCGTGCGCGAGGCACTCGCCGCACGGCTCGACCTCGCGGCCCTGCTCGATCGCGATGTCGGACGCATCCTCGACGAACTCGCCGCCGACGGGCTCGAGGACGACACGATCGTGTTTTTCTGGGGCGATCACGGCGAGGGGATTCCCCACGGGAAGCGGTCCCTCAACGAGCACGGCCTGCGCGTGCCCCTCGTCGTGCGCGTGCCGTCACGGTTCGCGGACCGGGCGGGACACGCGGCGGTCGGTGCGACGAGCGACACGCTCGTGAGCCTGCTCGACCTCGGCCCCACCGCGCTCGACCTTGCGGGCGTGCCGATTCCCGATTGGATGGAGGGCCACAGCGTCCTCGGGCCCCACGCGCGAGAGGCCCGGGTCGTCGTCGGCGCCCGCGACCGCATGGATGCCATCTCGGGTTTCGGGCGCACCGTGCGCGAGCGGCGGCTGCGGTACGTGCGGAACTTTCTGCCGTGGCTGGACGGGGACGACCTGCCGCCCTACGCCGACGGCGTGCCGATCACCGGAGAACTCCGGGCGGCACGCGCGGCGGGGACGCTGCCGCCCGGTGCCGAGTGGTTCGCGCGTGCGACGCGGCCTGTCGAGGAGCTCTACGACGTCGCCACCGATCCCGACGGCGTGCACGATCTGGCGGCCGAACCCGCGCACGCGGCGGACCTCGAGCGGCTGCGCACCAGCCTCCGCGACTGGATGCGCGCGACCCGTGACACCGGCATCCTGCCCGAGCCGATCCTGCGGCGGGAGGCCGCCGTGGCGGGCAGCGAATGGGCCGTGTTTCATCCGCCGCAGGGGACCGCGGCCGAGGAGGCTGCAGCCGCCCGCTACGACGCGCTCCTCGACGTGGCGTGGGACGTGGGTGCCGGCCGCGCGCCCGATCGCTTCATGGCGAGCCTCACGTCACCGGATCCGGCGCTCCGGTTCTGGGCCGCTTCGGGGGTCGGGTGGTCGGCGGTCCGGCACGGTGACACGGCCGCCGCCGTGACCACGCTCGCGCCGCTGCTCGACGATCACGATCCGGTGGTGCGGATCGCAGCGGCCCGCTGGCTCGTCCGCTGCGGGGCGGCGGAGCGCGGCCTGGCGGCCCTCGCTTCCCTCATCGACGACGACGACGCGGACGTGCGGTTCGCGGCCCTCGCGTCGGTCGAGGAGCTCGGCATGGCCGCCCGACCGTTGTGGGACCGGGTGGCACGACTGGAGTTCGGCAAAGACGAACGGTACGCCAGCGACATCGTGGGCCGCGTCCGCGGCTGGATCGCCCGCGGCGGCACCCATCGCGGCCGTTGATCGATCGGAACGTGCCCGGTCACGGCGCCAGATCCAGGCAGACCAGTTCGCGCTCGTCGCGCAGGTAGAGCCGGCCGGCGGAGAGCGCCGGCAGCGCGCGGACCGTGCCACGCAGCGGACGAGCCCGCGCCAGCACGTCGGCCCGCTCCGGGTCGGCGCGGACCAGCAGAATCGTCCCGTCGGCCTGCGCGACCACGAGCTTGCCGTCGGCGGCGATCAGCGTGCCGTAGCCGACCGACGGTTCGGTCCAACGCAGGCGGCCGGTCGCGGCATCCACGCACTCGAGCGCGGCGGGCGGCAGATCGTCACGACCGTCGACGCAGTACAGGCTGCCGTCGAGCTGGATCGGCGTGCAGTACTGCGAGGCGAGGGGCTCGACACCCTGCCAGACCGGCGTGATGCCCACACGGTCGAAGGCCGCACAGACGCTGCCGATCCCGTAGGACGCCGTGAGGAACAGGCGCTCCCCCGGGAGCACCAGCGGCGTCGCGGCGTTCACCGTCGGGCCGCGCTGCCCGAAGGGCGTCGTCCAGCGGACGGTGCCGTCCGTCGCGTCGACAAGCAGGCAGGCGAGACGCGTCACCATGAGGACGTGCGGTGCGCCGTCGCGTTCGACGGCGACGGGCGCCGAATAGCTGGCCTGCTCGTCGGTCGCCTGCCACGCGGTCTCTCCGGAGCCGAGGTCGAAGGCGACGATGCCCGCCTGCCGCCTGGCCCCGCCGACGTTCACGATCACGCGTCCGCCCGCCACCACGGGCGTCGAGCCCGCGCCGAAATACCCCTCCGGAGCGCCGAACTCCCGATGCGTCGGGCGTGACCAGCGTCGCTCTCCGCTGGCGAGGTCATGCACCGACAGCACGCCCTGCGCGCCGAAGGTGACGACCGCCCCCTCGTGCACCAGCGGGACGCACAGCGGCCCGTCACCCCCGCCGACCTGCGGACGAAACGTCGTCGCGTGCCCGTCGCTCCAGACCGACGCACCGGTCGCGGCATCGAGCACCTCCACCACCTCCCGGTCATCGTCACGGTGGAAGAGCACGACCCGCGCACCGACGACCGCGACCCCGGCGAATCCGCTGCCGACCGGCCGTCGCCACACGACCAATGGGCCGTCGGCGGGCCACGCGTCGGCAAGCCGCTCGTCGGCCGCCGCGATGCCGCTTCGCTCCGGCCCGAGAATCTGGGGCCAGTCGCCCGCAGGGACATGACGACCGCCGACTGCTCCCGTGATCACCGCACACGAGAGCAGGTGGCAGAGCCTGACATGGGCGGGCATCGCGGTGGCCTCCGGGACGTGGGAGCGTGTCGAGGATACCAGCCGGCCTCGGCCGAGACCTCACATCCTCTCGCGGGGTGATGCGCGTGCGACGACGGCGCCGCATCCCCGCCGACGATCCGTCACAGGAGGATGCCGGCGATCGCCGCCGACAGGAAGTTCGCCAGCGTGGAGATGACGAGCACCTTCACACCGAGCCTCGCGAGGTCGCCCTGTCGCTCCGGCACGAGCGCGCCGATGCCGCCGACCTGGATGCCGATGCTCGAGATGTTGGCGAAACCGCACAGCGCGATCGTCGCCAACGAAAACGACTTCGGGGTGAGCGTACCCGCCAGCGAGCCCAAATCCCCGTAGGCGATGAGTTCGTTGAGCACCGTGCGGGTGCCGAGGAGTCCGCCCACGGCGGGGCAGTCGCGCCACGGCACGCCGAG
>CAIWZS010000315.1 GCA_903917235.1 uncultured Planctomycetaceae bacterium | reverse complement strand
CGGTGCTCGACGTCTCGAAGGACGGCGTCTTCCAGGTGGTGAGCACCAACGGCGACACCCACCTCGGCGGCGACGACTTCGACCAGGCGCTCATCAACCACGTCGCCGACCAGTTCCAGCGGGAGCAGGGGATCGACCTGCGCAAGGACCCGATGGCGATGCAGCGACTCCAGGAGGCGTGTGAGAAGGCGAAGAAGGAACTGTCGAGTGCGCAGAGCAGCGACATCAACCTGCCGTTCATCACGGCCGACGCCACGGGACCGAAGCACCTCCAGGTCACGATCACGCGGGCCCAGTTCGAGCAGATGACCGACCACCTCATCGAGCGGTGCCGCGGCCCGGTGCTCAAGGCGCTCGAGGATGCCAAGCTCAAGCCGTCGCAGATCGACGAGGTCGTGCTCGTCGGCGGCTCGACGCGGATCCCGAAGGTGCAGGAACTCGTCCGGAAGATCTTCGGCAAGGAGCCCCACAAGGGCGTGAATCCCGACGAGGTCGTGGCGCTCGGCGCGGCGATCCAAGGAGGCGTGCTCGGCGGCGACGTGCAGGACGTGCTGCTCCTCGACGTCACGCCGCTGTCTCTCGGCATCGAGACCGAGGGGGGCATCTTCACGAAGCTCGTCGAGCGGAACACGACGATCCCCACCGACAAGAAGCAGGTCTTCAGCACGGCCGCCGACAACCAGACCGCGGTCACGGTGAGCGTGTTTCAGGGCGAGCGGCCCATGGCGCGGGACAACCGGCTGCTCGGCCAGTTCAACCTCGAGGGCATCCCGCCGGCGCCCCGCGGCACTCCCCAGATCGAGGTGAAGTTCGACATCGACGCCAACGGCATCCTCAACGTCAGCGCGAAGGACCTCGGCTCGAACAAGGAGCAGACGGTCCGCATCGAGCAATCGAGCGGGCTGACGGAGTCCGAGATCGAGCGGATGCGGAAGGACGCCGAGGAGCACGCCGAGGAGGACAAGCACAAGGCCCGCCTCGCCGAGGTGCGGAACCGTGCCGAAGCCCTCTGCTTCCAGACCGAAAAGCTCATCAAGGAACACGAGGGGAAGCTCTCGGCGTCCGACAAGGCTCCGCTCGAGGCGGCGATCGCCAAGGCCCGGGAGATGGCCAAGAGCGAGGACGTGGACGCCATCCAGTCGGCGCACGACTCGCTCGAGCAGGCGGCCCACGCGCTCTCGAAGGTGCTCTACGAGCAGACCGCGCAGCGCGGCGGTGCGGCGGGTGAGCCGGGAGCGGCAGCGACCGCCGGCGCGGCCACGGGCGGCGACGACGCGATCGACGCCGAGTTCGAGGTGAAGAAGGACGCGTGAGCGATCGGCCTCGCGTGACACACGCGGTGGCGGCCCGATGCCCCGCGTAGAAGGGGAGGGTGCGCCATGCCGTTCCGGTTCGACAAGTTCACGATCAAGGCCCAGGAGGCGGTGCAGAACGCCGTCGAGCTCGCGGGCCAACGCGGAAATCCGCAGGTGACGCCCGTGCATCTCCTGCACGCCCTCGTCGCCGAGCGCGAGGGGATCGTGCGGCCGCTCTTCGAGAAGATCGGCGTCGATCGGGGCCAGCTCGAGCGGATCATCGAGGCCGAGCTTTCGCACCTGCCGAAGGTCTCGGGCGGGGCGCAGCCACAGCCGGACCAGGAGTTGATCAAGGTGTTCGAGGCGGCGACGACCGAGTCGCACGCCATGAAGGATGAGTTCGTCTCCACCGACCACCTGCTCCTGGCCCTCGCGAAGACCCCCTCGAAGGCCCACACGGTGCTCGGCCTCGCGGGCGTGCGCGAGAAGGAACTGCTCGCGGGGCTGCAGGCGGTGCGGGGCCAGTCGCGGGTGACGGACCAGAACCCCGAGGAAAAGTTCCAGGCGCTCGAGAAGTACGGGATCGACCTCGTGCAGCGGGCCAGCCAGGGCAAGCTCGACCCGGTGATCGGCCGCGACGCCGAGATCCGCCGCGTGATCCAGGTGCTCTCGCGCCGCACGAAGAACAACCCCGTGCTCATCGGCGAGCCGGGCGTGGGCAAGACGGCGATCGCCGAGGGGCTCGCCCTGCGGATCGTGCAGTCGGACGTGCCGGAAAACCTCCGCGGGCGGCGGGTCGTCGCGCTCGACCTGGGCGCGCTCATCGCCGGCACCAAGTACCGCGGCGAGTT
>CAIWZS010000314.1 GCA_903917235.1 uncultured Planctomycetaceae bacterium | reverse complement strand
CGGTGGACATCCCGCAGAAGGCCTTCATGGCGGTGCTCGACACGGGCGCCGAGCGGACCTAGAGCGCAGCTGGTTTAGCTGGAGCGACGACTTGGCAAACCTGGAGACGGAGGCGAGGGGTCGGCGAACGCTCGAGGAGCTTTGGGCCGCCTCGGCCCACGCGACGAGACTTTTGTCGCCCCGAAGCCGTCGCTACACCAAATCGGGATGCGCCCTGGAGGCCATTCAGGATGCGTGTGTCGCCGGCGTGGCGAGCCCTCAGACGAGGCGCTGTGCCTGCCAGCCGGCCTCACGCGCGGCGGCCACGTCGAGGTCGGCGTCGTCGCCGACGAGCAGGAGGTCCCGTGCCTGGAGGCCGAGTCGCTCCTCGACGGCGCGGAAGAATCGTGGCGAGGGCTTTCGCCAGCCGAGGTCGGACGAGGCGAACACGTGGTCGGCCGACGTCAGAGGCTCGACGACGGATGCGAGGGCGTTGAGCCGCTCGTCGAAGTTGCTCGCCAGCGCGATCGGCACCCCGGCTTCGACGGTGGCCATGACCAGGGCGCGGCCCGCCGGCAGCGCCCGCCACGACTCGGGCCGGCCGAAGTGATCCCACAGATCCGCGAAGATCGCCGCGGTGTCTGTCGCCTCGCGAAAGACGGCGGCGACGACGCCCCGCCAACGGTCCCGCTCTCGTTCCGGCGAGGTCGCGAAGGGAGGTGCGGCCTCGGCATCGAGCGCTTCCGCGCGTCGCCAGGCCGCGCCGAAGCGCGCGCGGATCTCGTCCTCACCCAGATCGATGCCGTGCCGCAGGCCTGCGTCGCGGTAGGCCGCCGGCACCGACGGCCAGGGCTCGACGAGCGTGTGGACGACGTCGAAGACGACCGCCCGAACTCCGGGCGGCGGAAAGCGGGCCGCGGGCGACTCACCGCGGAAAGCGACGGGAAGGGCGGGCAGGGGCATCTTCGCAAGGATAGACGCGACGGCCCGGCCGGCGACTAACGACGTGGAATCAGGCCGAGGTCGAGGCCGAACACGAACATCATCAGCGTGAGGATGAGGGCGAGTCCGAGGTAGGAGAGCGTCATCACGACCTTCTCGCTCGGCGGCTTGCCGCGGACGAGTTCGTAGAGCAGAAACACCATGTGCCCGCCGTCGAGCACGGGGATCGGCAGGAAGTTCACGACGGCGAGATTGGCGCTGAGCATCGTGAGGAAGAGGAGGAGACGGCCGAAGCCCTCCTGGGCGGAGCGGCCCGCCTGTTTGGCGATCTCGATCGGTCCGCCCAGCAGCCGCGGGCTGATCTCGCTGCGGGTGAGCTTGCCGAGGAAGCCCCACACGAGCGAGAGATCCTGTCCCGCGCGCCGCAGGCCGCGATCGAGCGCGGCGGAGAGACTGTCGGCCCGCACGAGCGTGTAGACCGGCTCGAAGGCGAGGCCGCGATCGACGACGAACCGGTCCGGCGCATCGGTCGGCTCGAGCGTCACCTCCCGCTCGCCTCCCGCGCCCTCGAGCGCGAGCCGCAGGCGGGTCCCGGCCGGGACCCGTTGGAGCACGGCGGCGACCGCGGGCCAGTTCGGAGCCTTGGAGGACAGTTCGACCCCCTCGTCCACGGCCGTTCCCGCCTGCGTGTCGGGCTCGAGGAACCACGCGCGCACGACGCGATCGCCGGCCACGACACCGGCCCGCTCGGCGGGCCCGCCGGGCACGACGGCGGCCACGTCGGCATCGACCGGGAGTGCGACGCCGAGCGACGCGAGCGACGCGGGACTGGCCGGCCAGTTGGCCTCGTTGTCGATCCAGGTGACCGCCCGGGGCACGACGTCGACGTCGCGCGATGCTCCGTCGGCTGCGGCCACCGTCAGCCGCACGTGCTCGCCGGCTCGTCGCGCGAGTCGCTCGTCGAGCGCGAGCGGATCGCCCGGATCCTCGCCGTCGATCGCCACGAGCCGCTCACCGACCCGCAGGCCGGCCGCCGCAGCGGGCGAAGCGTCCTGGATCGCGGAGATGCCCCGCGCCGTCATCGTCATGCCGGTCACACGCGTCGGCTGGGGGGGCAGCATGACCGCGACGGTCGTCGGGTTGCCGCGGTCTCCCGCTGCCGCGGCGCGCTCCACCTCGAGCCGCACCGGCCGATCGACCTGCGCCGCAAGCGCGACGACGAGATCCGCGTAGCCGTCCACCGGCCGGCCGTCCACCGAGCGGATCGTATCGCCTGCCGCGAGCGCCGGCGTGGCCTTCGCGGCGGCGCCCGCGAGCACCTTCGGGACCTCCGGCGGCAGCGTGAGCGACCACGGGTTCGTGACGCCGATCGTCGGTGCGCCGAGGTCCGTGTCGGGATGCAGTCGCGCCGTGACCGTCGCCTCGTCGCCGGGCCTGCGGTAGTCGATCTCGATGCCCTCCCGGACACTTCCGAGCGTCACGCCGTAGCGGAGGTCGTTGAAGATCGGACGTCGCTGCCGGCCGATCCGCACGATCTCGTCGCCGGTGCGCAGGCCGGCCTTCCACGCCGCGCCGCCGGGGCGCACGCTCGAGATCGCGCAGGTCATCTCCCGCACCCCGAGGCCGAACGCCCACGAGGCCATGATGACGGCGAAGATCACGTTCATGATCACGCCCGCCGAGATGATGGCCATCCGTTTCGGCACGCTCTGTGCCGGGTAGCTGCGCGGGTCCCAGGCCGGATGCGGGTCGCTCGTGGGCTCGGCGGGGAGGTCGCCCGAGGGCAGGTCGTGATGGTCCGACGCGCCGCGGGCCCGCCTGGCCTCCTCGGCGGCGGCCGCCGGATTGTCGTCCTGGCCGAGCATCTTCACGTAGCCGCCGAGCGGCAGGGCGCCGATGCCGTACTCGGTCTCGCCCCACTGGAACTTCGCGAGCTTGAGCCCGCCGACGTCGAAGCCGAGATAGAACTTCTCGCACTTCACGCCGCAGGCCTTGGCCACGAGGAAGTGGCCCAGTTCGTGCACGAAGATCACGAAGCCGAGGCCCAGGGCCACCTGGAGGATCACCCACCAGCTGCCCGGATCGAGCATCCACGCGAGGCCTGCAGCCACGGGGAGCGAGACGGTGAACGGGGTCAGACACTCGCCCACGAGGCCACCTCCTGTCGTGCCCATGCGTCGAGCGCACGCAACTCGTCGAGTTCGGGATCGGAACGATACGGATGGGCGGCGAGCACGCCCGCGCACACCTCCGCGATGTCGGTGAACCGCAGGCGGCCGTCGAGGAAGCCCTGCACCGCCTCCTCGTTGGCTGCGTTGAGCACGGCGCCGGACGTGCCGCCGCGCTCGGCCGCTTCGAGTCCGAGGCGCAGCGCCGGAAACCGAGCCGGGTCGGGCGGCTCGAAGTCGAGCGTGAGCGGCATCGCGACGTCGAGCCGTCGCGCGGGTCCGGGCAGCCGCCGTGGATAGGAGAGCGCGTACTGGATCGGGAGTCGCATGTCGGGCGGGCTGAGCTGGGCGATGACCGAGCCGTCCACGAACTCCACGAGTGAATGGACGATCGACTGCGGATGGACGAGCACCTCGAGCTGCGCGGCGGGCACGCCGAAGAGCCAGCGCGCCTCGATGAGCTCGAGCGCCTTGTTCATCATCGTCGCCGAATCCACGGTGATCTTCGGCCCCATCGACCAGGTGGGATGGCGGAGCGCCTCGGCCGGTGTGACGTCCGCGAGCGTCGCGGCCGGCCGCGTGCGAAAGGGACCGCCGCTGGCCGTGAGGAGGATCCGCGCCACCTCCGTGGGGCGACCCGAGCAGAGCGCCTGATGGATCGCGGCGTGCTCGCTGTCGACGGGGATGATCGTCGCCCCGGTCCGCTCGGCCAGCCGCATCACGAGCGGCCCGGCCATCACGAGCGTCTCCTTGTTGGCCAGCGCCACGGTGCGACCGGCGGCGACGGCGGCCCACGTGCTGCGCAGGCCGGCCGCTCCGACGATGGCGGCGACCACGCGATCGATCGCGGGGTCGGCCACGAGCTCGTCGAGGGCCTCGTCGCCGACCGCCAGCCGGGTTCCCGGCGGCAGGCTCGTCGCATCGACCGTCGCAGCCGCGTCAGGATCGACGATCACCACCCAGGCGGGCCGGAACCGGTGGGCCTGCTCGAGCAGCGGCCCGACGCTCTGCCGCGCGGCGAGCAGATGGGGCACGAACCGCCCCGGGGAGGCCGCGATCACGTCGAGCGTGCTGCGGCCGATGCTGCCCGTCGAGCCGAGGACGGCGACGCGCACGATCTCATCCGCCGTCGTCCCGCGGGACTCGGCCGATCGTGACACCGGTTGGGGCGGCGGGACGAGCGCGCCGGGGAGTCGCTGCACGGTCGGAGAATTCGGGGACGCCTTGCCCAGGACGGCAATCCGTCAATGTACGGCGGGTGGCACGGGACCGCCACACGACGTCTCCGCGGCGGTGCGGTCGTTTGTCCCGCGGGACATCGCCGCCTAGGATGACGAAGTTGTCTCTGCAGGCGGTCACCCCGCCATGGAAGCCCCGCGATGGCGAAGAAACGAGATGTCCCCAAGCGCCCGCCCGATCGGCGGTCCGGCGTCGGAGGCAATCTCGTCTGGTCGCTCGTCGCCGCCGGCGCGGCGAGCCTCTTCGCGCTGAGCCTGCTCGGCTCCGCGCCGCAGCTCGAACTGTCCTACAGCGACCTCGTGCGGCTCGTCGCGGCCGCCGGCGAGCCGCAGGGCGACGAGGCAACGACCGGTTCGGGATGGGTGAGCATCGAGCGGTCGGGGCTCGAAGGCCGCACGGAGGCGCTCTACGGCGACCTGCACGACGTGGTCATCGGAGGGTTCCAGGTCTCCGGCAAGGTGCGCGAGATGGCGGCCCATCCGACACCGGAGGGCGGGGCGGCCGAGCAGGTCGGGCGACCCGCCTCCACGGAGCGACGCTTCCGCACCTCGAAGCTGCCGAGCGAAAACTCCGAGTCGGAACTCGTGCGGCTCCTCAACGAGCACGGCGTCCCCTTCCGCTACGAGGATCCGCCCAGTCCGTGGCGCAACTGGGTGCCGCTGCTCGTGATCACGGGGCTCTTCGGCCTCCTGCTCTTCGCGATGATGCGGCGCATCGGCGGTGCCGGCAGCCCGATGGCCTTCGGTCGCAGCCGCGGCAAGATGTACGCGCAGGAGGACCTCGGCATCACGTTCGACGACGTGGCCGGCATCGACGAGGCCGTCGAGGAATTGCGCGAGGTGGTCGAGTTCCTCCGCAGCCCCGAGAAGTACCAGGTGCTCGGCGGCCACATCCCCAAGGGCGTGCTGCTGGTCGGCCCGCCGGGCACCGGCAAGACGCTCCTCGCCAAGGCGATCGCGGGCGAGGCGGGCGTGCCCTTCTTCGGCCTCTCCGGCAGCGACTTCGTCGAGATGTTCGTGGGCGTGGGTGCGGCCCGCGTCCGCGACATGTTCCAGCAGGCCACGGCGAAGGCGCCGTGCATCATCTTCATCGACGAGCTCGACGCGCTCGGCAAGACGCGCGGCACGAGCGTCGTGGGCGGCCACGACGAGCGCGAGCAGACGCTCAACGCGCTGCTCGTCGAGATGGACGGCTTCGGCAGCAACTCCGGCGTCATCGTGCTCGCCGCGACGAACCGGCCGGAGACGCTCGACCCGGCGCTCCTGCGACCCGGCCGCTTCGACCGCCACGTGCTCGTCGATCGTCCCGACGTGCGGGGCCGCGAGGCGATCCTGCGCGTGCACGTCACGAACGTGAAGCTCGACCCCGCGGTCGAACTCGGCCAGATCGCCCGCATCACCTCCGGGTTCGTCGGCGCGGATCTCGCGAATCTCGTCAACGAGGCCGCGCTGCTCGCCGCCCGCAAGGACAAGTCCTCCGTCGGCATGGACGAGTTCAACGAGGGGGTGGAGCGGGTCACCGCGGGCCTCGAAAAGAAGCGACGCGTGATCCACGAGGACGAGAAGAAGCGGGTGGCCTACCACGAGGCGGCGCATGCCCTCGTGGCGATCTCGCTGCCGAACACCGATCCGGTCCACAAGGTGTCGATCATCCCGCGGGGCCTGGCCGCCCTCGGCTACACGATGCAGCGGCCCGAGGACGATCGCTACCTGATGACGCAGTCGGAGCTCGAGAGTCGGATCCAGGTGCTCCTCGCGGGGACGATCGCCGAGGAGATCGTCTATGCCGACGTGTCGACCGGCGCCCAAAACGACCTGGAACGCGCGAGCGAGATCGCCCGAGCCATGGTCATGGATTACGGCATGAGCCGGCTCGGACGGGTGGCCTACCGCGAGAGTCCTCGCTCGCCGTTCCTGGCCGGAGCCGCCGGCGATCTGACGGGCGCGCGGTCGCACAGCGAGCAGACGGCCCGTGAGATCGACGAGGAGGTGCGGCGGATCGTCGACGACGCCATGCGGTCGGTGCGGCAGATCATCGAATCGCGCCGCGCGGCCCTCGAGGCCGTCGCCCGCCGGCTCATCGAGTGCGAGGTAATGGACGGCGACGAGCTCAAGAGCGTGGTGGACGGGGCGACGCCGGTGCCGCAGCTCGTGCCCGGCACCGGGACGGAGCGGCGACCCGTGCGTCCCGTCGCCGACGCCGAGGCCTCGGGGCCCGCCGCCGAGGCCTGAGCACCGTGCCGTAGCGGCGGGGCTTGCCGCCCGCCCCGCCATCCAGGCCGCACGACCGTTACGGTCCGGCACGCCGGGACCCGTCGTGCAGATGCGGCCCCCCACCGGCCGAACAAGGGGGAAAGGCGCCGGGACGGTCTCCACGCTCCCGGGCACGTCCGGCCCTCGGGCCGGCAGGCCGGGCGGCCGCCCCGGCCACCCGTTCCACGAGCGATGTCACCATGAAAAGCCCGATGACGAAGAGCCTGTTCCTCGCCTCCGGCATCTTCTGCTGCCTCCTGGGCGTCGAGATGCTCGTCATCGATTCCGCCATGCTGCGGCCGTTCAGCGGCAACGGCGAGACACGGGCCTTTACGGCCCCGGAGTGGGCGCCGTGGACGCTGCTCTCGGTCGGCGCCGTGACGATCCTCCACTTCTGCACCGTCCCGGGCTCCACCGCCTCGTCCTTCGACGACGACTGACGTCGGCGCTGGCCGACAGCGGGCCGTCGCGTGTGTCGCCCGGTTGCGTCGGCGGTCCGATCGCGGTTTCCTTGGTGGAGTCGAGCGACGATGATCCAGACGGCGACACACCCCGACCGCGATACGGTCCTCTACGACGGGCAGTGCCGCTTCTGCCGGAGCCAGATCGCCCTGCTCCGCCGGCTCGACGCATTCGGCTCCCTGCGCTACACGTCGTTCCACGACGAGCAGGTCGCGCGGGATTTTCCGGAACTGCCCCAGGAGCGGCTGCGCGAAGAGATGGTGATCGTGGATCGCGCCGGCGCCGCACGGGGTGGAGCCGAGGCCGTGCGGTACCTGTCGCGCCGGCTGCCGCTCCTCTGGCCGCTCGCGCTCCCCTTGCACGTGCCCGGGAGCCTGCCGGTCTGGCGATCGCTCTACGCGCTCGTCGCCCGCAACCGCTACCGCATCGCCGGTCGGTGCGACGACGGCTCCTGCCGCCTGCCGCAGGCAACGCCTGATCGGAGTCGTTAGCGCGCGGCCTGTCTGCGGATCGCGTCGGCTCGGGGGCGGTACGAGCGGGAGCATCCAATCGTTGACACCTGTTCGAGCAAGGTCGGGGCTACCGGCGTCCTCTCGCTGGACGTTCACTCCGGCCCTCCAGGCCTCCGTTCACTGCGTGT
>CAIWZS010000313.1 GCA_903917235.1 uncultured Planctomycetaceae bacterium | reverse complement strand
TCGACCGTGAGGCAATCTTCACCCGCAAGCGCGCTGAGCGTAACGCCGGCATCGACGGCCTCTTGGAGGCAGCCACGGCCAAGGGCGAGACCCTCGAACGGTTCATCGCCGCCATCGAGTGGGACTCGGTTCACGCACCGAAGTCGACGAACCTCAGGCAGCTGGCGGAGATCGGAATCCACCCGCCTGCAGCCGATGCACTCGGCGACGAGGATCTCCCCGCCGCCCTCATGCTCGTCATCGACGGCCTCGCCGCCCTCGGCGTCTACCTGTCGGGCACGGATCACCTCGCCGACCGCAAGCTCTACACCGTGCTGACCACGAAGGTGCTGCTCGACGAGATCCGCGACATCCCGCCGAACGACGACATGAGCGAGTTCATCGACATGTCTGCGATTCAGCCCGACACGGTGAAGGGACGGCGCAAGCAGTCGGCGCCGTACCCGGTCATCGTGAACCGCGACGCCTCGCTGCCGAGGCCGAAGAGGATGACCGACGCGGATCGACCTGCTGCCTGAGTTCCGGGCGGTTCGGTTTCCGGCATTTCAGTTTCAAGAGTCTCCGCAGCCCTGCGCATGGCCACCGTCGAAGCCGCCGGATGGTCCGGTGCTGCGGTGCGTCCATGCGGGCTGCGGGCTAAAGGAAAGGAGGCTCGACATGAGCCATCAGATCACCGTCCGCAAGGACGGCACGGAGGAGTTCTTCTCGGCGGGCTCGACGCCCGTCTGGCATCGCCTCGGCCAGCGCACCGAGCGTGCCATCACGAGCGGCGCAGCCCTGCGCATGGCGGCACTCGACTGGAAGGTCGAGGAATGCCCGATCCACGCCGACATCGCCGGGGAAATGTCGGAAATCACGACGCACAAGTCGATCGTGCGGCGCGACACCAAGGCCGTGCTCGGCGTCGTCGGCAGGCGCTACAAGCCCGTCCAGAACGAGGAGGCATTCGAGTGGCTCGACGGCCTCGTGGGGTCCCGCCTCGCCATGTACGAGACCGCAGGCAGCATCCGCAACGGAGCACTCGTCTGGGCACTCGTGCGGCTGCCTGGGGAGCTCCGCA
The DNA here is from genome assembly GCA_903917235.1 of uncultured Planctomycetaceae bacterium. GTDB lineage: Bacteria > Planctomycetota > Planctomycetia > Pirellulales > UBA1268 > QWPN01. The sequence goes on along the minus strand of CAIWZS010000313.1, from coordinate 773 downwards.
TCGCCAACACCGACGATGTCGTCAAGCCGTTCATCCTCTGCGTGAACAGTCACGACGGCTCCGTGGCCTTCAGGGCCCTGAACACCGCCGTGCGGGTCGTCTGCTCGAACACCCTGACGCTTGCACTTCGGAATGCCGGCCCCGACGCCATCGCCGTGAAGCACACGGACTCGATCCACGATCGGCTGGCGGATGCGCAGGAAGTCCTCGGCCTCGCCGTGACGGAGCACCGCCGCTTCGAGGCGCACATGAACCTCCTCGCCGAGCGGAAGTTCAGGAAGCGGGATTTCGAGACTTACCTCGACAAGGTGCTCGGCCCGGCGTCGAGGCAGCTCGTCGATGGCAAGGAGCCCGACCTCACGGCGGCACGGCAGCAGATCACCGCCAACTTCGACCATGAGCTCCAGCGCCTCAAGGGGATCGAGCACACCGCGTGGTCGGCCTTCAATGCCGTCGGACAATACGTCGACTGGGAACGCCCGACCCGTGGCGCTGCCGGTCGTGAACGGGACGAGCGTCGCTTCGCCAGCATCATGTTCGGGCAAGGCGCCGACCTGAAGCGCCGGGCGTGGACAACAGCCCTCGCCATGACGGGGGTGCGCTGATGTGCCGCGGGTGTGGAAGAGGCGGCGGATCAGGCGGATCGAGGAGCGATGGTGGAGCCGTATTCGGCGTCATCGCACTCATCATCCTGATGGTGGTGCTTGCGCGCGGCTGCGGCTGACGCATCGAGGAGGAGGATCCCTCGCTGGACCCTTCTCTTTAGGTATCAG
>CAIWZS010000312.1 GCA_903917235.1 uncultured Planctomycetaceae bacterium | reverse complement strand
CCGCACCATCACCGCGAGCGCGACGAGCCAGCCCCCCGCCGCACCGATGCGTCCGCTGCCCTCGAACCAGGGTGGGTCCGCCACGAGGAGCGCGACGCCCGTCGCGAAGAGCACGCTGCCGACCACCATCGCCAGCACGTACACCCGGGCGGTCGGGCGTCCCCCGGGCGTGGCCAGCGTGGAGTACCAGGTCGGGAGGAGGGAGACGATCCAGAGGAGGACGAGCGCGACCGGATGGTCCGTCGCCATGATCGCGAACGTGAGCGTCGCCCCGACGAGCAGTCGGGCCACCGCGACGGGATCGAGCGCGCGACTCGGTGCGACGAGCACGATCGCCAGTTCCACGACGGCGACGTAAGGGAGGAGGATCGCGGTCAGCCCGTCCACGTGGACGAGACTGCCGCCGACGAGACGTGGTCCCGCCACGACCTCGAGCCCCGATCCGGCGTGCCAGACCCACGTGACGCCGAGCGCCGCGGCCAACGAGCCGGCCAGGGTGACGCCCGCGATCAGACGGGGGCCCAGGCCCGGGACGCGCAGCATCGACACCGCCGCCCCGCCCAGGGGCGCGACGACGCACACGAGCACGGCCGCGAGTGTGAACGACGCCTCCGGAGTCATGATGCCCCCCGGTCGCGCCGCCGCGACCCGGCCACGTCGCCGCCCCCGCCGAGCCGTCGCACGACCAGCCGTTCCAGGGCCGCGGCCGCCTCGATCCCGGCGACCACCGGGCCGAGCAGCCACCGGCCCACGAATGCCTCCTCGAACCCACGCTCGAACGCCACCCGGTAGAGCACCTCCTGCACCCGCACGGGGAGCTGCCGGACGAGCCACGGCGGCACGGCGTCGGGAGGCCCGCCCAGCGAGGCGGCGAGCTCGTGCCGATCGTGCAGCGCCGACGGCGAGCGGAGAATCTGCAGGCTACGGATGATGGCGTGGCTGATGACGTGCACGAGCGGCAGCAGGCGCCAGCCCGCGCCGATCTCCGCGAGGATGAGGCCCGCCTGGGTCATCGACGCGTAGGCAAGCATCCCCTTGAGATCCGTCTGCACACTGCGCACGACCGCCGCCTGGACGGCCGTGACGAGTCCGATCGCGAGCAGGAGCCTCGAGACCCAGGGGGCGGCATCGAGCAGCGGCGCACAGCGCAAGAGCAGGTACGCGCCCGCGTGGATGGAGAGCGCACCATAGAAGATCGCGCTCGAGGGCGTGGGGCCTTCCATGGCCCGCGGAAGCCATCCCGACACGGGTACCTGGGCGCTCTTGCCGAGCGCCGCCCAGACGAGCAGGACGGCCGCCAGGCCGGCGGTCGTCTCGGGCAAGAGGCAGCGCGCCGTGGGCCACGCGCCGACGAAGACACGATCGAAGTCGCCCGAGCCGACGGCGTGGTGGAGCACCACGCCCGCGGCGAGCAGGCCGACGTCGCAGACGCGATACGTCACGAACGCGCGAAGCGCCGCCGCGACCGCCGCCCGGCGCTCGTGGAAGAATCCGATCAGGAGGGTCGACGAGATGCCCACGCATTCCCAGCCGGCGAAGAGCATGTCGATGCTGCCGGCGAGCACGAGCAGGTTCATCCCGAAGCCGAAGAGCGACAGCAGGACGAAGAATCGTGTGAACCCCGGCTCACGGTGCAGGTAGAGTCCGGCGAAGGCATTGACCAACGCGCAGAGGCCCGTCGAGAAGCAGACGTAGGGGATCGACAGCGCGTCGGCCACGAGGTCGATCGTGGCCGCGTGCGTACCCACCGCGAAGAGCGTGCCGAGGTGGACCACCTCCTCCGGAAAGCCGCGCCACGCGGCCGTCACGAGGATGCCGAGCGCCGCGAGGAGCGCGACCGTGAAGCCGATCGCCACGGCCCGCGTCGTGACCCGCTCGGACGGGGGCCTGCCCACGAGCGCCGGGATGCCGATGGCCGCGAGAGATCCCGCCGGGGCCGCGACGAGCAGGACCACCATCCACGACTCGAGCTGTCGGAGCGAGACCACGTCGGTCATTCCGGCACCTCCTGCCCGGCGCCGACCGGTCCCACGAACGCCGGAGGCAGGTGCGCGCGACTGCCGCGGAACCAGTCGGCGGAGCGGGCCACGACGGGCAGCCTGGCGGCCGCGCCGCCGTGCGCGACGAAGCGATCGGAAGACGGGTCGTACACCTCCGGCCGACCGCCGTCGGGCGGCCAGCACACGGCGTGCACCCATCCGTTGCGCACCAGCCGCTCGACGCCCGGAAGCGCGTGAAGGACACGCCGCAGCCGCACCGCCGTGGTCTCGACGACCACCATCAGCCTCACCGGCTCGTGGATCTCCACGCCCTGCAGGGGCAGCCCCGTCCGCAGATCGCCCGCGTGGCCGTCCATCACCCCGATGAGTCCCGTGATGTTGTGCGGGAGCTTCGTGCCCGCCCCGTACCGCCGCGGATCGATCCGCGAGAACGTGTACGCGAGGCTGATGCCGCTGCATACCGGTCCCACGGCAGCGAGCGTGCGCGTGAGGATGGCATCGTCCGGATCCGCGTCGGGATCGTAGGAGGCGAGAAACGCCCGCCGGTCGAGGAAGAGCCCCCGTGTCCGACGGCGCCGGCCCACGATGCAGAGCGCCGTGCTCGCGTGACCGTATTCGGGCCGCACCTGGGCGAGATCGGCCGCCCGCGCCTCCACCGCGCGCAACGCCTCGGCAGGCTCGATGGCGAGGGACACCGCGTCGAAGCGGCGACACCGCTCCTGGGCGTCGCGGGCACGGGCGACGTCGCAGTCCCGCGCGAACGCGCCCAGGTCGTCGTGGTGCGTCGCAGGCACGCGATCGACGTCGTACCACTCGAGACGTTCCGAGCAGGTGTCGAGCATGCCGCCGAGGAAGACGGTCTCCGGTGGGATCACGAGCCCGTCGCCGGCGAGTCGCGCGCGCACCGCCGGCTCGTTCGCCATGAGCGCGAAGGCGCGTGCGTTGGGTCCGCCGCGACCGCCGCCGCACGCGCCGCAGTCGTACGCGCTCTCGTGCGGGTTGTTGAGGCTCGTGGAACCGTGTCCCACCACCGCGACGAGCCGGGCGAAGCCGCTTGTGAGGCCGATGTCCTCGAGGAGCCTGCGGACGATGGCCGCCATCTCCGTGACGTCGAAGCCGGACAGCGTGCCGTCCGGAAGCGGCTCGGGTGTCATGCGGTCGAGCTCGAGCCGCGTGCGCACCGGCCGCCATGCGGCCGCGGAGCGCGACACGTTCGCCGTCCACCGTGGCAGCACCACGCGCGTGACGAGCGGCACCGCCGCGACGGCTCCCCCCACGCTCGTCACGAGTCCGCCGACGAACAGGGAGCGGGTGCCCGCCTCGAACAGTCCGCGCACGCGGCCGACCCAGCGTCGCGCACGCTGCCGCGACCGGTGCTGCGACGCATGACGGCCGTCCGGCACCTCGGTCACCGTGTGCGCCGGCCGGACGATGATCGGACAGAGGGGCGTGGCATGCCAATCATCGATGCCCCGGTAGTTCATCGCCACGGCGAAGAAGCCGGCCGCCCCGAACGTGGCGACGTCGGGGGCGACCTCCTCCAGGTGGCGCCGCAGCGATTCGCAACGATCGTCGATGCACGAGACCAGCTGAGCCCGCGGCCCGGCGGCCGCCGGCGGAGGCGCCGGTGGCATGGCCGTCAGCGCGTCGAGGACGACGGTCGTCAGTCGGCGCTCGTACGCCCGATGCAGGAGCCGACGACGGGTGACGGCATCGAAGCCGTGGATCACCGCCTCGAGTCCGGTGACCTCCCGTGGCTCGAGGTCGCGCAGGTCGGCCGCCGACAGTCCGAGCAGCTGCGCGAGCTGATGGAGGAGCAGCGCCCGCGACAGGGCACCGGGGCCGCGGTCGGGCGGATGCCGGTCGGCGAGTTCCGACCAGAGCGCCGCGAGACCGCGCGCGTCGTTCCGGGCGGGCGGGTGGTCGCCAAGCCGTCGCGCGGCCCACCGCGCCGCGGCCCCGTCGAAGACGAGCCGGAGCGCGAGAAAGTCGGCGAGGCACGTGGGAAGGCGAACGAGCGGCATGAGGTCGGGCCGCTCCTCGAGCTGCCGTACCATTCCCGCCCAGCCCTGCAGCGCCACGAGCGAGGCGACGATCATGTCCGCCCAGGCCTCCCGCGGCATGCCCAGCGACGTGAGTTCCTCGACGCTGACATCGATCGCGACGTCAGCGGACGGCTCGCTGGCGGCGCACCGCGCGGCGATGTCCGCAAACCGCCCGCCAAGATCGGCGGTCCATGGCTCGCACGGTCCAGTCCGGGAGAACAGCGCGGCGGCCGCGCCGAGCAGCCCCTGCGAGCGCCCGGGCAGCGGCCAGTCCGCGACGCCCTGATCCAGGTGAGCCGCCACGAGTCGGATCAGCCGTGGGTGGACGAGGTCATCGAGGTCGATCTCCGGACGCACGGCCCTGATGAGGTCGCGCGGCCGCACCGGAGGGCCGCGATGCCGAAGTGCGGCACGTCCTCCGGCCGTCGACTCCACGCAGGCATGCCACAGGTCGCCTGCCACCGCCCGCTCCGCCGCCCGGCCCGACAGCCGCGGGTCGGCGCCGGCGAGCAGGCGGGCACGACACGGCCCGGTCAGGTCGTCGCGCAGCCGCTCGAGCGTGTCGCTCTCCGTCAGCGTCCAGCGCACCGCTGCATCGGACTCGTGACGGAGCCCCACGCACAGCAGGTGCCGCAGGACGTCGATCAGCCTCACCCGACCACCCGCGAGGAGCGTCGCGGCGCTCGGGCCCAGCTCCGAGTCGAGCACGGCGTCGATGTCGCAGCGCGCGATCCGCCCGCTGGCGAGCGCCTCCCGATAGACGCTCTCCGCCAGGTAGGGCTCCGCGCCGTACAGCTGCGCGGCCATCTCCACCGCGGCCTCGAAGGGTCGATCCTCGAATCCCTCGAGCGGATTCCGCGCGACGAACGCGCCGATCGGCCCCTGCGCTGGCAGCATGTTCGCCGCCCGCGCGACGTGTCGGCGCACCGCCTCACGATCCTCGTCGGTCACACTCATCGCACGCTCCGCGCGGGGCGCACGCAACCCGTCTTGGGGTGCCGTGATCGCGCCTCGCCAGGATCCCACCGCTCGCCCCGCGGGCCGGCGCCGCGGGTTGCCTTGCACGAACACGCCGGCGACGGCCGCTCACGACCACCGACGACGGTGACGTCACACGGGGCCGTGCGGCACGGGTTCAGCAGGCACAGGGTGGTCCGCGGATCGTGAGAATGCCCCGTGGCATCCGGCATGATCCCGGGGCACGGGCGGCGGCGTGCAGGTATCCGCCCGCTTCGATCTCGAGCGAAGGGCCGCCGCGGGCGACCATGAAGCATGCGTCCGACCCGGTCGTCTCGCGCTCCTTCTCGGCCTCCTCCTGCTCTTCTGCGTCCTCGACAGGCGCCTCGTGTCGGGGTGCACCCGACACGGGCTCATCGGTGTGCCTCACGGACACGCCGATGAAATCCGCAGCCGGGAGTCGCACCCCCGATGCGATCAGCGCGACGATCGCCACGAGGACGACCGCTCGCGATCCCAGACTGGAGAAGCACCGGAAGCACCGAGCACTCGGCACACCCGGGCGGTTGCCATCGCGCGGTGCGAACGCAGCCATCGCACGGCAGGGTCGCACGATCGGCGACGAGCGAAAGGGGGGCATCGGCGGGTCGTTTCTCACACGTTGGTCGGACGAAAGGCTTCGTGCCTCGTTCCAATCCATCTCTGCTCCGCCATCAGGGACTATACGTCCGGCTTTCGAGGACATGCAAGGTGGCGACCGGAATTCACCCCGCTTGTTCCGCAGCGGTCGGTGGCGTGCGCCCCGCCGGCACGGTAGCCTTCCAGCACGTCGCGCACCTCACGATTGCTCCGTCTCGCCGACCCACCGGCGGTTCCCCATCAGCAGGAAGCATTCCATGATCAACGAACTGCTCGACGGCAACGCCCGCTTCGTCACCGGGGAATTCCGCCCGAACGAGGCGTACTACCGGTCGATCGCGGCACGGCAGTCGCCGAAGGTGCTCTGGATCGGCTGCTCCGACTCACGCGTGAGCGAGGACGTGATCACCGCGTCGAAGCCGGGCACGATGTTCGTGCACCGCAACATCGCCAACATCGTGGCCTTCAACGACGTGAACATCGCGTCGATCCTCGAATACGCGGTCGTCCACCTCAAGATCGAGGACATCATCGTCTGCGGCCACACCCGCTGCGGCGGCATCGCGGCCATCGAGGACGGCGTCCATGAAAACTACATCGCCGACTGGCTCTGCATCTCGACCGGTGCGAAGGAGGCGGCCGACCGGATCGCCGCAGGACGCAACCTCACCCGCGACGAGAAGCTGGCGATCCTCACCGCCGAGAACGTCAAGCTCCAGATCAAGCACCTGCGCAATCTCGCCCTGATCCGAAACAGGCACGAGCACGGGACGCTTCCGCGGATCCACGGCTGGCTCTACCGCGTCGAGAACGGCCAGATCGAGGTGCTCGTCGACGGCCGCGAGGCGGCGCGTGGGCGACCGGTCGCCGCGAAGGCGACGAAACCCGCGGCGAAGCGGAAGGCCGCTGCGAAGAAGTCCCGGTAGCCGCGGACGGGCGACGACAGCCGGCGCCTCGGCGCGGCTCACGCCGGTTTACCGCGGCTCGGTGCGGGGTTCCAATGGCTGCGTCATCGGTGCCGGGCACCGACCTGTTCCCGCGCCGCTGCCGCCCTCGCAGGAGCCCTCCCGATGGTTCGCCGCCTCGCCTTCCTGTTCCGTCTGTCGGTCACCGTCTTCGCCTCGACCCTCGCGTTCCCCGCGGCGGCCGAGCCGATCCGCGTCGGGATCATCGGCCTCGACACATCGCACGCGATCGCCTTCGCGAAGCTGCTCAACGATCCGGCCGCGCCACCGGAGCTCGCCGACTGCCCGGTCGTGGCGGCGTATCCCCAGGGCAGCCGCGACATCGAGAGCAGCGTCTCCCGGGTGCCGGGCTACACGGAGGAGATCCAGAAACTCGGCGTGAGGATCGTCGGCTCGATCGACGAACTGCTGGGGCAGGTCGATGCCGTGCTGCTCGAGACCAACGACGGCCGGCCGCACCTCGAGCAGGTGCGCCCCGTGTTCGCCGCCGGCAAGCCGGTCTTCATCGACAAGCCGGTGGCAGGCTCGCTCGCCGACGCCGTGACGATCTACCGTGAGGCGGTCCTCGCCGGGGTGCCGGTGTTCTCGTCGTCCTCACTGCGCTACGGCGTTACCACGCAGCGGGTGCGGGTGGGCTCGCTCGGACGCGTGCAGTCGTGCGAGACGACGAGCCCCGCGAGCCTCGAGCCCAGCCACCCCGACCTCTTCTGGTATGGCATCCACGGCGTCGAGTCGCTCTTCACCGTGCTCGGCACCGGATGCCAGTCGGTGCGGCGCACGAGCGAAGATGGCGCGATCGCGGTGCACGGCACCTGGTCGGGGGGCCGCACGGGCACCTTCCGCGAGGCGAAGGGCTACGGGGGCACCGCCCGCGGACAGCGGGGCGAGGCCGCGGTGGGCGCCTTCGACGGCTACCGGCCGCTCCTCGTGGAGATCGTCAGGTTCTTCCGCACGGGCGTCGCACCCGTGAGCCCCGCGGAGACGCTCGAGATCTACGCCTTCATGGAGGCCGCCGACGAGAGCAGGCGCCAGGGCGGCGCCGAGGTGACGCTCGCGAGCGTCATGCAGAAGGCCGCCGGGTTCACGCCGCTCTTCAACGGCCGTGATCTCACCGGCTGGAAGGGGCTCGTCGGCAATCCGAAGACGCGGGGGGCGATGTCGGCCGACGAACTCGCTGCGGCTCAGGCGACGGCCGACGCGAGCATGCGGGAACACTGGAGCGTGGTCGACGGAGTGCTGCGGTTCGACGGCAAGGGACAGAGCCTCTGCACCGCGAAGGACTACGGCGACTTCGAGCTGTACGTCGACTGGAAAATCCATGCGGGGGGCGACAGCGGGATCTACCTCCGCGGGAGCCCGCAGGTGCAGATCTGGGACACGGCGCACGCCGAGTATTTCAAGCACGGGGCCGAGAACGGCTCCGGCGCCTTCTGGAACAACCGCGACCACCCGCGGTTTCCCTCCATGAAGGCCGACCGGCCCGCGGGCGAGTGGAACACGTTCTTCATCCGCATGGTGGGCGAGCGGGCCACCGTCGTGCTCAACGGCGAGACGGTCGTGGACGACGTCGTGATGGAGAACGTCTGGGATCGCGGGCTGCCGATCGACCCGCGCGGCCAGATCGAACTGCAGAACCATGGCAACGAGCTGTTCTTCAGGAATCTCTTCATCCGCGAGATTCCCCCCGCCGAGGCCAACGCGACCCTCGCGGCGAAGGACCGCCAGGCCCCCGGCTGGGAGCGGCTCTTCAACGGCCGTGATCTCGCGGGCTGGACCGGGGCGGTCGATGCCTACGAGGTGGTGGACGGCACGATCGTCTGCACGCCCGGCGGGAAGGGCACGCTCTTCACGGAGAAGGAGTACGGCGACTTCGCCGTCAGGCTCGAGTTCAAGCTGCCCCCAGGCGCCAACAACGGCCTCGCCGTCCGGTATGACGGCAAGGGACAGCCGCACGTCGACGGCATCGAGCTGCAGGTGCTCGACTCGGAGCACGAGAAGTACGCGTCGCTCGACCCGCGGCAGCATCACGGCTCGGCCTACGGCCTCGCCGCGGCGGCGCGGGGCTTCCTGCGGCCGACCGGCGAATGGAACGTGCAGGAGGTGACGGTGCGCGGCAGCCGCTGCCGTGTGGAACTCAACGGCTTCACGATTTTGGACGTCGACCTCGACACGATCACCGAATCGAAGGACGGAGCCCTGCCACCGGGCGTCAAACGCACGCGGGGCCACTTCGGGTTCGCAGGGCACGGCGACCCGGTCGCCTTCAGGAACGTCCTGATCCGCGAACTGCCCGGCGAACCCGCGGCACCACCGGCCCGCGGCGCCGCCCGCACGCCCGTCGACGGCCCGGTCAAACTCTTCAACGGCGAGAACCTCGAGCATTTCTACGTCTGGCATCGGGAGACGAAGTACACCGACCCGAAGAAGGTCTTCACCGTGGCGGACGGCGTGCTGCGGGTGTCCGGCGAGGGCTTCGGCGGCCTCATCACGCTCGACGACTGGCGCGACTACCATCTCGTGATCGAGTTCACCTGGGGGGAGAAGACGTGGGGCGACCGCGTCGATCGCGCCCGGGATTCCGGGCTGCTCGTGCACGGTTGGGGGCCGGACGGCGGCTTCGGCGGGACCTGGCTCGCCTCCTTCGAGGCACAGATCATCGAGGGAGGCGTGGGGGACATCCTCGTGCTCGCGGGCACCGACCCGATCACCGGCCGCTCCTATCCCGTCACGCTCTCCGCCGAGACTGCGAAGGACCGCGACGGCGAGACCGTCTGGACGCGCGGCGCCGAGCGGCAGACCTTCACGAAGGGACGGATCAACTGGTTCGGACGCGACCCCGACTGGAAGGACGTGCTCGGCTTCCGTGGCGCCGCCGACGTGGAGAGCCCCCTCGGCCAGTGGACGCGGATGGACGTGATCGCCGACGGCGGCACGCTCGTATACAAGGTCAACGGCGTCGTCGTGAACGAGGCGTTCGACTGCCTGCCGAGCGCCGGGAAGATCCTTCTCCAGACGGAGCAGGCGGAGCTGCTCGTGCGCCGCCTCGAGCTCTGGCCGCTCGGCTCTGCCCCGGAGTGACGCCGGGAGCGGACTGCCCCGTGCCGGCCACGGTCCGCTGCCGGGCCGCCTGTGAATCCATCCGAAGGGATCGACCATGAAGCCGATCGACGTGCTCCTTCTGTCGCGGGCCGACGTGATGGCCCTCGACCTGACCACCGCCGAGGTGATCGACGTCGTGACGGGCGCGCTCCGCGAGCACGCCGCCGGCACCTATGAAATGCACCCGAAGATCGGCGTGCATCCGACCGGCACCGATCCGGCGAACTTCATCCACGCCATGCCCGCCTATCTCCATGGCCTGGGCGCGTGCGGGCTCAAGTGGGTGGCCGGATTCGCGCAGAACCACCGGCGCGACCTGCCGAACGTCACCGGCCTGCAGGTCTACAACGACACCGAGACGGGCATCCCACTGGCGATCATGGAGTGCGGTTACCTCACCGGACTCCGCACCGCCGCGGTGAGCGCGATCGCCGCGACGCACGGTGCGCCCGCCGATGCCCGCACGCTCGCGCTCGTCGGCTGCGGCTTCGAGGGGACGATGCACGTGCGCTTCATCACGCACGTGCTTCCCTCGATCCGGGAGGTGCGGCTGCGCGACATCCGGGCGGAGGCCATGACGAGGCTCGCCCGCGAGGCGGCCGCGTCCTTCCCCGGCGCGATCATCCCCTGCGGCGACAACGCATCCTGCCTGGCGGGTGCCGACGTGATCGCCACCTGCACCAACGGCGACGATCAGGTCGTGGATCTCGACTCCTTCAAGCCGGGGGCCTTCGCGGTGGGCATCGAGGGAGGCTGCGCCTACACCGCGGAGGCGCTGCACGCCGCCGAAAAGTTCATCGTGGACGACGTCGCGCTTGCGGAGTACTTCGACCGGATCGGCCGCGAACGGCTGACGGCGGACGGCCGCCCCGACCCGGAGTTTCCCGGGGGAATGCCGCCCGTGTACGCCACGATCGGCGAGCTCGTGGCCGGGAAAAAGCCCGGTCGCGAGGCGGCGACCGAGCGCATCATCGCCGTGCCGATCGGCATGGCCATCTGCGACGTCGCCCTCGCGCACCTCGCCTACGCGCGGGCCCTCGACCGCGGCATCGGGCAGCGATTCCGCCTCCAGTAGCCTGAGATCCCCGCTGCGGAGCATGCGTCGATTCCCGCCGACCGGGATGGGCGGCGATAGACTCGGGAGCGGACGCTCGCGGTGCTCCCCGGCGTGCATGGACGACGTCCGACTCCCAAGGACCACGCGACGAACATGGGTGCGACCTCGCTGCCGGGCTGGCTGAAGCGGCTGTCTCCGCGGTCTTCCCACATCTCCCCGCGCGGCGGGGTGCGACGGCCACGCGGCCGCCATCGCCCGCTTGCCGTCGAGGGGCTCGAGACCCGCGTCATGCTGTCGGGCGACACGCCGGTCGCCGCGGACGTCACCCTCTCCACGATCGACTACCCGGTGGCGGAGCGGAGCGGCCACGTCGACACGTACTTCGGGACGGCCGTCCCCGATCCCTATCGCTGGCTCGAGGATCCCGCCGACCCGCGGACGGCCGCTTGGGTCGAGGCGGAATCGAATCTCACCGATGGTTTCCTGCGCACCCTTCCCACACGGGAGGCTCGTGCCGCGCAGATGGCCGAACTCCTCCAGCAGCCCTCGCTCGAGCAGCCGAGGACCGCCGGAGGGCACCTCTTCTGGCGGGCCAACGACGGCGTGCAGGCGCAGTCGGTCCTCTTCGTGTCGCGGGGCGGTCGTGCCGAGGGGAGGGTGCTGCTCGACCCGAACACGCTGTCGGCCGACGGCACGATTTCGCTGGCGGCCTGGTATCCGAGCCCGAGCGGCCGCCACGTCGCGTGGGCCGCGTCGGACGGTGGATCCGACTGGAACACGTGGCGCATCCGCGACGTCCGCTCGGGGCGGGATCTCCCGGAGCGGATCGAGTGGTCGAAGTTTTCGGGCGTGGCCTGGACGAGCGACGGGCGCGGATTCTTCTACTCCCGGTATCCCGAGCCCGCCGATCCGCTCGAGTCGTCCAACGCGAACATGGCGGTGTACCACCACCGGCTGGGAACGCCGGTGGCGGGCGACGTGCGGGTGTTCGACACGCCTGAGGATCCGGCCTTGATGCCCATCGCCTACACGGCGCGAGGGAGCGGCCGGGTCTGGCTGGACCTGGCCTCGGACATGCTGACCAACACGCTCGCCTACGTCGTGCCCGGCCCGGCGGGCGGACGTGTCCGGCACCTCCCCACGACGACGCCGGCCCGCTACGAGGTGATCGCCCAGGACCGGTTCCATGCGTGGGTGTACACGACGGCCGACGCCCCGAACGGCCGTCTCGTGCGGGTGGACCTCCGCCGTCCCGACCCCGCCAACTGGCGGGAGGTAATCGCCGACGGCCCCGACGGCATCAGCGGCGTGGCCGCCGTCGGAAGCCGCTTCGTCGTCGACTACCTCGATGATGCGGCGAGCCGGCTCGAGGTCTTCACCCGCTCGGGCCGGTCGGTCGGCGAGGTCGCGCTGCCGGGCTTCGGCAGCGTGCGCACCATCACGCCGCGTGGCGATTCCCCGCTCGCCTTCGTCTCGTACACGAGCTTCACCCAGCCGGCGGAGGTGCTCAGCCTCGACGTCGGCACGCGGCTCACCCGACGATGGTATGCGCCGCCCGTGCCGTTCGATTCGGCGGACTTCGTGACCGAGCAGATCTGGGCGACGAGCCGGGACGGTACGCGCGTGCCCGCATTCGTGTCGCGGCTCCGGAGCCTCGCGCCGACCGGTGACCATCCGACCTGGCTCTTCGGGTATGGCGGCTTCAACATCTCGCTGACGCCGTCCTACTCCCCCGACGCGATCGCGTGGATGCAGCGCGGCGGCGTGTACGTCGTGGCCACCCTGCGGGGCGGCGGCGAGTTCGGCGAGACGTGGCACGAGGCGGGGACGAAGTTCCAGAAGCAGAACGTCTTCGACGACTTCATCGCGGTCGCCGAGTGGCTCGTCACCAGCGGCTGGACGACGGCCGACCGGCTCGCCGCCAACGGCCGCAGCAACGGAGGCCTGCTCGCAGGCGCGATGCTCACGCAGCGACCGGATCTGTTCGGCGCCGTCGTGCCGGAGGTCGGCGTCCTCGACATGCTCCGCTACCACGATTTCACGATCGGCTACGCGTGGGCCGGCGACTACGGGCGGAGCGACGACAGCGAGGAGATGTTCCGTTACCTCCGGGGCTATTCGCCGCTGCACAACGTCCGCGCCGGTGCGAACTATCCCGCGACGCTCGTGATGACGGCCGAGCGGGACGACCGCGTCGTCCCAGCGCACAGCTACAAGTTCGCCGCCGCCCTGCAGCACGCCCAGCCGCAGGGTCCGCCGCTCCTGATTCGGATCGAGCGTCGGGCCGGCCACGGCAGCGGCGCGTCGCTCCAGCAACGGATCGACATGTCGGCCGATCGCCTCGCGTTTCTCGACGCACACCTCGCCTAGCCGTGCGCCATAGAAAACCGAGGGGCTGCCGGTGCTCCGGGAGCCGGGCTATGGAAGCAAGCGCAGCCCGGAAGGCGAAGCGCAGCGGACATGCAGGGAGCGAAGGGCAGGATGCCCGCAGCGACCGTCCGGCGACGGAGTACCGGCAGCCCCGACCAACAAACACGGTCACGGGTCTTTCTGGTCCCGATCCCGGGTTCGCACGCCTGGAGGCGTGCGCCACATAGAAACACAGGGGCTGCCGGTGCTCCGGGAGCCGGGCTATGGAAGCAAGCGCAGCCCGGAGGGCGAAGCGCAGCGGACATGCAGGGAGCGAAGGGCAGGATGCCCGCAGCGACCGTCCGGCGACGGAGCACCGGCAGCCCCGGCCAACCGACCCGAACGTTGCGGGAATGCGTATACGCAACTAGCCTGCAGGCAGGTGTTTCGATGCCGCACGACGACAGGGGGGGCCATGCGCCGCCGAAGCCGCACACGACCATTGACCTGTGAGCGACTGGAGGCGCGACGTCTGCTCGCCACCGTCTCGCAGATGCCGGTGGCGATGTGGATCGAGGGCGACAACGGCGACGCCGGGTATTACGACGGGATCGTCGACTACGCCACCTCCGCGCAGCAGCCCCTCACCGCCGCCAAGCTCGTGCTTCGGCTGGCTGACCCGGCCTCGAGCGACCCTTCGATCAGCCAGAATTTCCAGCTGGACGCCTCCTCGCGATTGATCAGCACGATCCTCGAACTCGACGCGAAGGGATTCGCAGGCGAGATCGCGCTCGTCCCCGACTTCACGAGCGATGGCCACGTGTGGAACTGGTCGCCGGCCGGGCAGTCCTTCGCGGCCGAATGGCAGAAGGCGTTTTACTGGGCCCACGAAGCCAACTCGATCCTCGCCACGGGCGGGTCGAGGCACACATTCATTTCGGAGATCACGATCGAGGCGGAGGCCAGTGGCATTCCGGCCGATGAGGGCACGCTCAACGCCATTCGCGACTACCAGAAGACGTGGTGGCCCGAACTCGATGGATCTCCGCAGTTCGTCGGCACCGGGCTGGCCCACGGCTACACGAACCTTGGCCAGATGGCCGGCTGGACCGTGGGAGCGTCCGCGGCCGACCGCCTGCTCGATGCCGCCTACTGCGAGCTCTACAACATGACCGAGTCGGCGGGCGGCACCACGTACGTGGACGCCTATGCCGCGGGCGTGACGCTCACGAACCCGCAACCGCAGGCGCCCACCACGATCTACTCCGCGGCCCGCAACGCGGCCGACCCCGCGGCCACGATCTTCGGAACGCCGACGGACGGGACGCCCGCGAGCACGTTCGGCTACTTCGTCGGCAAGCACACGAGCGGCGGGATCATGCCCGCCGATCTGTCGCGGACCTATCTCATCTTCAGCACGGAGCATGCCTCCGAGGGCCTCGGGCTGATCGACGCCTTCGGCACGTGGGATGCGCCGGTCGCCGGGCCGGGAGCAGGCGTGGACGAGTTCATCGCGTTCTGCCGAAAATTCACCGACCCGGCCGACCCGAACGGGTTCATGCCGTTTTGGAGCCAGGGGACTCAAGGGGCCGTCACGGCTCCCCCGAACATCTGCGTGTTCCAGTATCAGTTCCTGCCGCAGACCTGGCAGGCGACGGCCACGGGGCTGCCGACGGCGACACCCCCTGAGCTCGAGGACCTCGTCCTCTGGGACTATCGCGAGTGCGGCAGCGACGCGGCGTCGCTGTCGACGTACCACACCTGGCTGCTCGGCTATCTCGCGGACCATCCGCCGCAGCGGCTCGTGCTCTACGTGAGCGATCCGGCGGTGGTGGGCAACGCGTTCTACGATCCGACGGCGGCGCCGGCGTTCGACACGAACGGCGATCCCACCAACTTCGTGGCGTTCCTCCAGAAGGCCGGGACCAGCGGGGAACCTCGTGGAGCGACGGCGACACCACCCGTGCCGATCGAGATCCTCATCGACCGGCTCAGCTTCTCGAAGCCCGCGCCGGTGCCGGCCGGCTGGAAGCCGCTCGCGACCGGGGCGCCCGCCGAGCTCACGCTGCCCGCCGACTGGGCGAACCTGCCGCGGGCATTCAGCTGGCTCGCGACGCTGCTCGACAACGCCGCGGTGCCGGCGGGCCTCGTCCCGCGGCTGACGATCGATCCGGAGTTGACGAAGGGGGCGACGGGCCTGACGGGCGACTACGCCTACCAGCACATCGCCTGCTGGCTCGACTGGGCGAAGCGGACCGACGGCTACCCTGCCGATCTCGGGATCGGCATGGCGCTCGAGGTCGACTCGTCGGTGTTCGCCAAGGTCAACACGATGACGTTTCCGTCCGCGCTCAACCCGACCAACGGCATGCCCATCCTCGAGAAGTCCTGGCTGGACTTCGACGGCTCGCGGTTCCTCGACAAGACCAACCCGGCCGCGGTGTATCCCTTCTATCGCGATCCGTCGATCACCGACCCCATCCTCTCGATGGCCTACATGGAGACGTACGTCGGTGGAGCCCCGAACGCCTCCTCCTACTACCGCTGGATGAACACCGTCTCCGGCAGCACGGTGACGCCGCAGGCGCCCGCGAAGGCCGCGGCCGACCTGCAGAGGAGCCTGCTCCAGCAGCCCTATGCGGCCGGTGACGGCACGATCTCGGTCACCAACCTGGTGGCCACCGGCACGGGCACGAATTTCGGCCAGCTCGTCCAGTACGACGCTATCACCGCCACCGCCGATCCCGCCAGCTACTGGAAGCTGCAGGACGAGATCCCGGCCAATCCCACACTCACCCTCAAGGGCACCGGCACCGACGTCGTCGCGAGCCCGTGGCTCTTCACCGAGCTGCCGATGGACTGGCAGTCGACCGTGATCCAGCCCGGACAGGAGTCGAGGATCACGTTCGTCTTCAGCGCCGAGCACGACGTCGCGCAGGGAATCCCCTTCTTCGGCTACTGGCAGGAGTCCGACTTCCTCTCGTTCCTCGGATCCACGCAGCAGCTGCTCGCGACGACGACCGTCGACGACGTCGTGTTCGTCACCGCACAGAATGACAACGGACCCACGGCCGGCGTGGGCGTGCCCACGACGAACTATGCGATGTACACGATCCGGCAGATCTGCGAGGCGTGGGGCGTGGCCGCCTACCCCGATGCGATGCCGCCGCCGGCTCCCGCCGTGTCGCTCGCCGAGGACACCGGCGCGAGCGCCACCGATCGCATCACGCGGGTCGGCACGCTGTCGATCGACCTCGAGGCCGGCGCGAGGGCCGAGTATTCGCGTGACGGCGGCCGGACGTGGCACGGCCGCTTCGCGCCGCGGGAGGGATTCAACGCCGTGCTCGTCCGCCAGGTCGACGCGGCGGGCAACGTCTCGGAAGCGACGACATTCACCTTCATCCTCGACCGCGCACCTCCTGCGCCGGTGCGGGCCGTGCTCCTCGACGACACCGGGCGGAGCCCGACCGATCGCGTCACGACCGACGGTCGGATCGCGGCGGTCGGCCGGCTGCCCGACACGACGCTCGAGTATGCGGCCGATGGCAGCCCAACTTGGGCGGCGTCATTCGCGCCGCGCGAGGGCGTCAACGTGGTGCGGGTCCGCCAGGTCGACCTTGCCGGAAACCCCTCGCGGCCGTCGCCGCCGCTGCGCTTCGTGCTCGACACGGTCAGCCTCGCGCCCACGGTGCGGCTGACCGTGGACACGGGCGCCAGCGCGGGGGACCGCGTCACCCGCGACGGTCGACTGACCGTCCTCGGCGTGGAGCCGGGTGCCCGCGTGGGCTACTCGACCGACGGCGGTGCCACGTGGGCCTCGCGCGTCCGCCCCGTTGCCGGACAGAACCTCGTGCAGGTGCGGCAGGTGGACCGGGCCGGCAACGTCTCGCCGTCGGCGAGCCTCTCGTTCATCCTCGAACGCGGCCCCGTGGGCGACTCCGGCGACGCGGCGACCGCCGTGGATGGAGGCACGGTCGG
>CAIWZS010000311.1 GCA_903917235.1 uncultured Planctomycetaceae bacterium | reverse complement strand
GTGATCATGATCTTTCTGCCGGGTGGACCGCCCCACCAGGACATGTTCGACCTCAAGCCGGACGCGCCATCCGAAGTGCGGGGCGAATTCCGACCGATCGCCACGAACGTGCCCGGCATCCAGATGTGCGAACTGCTGCCGCGGCTCGCCCGGATCACCGACAAGCTCGCCATCGTGCGCTCGATCGTCGGAGCGACCGGCGACCACTACTCCTTCCAGTGCATGACCGGCCGCAGCCACCAGCGGCAGCCATCGGGCGGCTGGCCGGAGTTTGGCTCGGTGGTCGCCAAACTCGAGGGAGCCACCACGCCCGCGACTCCGGCCTATGTCGGTCTTTCGCCCCGGATGCAGCACACGCCCTACAACTCCGGCAAGCCGGGCTTCCTCGGGCCCGCCTACGCCCCGTTCCAGCCCAACGGTGACGCCAAGGGCGACCTCGTCCTCTCGGGCCTCACGCTCGAGCGGCTTGGTGACCGCGGTCGGCTTCAGGCTGCACTCGACACGTTCAACCGGAAGGTCGATGCCACCGGCCTCATGGACGGCATGGACACGTTCCAACAGCAGGCCTTCGGCGTGCTCACATCCAGTGCGCTCGCCGATGCGCTCGACGTCTCGAAGGAGCCGCAGGCGGTCCGCGACCGCTACGGCTACGGCACCGAAAAGCATCAGGGCGATGGCGCCCCACGCCTCATGCAGCAGTTCCTCGCGGCACGACGGCTCGTCGAGGCGGGCGTGCGGTGCGTCACGCTGAGCTTCAGTTTCTGGGACTACCACGGCGGCAACTTTGCGAATTGCCGCGCAAACCTCCCGGATCTCGACCAAGGTGTCTCGGCGCTCATCGAGGATCTCCACGACCGCGGGATGGCCGACGACGTCACGGTCGTCGTGTGGGGCGAGTTCGGCCGCACGCCGCAGATCAACAAGGATGCGGGCCGCGACCACTGGCCAAACGTCTCGTGTGCACTTCTCGCCGGCGGTGGGCTCAAGACCGGCCAGGTGATCGGGGCCACGGACCGCACGGCGGCGACCGTGGTCGAGCGGCCGGTTCGCTTCGAGGAAATCCACGCCACGCTCTACAATCGCCTCGGCATCGACCACCTCTCGACCATCCGTGATCTCACCGGCCGGCCGCAATACCTGACCGACCACCACGCGCCGCTGCCCGAACTTGTGTAGCGCGTGGGCCGGGCGACGAGACCGACCCACTCGTGCGCTGGTGCGATCGATGAAAGACTCACGAGACGTCCGGGGCACCGTCGCAGGAAGACGCTCGACGGGACTCGTCTGTCTCGCGATTGGCCTCGCCGGTTGTGGCTCGCAAACCCCGCATGACGGTGGTCCCGGGCCCGCGACACCGGCTCTCAGCGCCGAGTCCCGTGCGACGATTGAACGCTTCTGCGGCGACTGCCATCGCCTCCCGCTCGCGTCGGGTTTTCCGCGGGACCGGTGGCCGGCGGAAGTGCGGCAGGGCTACGACTTCTATCTGACGGCGGCCCGCAGCGACCTCAAGCGACCCGTGGAACGCGACGCCATCCGCTTTTTCCAGGACCAGGCGCCCGAGCGACTCTCGATTCCACGGGCAGCGGACCGCAGCGAACGCCCCACCACAATCCGGTTCGTTGCCGCACCGCTCTCCCCGGCCTTCACGGCCGATGATCCGGCCATCGCGGCCATGTTCTGGCGGCAGGAACAACGCGACATGCTCGTAAGCGACATGCGGCGCGGGAGGGTGGAACGGTGGACGCTGACGCCGGGCGCGGAGGCGGTTGAGACGGTCGCGGAACTGCGCCACCCGTGCCGTATCGTGCCGCTGAACACAACCGGCGAAGGCGGCACGTACCTCGTGAGTGACCTGGGCTCGTTTCTGCCGGCCGACCACGCCGACGGGTCGCTGTGGTGGCTCGAGGAGTCGGCAACCGGCTTCACCTCGAAGCTGCTCCGTGACGGATTGGCCCGGATCGTCGAAGCCCGTCCGATCGACGGCGACGCCACCACACAGGTCGTCGTGGCCGAATTCGGCTGGCGTTCGACGGGGGCACTGCGGATCGTCAGCACGATCCGGGACATCTCGGCGGATCGCGTGCTCGACCCGAGGCACGGCGTGGTGAGCGCCCGAGTCGCGGACATGGACGGTGACGGCCGCGCCGACATCGTCGCGGCCTTCGGGCAGGAACACGAGACGGTCGACGTGTACTGGAACCGCGGCGACGGCGAGTACGAGCATGCCGTGGCGCATGCCTTCCCTGACCCCTCGTGGGGCACGAGCGGGTGCGAGCTCGCCGACATCGACGGCGATGGCCGGATCGACATCCTGCACGCCAACGGCGACACGCTCGACAGCGGACTCGCGAAGCCCTACCACGGCGTCCGCTGGCTACGGAACCTCGGAGATCGTTCGTTCGAGGTCCGTGAGATCGGCCTCATGCCGGGCGTGTGCCAAGCCTCCGCGGCGGACCTGGACGGCGACGGCGACATCGACGTCGTAGCCTGCTCGCTCCACCAGGCAGCCCCACTCGAGCCAGCCGGGACGTACGACTCCCTGGCCTGGTTCGAGCAGCAATCCGACGGCACGTTCGCCCCGCACTCGATCGAGCGGGACTCCTGCAACCACACATGTTTTGCACTTGCGGACATCGACGGGGACGCCCGAATCGACCTGATCGCCGGCACCTGGCAGGGCCAAGAAACCCGGACGGCCGCCCCCGCCGCAGTCATCTACCGCAACCTGCCGGTTCTCTTGACAGCCGCCCAAAACGAGGACTACCCTTTCAAGGGGGCGGACTGATACGGATGCTCAAAGGTGCGGTGGGGGCGGGGCAGACGGGGCCCCTACGTGCCATCCAGCCGATGGGATCATCCTTATTTTCATCTCATTAAAGGGATCGTTCCATGATGTTCCATCGAGGCCATCGTGACAGACCACGCGCGTTCACGCTCGTGGAGTTGCTCGTTGTGATCGCGATCATCGCGGTGCTCATCGGCCTGTTGCTGCCGGCCGTCCAGTCGGCCCGCGAGGCGGCCCGCCGCTCGAACTGCACGAACAATCTCAAGCAGTACGGTCTTTCACTGCAGACCCATCACAACGCGAGAGGGGCACTCCCTCGCGCGGCACCGCCGAATCAGTGGGGCGCGCATGGCCTCGGCTGGCAGGCGCACATCCTGCCCTACGCCGAATACTCGCATGTGTACGATAGTCTCGACTGGTCGAACCAAAACACCGCCTGGTTGCGTGACGCTGACATCGGCGGCGGCAAGCTCTTTCGGTCCGTCACGCTGCCGATGATCCGCTGCCCAGCCGATGTCAGTGCACTGCACAACGGCAACTCGACGAACGGATGGGCGCTCGGCAGCTACGTCGGCAGCATGGGGTCGCAGAGCACTCCGTCGAATGATGGAGCCTGCGCACCGTGGGAACAGTTCCGGGAACAGCCGGCAGGCAACGCGGGCCACGGCAACGCCGGTGACATGAGCGGCATGTCGGGCGTCTTTTCCCGACTCGCGAATGCCGAGAAAGGCTGCACGTTCCAGATGATCTCTGACGGCCTCTCCAAGACGATCCTGGTCGGCGAGGCGCTCGCGGACTGCCATGATCACCTTGAGGGCAACTGGTCCTTCAACGGCTTCAACAACGCCCATGCGTCGACGGTCGTGCCGATCAACACGATGACAACCTGCTACGCGTCCCAAGCCGCCGCCACGGCCGCCGGTGCGCCGAGCCCCCAGTGCTTTACCAAAAGCAACTGGAACTTCAGCTGGGGATTCCGGTCGCGTCACAGTGGCGGCGCCAACTTCCTCTTCGCCGACGGGAACGTGCGGATGCTCTCGCAGAGCATCAATCACGTCACCTATCAGCGGCTCGGTGGGCGTCGCGACGGCCAGGTGGTCAGCGATGAGTAAACGTTGGTGATGTGGATACAGGCACTGGCAACCGTTCCGTCCCCTCTGGGAGGGTCGTCGTCCCACCGGTGTCGCGGGCCGCACGGCTGTGGCCGGGACGACGATCGCTGAGACGCCCCGCCGCAGTGCTTGCCATCGGCGTGGCGGTGGTCGCCCTGGCATGGAGGCCGCTCGCGGCGAATCTCCTGGAGCTGCGCGCGAATGCGGCTCTCGCACGGCGGGACTTCGACACGGCGTCGGCGCTGCTGCAAGATCTCGCCGGCCGCGCGCCATCAGGCCGCGTGACGTTTCAGTTGGCGCGAGCCCTGCGACGCAAGGGCGATCTCTTCGGAGCCGACGCCGCACTCGTCCGAGCTGCTCATGCAGGCTGGGACTCGACGCAGATCTCGACCCAGCGACTGCTGGCGGAGGCGCAGTGCGGCGACATCGTCGATGTCGAGAGGCCGATCGAGCGGCTCATCGGCTCCGAGCCGACCGACCAGATCGCGGAGGAGTGCTACGAGGCGCTCGCGCAGGGCTACCTCAACGCCCTGTGGCCGGAGAAGGCGGGGAAATGCCTCGAGTTCTGGGCGGCGTGGCAGCCCGCCAATCCACTCGTCCATTACTGGAAGGGCCGGATGCACGAGGAGGCCGAGGAGTGGGCGACGGCGCTCGAGCACTACCGCGCGGCACTCGAACTCGCGCCGTGGCGATACGACACGCTCCAGGCAGTGGCCCGCATGGAGCAGGAAACCGCCCGCCTCGAGGACGCCTCCGAGCACTACGCCCGCTGCCATGCCCAACGGCCGGACGAGCCGGCAAGTGCCCTCGGGCTTGCCGACTGCATGCTCAAACGTGGCGCACGTGATCGGGCCAAGCCGATGCTGCTCGAAGCTCTGACACTCGACCTCTCCGACGAGGCGCAGGCGGTAGTCATCACGAATCTTGCCGAGATCGCCCTCGAAGCAGGCGATACCGATGACGCGCGTGCCCTTGCCGCCCAGGCCGTCGTCCTCGACCAGCGCAGTCCGCGCTGCAGGCTCGTGCATGCCGCGATCCTCGCCCGGCTCGGCGAGTCGGAGGGCGCCGAGTCCGAACGCAAAAAGGGTCAGGACCTCGGCCACCGCCAGGTCGCCCTCGCGGAGGCCGCCAGACGCGCGCGAGTGAATCCCCACGACCCGGATGTTCGTGCCGAAGTGGGAGGGATGATGCTCGAGCTCGGGCTCGAGCAGGAAGCCGCCCGCTGGTACGAGATCGCCCTCCAGATCGACCCGCAACACCGCCCGAGCCATGAAGCCCTCGCCGCGTACTGGTCGCGGGCCGGAGACCAGGCACGCGCCGCAAGGCACCGCCGGGCTCTTCCCTCGGCACCTCCGGCCGAGTAGTTCACAGTCCGGGTTCCACGAACTGCTGACGAGGAGAGTCAGAGATGCGAGGCGAAGGGGTCGGCGAACGCTTGCCGAGCGATCGGCCGCTGCGACAGGAGCGAGGAAATTGTTTCCGCCCCCGAAGCCGGTGCTCCACGGTCGGCCCATGGCTACGGGAAACGGCTCGGTGACAGGAAGTCGATCGCGAGGCGCGTGTTCCCATCGAGCGTGATGTCCGCGATCGCCTCTCCGAGGACGCTTGCGAACTTGAAGCCGTGGCCGGAGAACCCCGCGGCGATCACGACGCGCTCATGCTCGGGATGACGCCCCACCACGAAATGCCGGTCCGGCGACATCGTGTAGAGGCAGACGGCATGGTCGGTGCGCGTCGTCCCGAGGGTGGGCAGGTGCGCGGCGTTGATCGCCTCGACACGCTGCCGCTCGCGGTCATCGATCCGGCGATTCACATGCAGCGGGTCGGCCACGACGTCGCCACCGGAGTGCTCGGCGATCTTGACCCCGCGGTCATCGAGGCTCGGAAAGCCATAGAAGAACCCGGTCGGCGCGTCGAAGGCGAAGCACGGCATCTTCCCAGCGGCGAACGACGCGGCCGCAGCACCCTCGGGCCGGTACCAAAAGAGCGACTTGCGGAGAACGACGAGCGGCACCTGCGGCAGACGGATGATGTCGGCGGCCCACGGGCCCGGCGCGAGCACGAGCCGGTCGGCAAACACGTCGCCCTGCTCGGTCTTCACCACGACGCCTTCGCCCTCGGATCGCCAGTCCAGCACGCGGGTGCCGATCTCGAGCGTCGCCCCGGCCCGCTCGGCGGCCTCGGCATGGGCGGCGACACACGCCTCCACGGCGAGATGCCCGGCTTGTCGCTCGTGGACGACAGCCCATGACTCGGGCAGCCTGAACTGCGGCCATCGGCGGCATGCGTCGCCCGCCGAGAGTCGCTCGAGCGAAAGCCCGTGCATCTCCGCGGAGCGCACCGCCCCGGCGATCACTTCGCCATCGGGCGGGCCCGCCATGACGAGCCCCGACTCGCTCAGCAGCCGCCGGCCGGTGCGTCGCTCGAGATCCCGCCAAAGATCCCACGCCCGGACGAGGAGCGGGACGTAGTCGGGATGCTCGAAGTACGCCAGCCGGATCAGCCGCGTCTGGCCATGCGAACTGCCACGGGCGTGCGCGATCGGAAACGGGTCGAGGGCCAGAACCTTCGCACCGCGG
>CAIWZS010000310.1 GCA_903917235.1 uncultured Planctomycetaceae bacterium | reverse complement strand
CGACGGGCACGACCCGGTTCGACGGGGTGGTGGGCGGCACGACGCCGCTCGTGAGCCTCACGACGAACGCAGGCGGCACGACCCAGATCAACGGCGGCTCGATCGCGACGAGCGGCTCGGCGGGCCAGGTGTTCAACGACGCGGTGGTGCTCGGAGCGGACGCGAGGCTCGACGCGGCCGCCGGCGAGATCACGTTCGCGACGACGCTCGACGGTGGTTTCGCGCTCGCCGCCGACACGACGGGCACGACGAGCTTCAACGGTACGGTGGGCGGCACGACGCGGCTCGTGAGCCTCACGACGAACGCCGGCGGCACGACCGCGATCAACGGCGGCTCGGTCATGACGAGCGGCCCGGCAGGCCAGGTGTTCAACGACGCGGTGACGCTCGGAGCGGACACGACGCTCGACGCGGCCGCCGGCGCGATCACGTTTGCGACGACGCTCGACGGGGGTTTCGCACTCGCAGCCGACACGACGGGTACGACGAGCTTCAACGGCTCCGTCGGCGGGACGGCGCGGCTCGTGAGAATCGCGACGAACGCGGGCGGCAGGACCGAGATCAACGGTGGGGCGATCAGGACGAGCGACGCGGCTGGCCAGGTGTTCAACGATGCGGTGCTGCTCGGAGCGGACACGACGCTCGACGCGGCAGCCGGCGAGATCACGTTCGCGACGACGCTCGACGGCGGGTTCGCGCTGGCAGCCGACACGACGGGCACGACGAGCTTCAACGGCCCCGTGGGCGGGACGGTGCGGCTCGCGAGCCTCACGACGAACGCCGGCGGCAGGACCGAAATCAACGGCGGGGCGATCACGACGAGTGCTGCCGCGGGGCAGGTGTTCAACGACGTGGTGGTGCTCGGTGCCGACACGACGCTCGATGCGGCCGCCGGCGCGATCACCTTCGCAAGCACGCTCGACGGCGCGTTCGCACTGCTCGCCAACACGACCGGCCTGACGACGTTCAGCGGTGCAGTCGGGGGCACCGTGCCTCTCGCCGGCCTCGCGACGAGCATCGGGGGAGCGTCACTCGTCGCCGGGGGACAGGTTCACACCACCGGCAATCAGGCCTGGCGTGACGACGTGGTGAATCTGAGCGCCGACACGGCATTCCGTTCCGCGTCGGGCGCGATCGTGGGCGACACGGGCACCATCTTCCAGGCGGCTGGCCGCGTTGTGGATTTCACCGCCGGTTCGGGCGTCGGAGCCTCGACGGAGCCGGTCGCTCCGCCGGCGGCCGCCATCCGGATCGCCGCGGGGCAAGTCACCGCCCGGGTGACCGGCCTTGGTGACATCTCCCTCGTGGGTGTCGGTGATCTCACGATCGGCCCGGCGGGCCTGACGACCGCCGGTGCGATAGCGATCGACGCGTCGGACCGTATCCGCGTTCCCGATGGCGGCACGATCGTCGGTTCGGCGGGTGTCACGGCCGGCAAGCCGGTGCTCTGGTCGGTCCTGCCGGGTGCCGGTGACGCGGGAACGGGTTCGCTGCGGCAGGTGATCACGAATGCCAACGTGGCGGGTGTCGAGGGCGTGGTCCGTTTCCCGGGAACGAGCAACATCCTGGAGGTTTCGACGCCCCTGCCCGCGGTGGAGACGCGGCTCACGATCGACGGCACCGACGCGGGTGTCGTCCTGGATGGTGGCCTGACTGCTGCAAGGGGCCTCGTGTTCGGCGGCCGTTCCGCGGGCAGCACGCTGCGGGCCGTGACGTTCCGAAGGTACACGGGCGCTGCCGTGGTGCTCGACGCCTCCGCGGGCACACTCGTCCAGGGAATCGTGGTTCAGGCGAGCGGCACCGGCCTGCGGGCCACCGGCAGCCTGGTTGGTGCTGCGGTCGTGGGCGGCACGTTCACCGGCCATGCGGGCTTCGGGATCGTCCTCGATGGTGCATCCGGTCTCGTGGTCGACGGCAACACCGTCACGAGCCTCAACACGGCCACGTCGATGGGCCTGTACGCGACGGGCAACCTCGAGGGCACGCGGGTGATCGGCAACGTCTTCCGGGGTGGACTGCGGGGCGCGCTCCTGGACAACGCCCGCAATCTCGTCTTCGGCGAAATCGGTCGTGGCAACACCCTCAGCGGCTCGCAGGCGGCGCCGGGGAGCACGTATGCGGGGACCGGTCTCCGCGCCGAGGGCAACCTCTCCGGCACGAGGGTCCAGGCGAACGTCTTCGCCGGCAACAACTACGGGGTGGCGCTCGTCGACACGCGGGGCCTGACGTTCGGCGGTCGCACCGCCGCGGAAGCGAATCGGATCAATACGAGTCGGACCACCGGCATCCTCTTGGTCGGCGACAACACCGGTAGTCGACGGCTTCGCACCATCTTCGGGGCCGGCATCAATCGAAATCGAGTCACCATCACTCGGGCGGGAGGATCGTAGGATCTATGACCAGGCTTGCTCATCTGTTTGCCGGACGAATGTCGGGTCCACGACGCCAGCGGCGGTGGCAGTCACGCGGTCGCCTGACGGCCGCTGAGCGGCTCGAGCCGCGGGCCATGCTCACCGTGAGCGTGCCGCCGAGCATCTCGAGCGGCACCTATGTCGAGATCGATGACAACGTCGTCGTGGCCAACGGCGGCGGCTCGATCACGGCCACGGGCGGCCCGAGCGACGGCGGCTACGTGCAGATCT
>CAIWZS010000309.1 GCA_903917235.1 uncultured Planctomycetaceae bacterium | reverse complement strand
TGGAGGACGGCCGCATCGAGTCGGTCGAGACGACGACGCGCGGCGCGGGATGAGGGCAGACGCCCGGCCTGGCGCCCCGCGGCTCCCGGTGGGTCACGCCTTGTCGTGCGAGACGACGACGCGACCCGCCGCCACCGCCGCGTGCAGGAACGTCGCGGCGACGATCACGACACCGCCGACGGCCGCCAGCCACGACGGCCTCTCGCCGGTTGCCAGCCACGCCCAGAGGGGATTCGTCGCGGGCTCCACGAGGAGCAGGGCCGAGGCCTCGAAGGCGGTCACGCGGCGAATCCCCCAGTCGAGCAGCCAGTAGGCGAGGCCCACCTGCACGCAGCCAAGATAGAGGACGCCCGCGACGTCGGCCGCCGACGGCGATGCCCCATCGGCCGACGATGCGAGGGCGGGCGGCAGGGTCGCCGCGCACGCGAGAAGGTTGCCGGCGACGACCACCGGCAGCGAGCTCGCCTGACCATGCCGCGCGCGCTGACGCAGCGCCAGCACCGTCAGCGCGAACGTCAGTCCACTCACGGCCCCGAGGACGTTCCCGAGCACGGGCCGAGGCGCGAGTGTCGTGGTGGCTCCGTGACGGGCGTCGAGGAAGAGGACGACCATGGCCGCGAGCAGCACGAGGCCGAGCGCGACGTCCCGGGGTCGCACGCGCTCGCCGAGCAGGGGCGGCGCCAGGAACAGCATGTAGAGTGGGCCCGTCGCCTGCAGCCAGATGGCGGCGGCGGCCGTGGTGAGCTTGGTGGCGAACGCGAAGCTCACGAGCGTGGCGGCGTACGCCACACCGGCGACCCAGACCCGGGGACTGCCGAGCCGGCGCGACTCGGGCAGGATCGCGAGGATCACGGCGGCCGCGATCGCCGACCGGCCGACCGAGATCCACCACGCCGAAAGCTCGCTCCCCTTGATCGCCGCGCCGCCGGTGGAGAAGAGGAGCGCGGCCAGCACGATCGACGCCCGGCTGCGCGTGAGAAGCATGTCGCGTCCGGCTGCGATGCGGCGTCCGGCATGACGACGGGCCCGCGTACCCGCCGGCCCCGGTCGCGAGCAAGAGGGAGTGCCCCGTCTAGGACTCGAACCTAGAACCCTCTGATTAAGAGTCAGATGCTCTGACCAATTGAGCTAACGGGGCCTCGACGGGCGTTGTACCCGCGCACGTCGCCAGCGACAAGCAGCCGTCGTCGCCGCACCGCGCGCGGAGACGACCGACCGGGCCTTCGGCTCGCGTTGAGGCTTTCCGGGTGAGCCGGTACATTTCCGCTCTTCGGCCAGGCGCCGGACTGCCGCCGGCCGCTGTCCGTCCGGTGGCGCTCCCGGCCGCCGCCCACCTCACCTCGGAGCGACGCGATGGGACGATTCGACGGCATGAAGGGCCTCGTACTCGGGGTGGCGAACGACCATTCGATCGCGTGGGCGATCGCCAAGGAGGTGCTCGCCGAGGGGGGCCGCGTCGGCTTTTCGCACCTGCCCGACCGCCCCGACGACGAGCGGCAGCGCAACCGTCGCCGCGTCGCCCAGCTCACGGATCCCGAGCCGAATGCCGCGTTTCTCGTGCCGATGGACGTGTCGAGCGACGACCAGATCGCGGCGGTGGTGGACCGCACCCGGGAGGCGTTCGGCACGATCGACTTCCTCGTCCATTCGATCGCCTACGCGCCCCTCGAGGATCTCAAGGGGGAGACCACGATGTGCAGCCGCGAGGGCTTTCGCACGGCGATGGAGACGAGCGCCTACAGCCTGCTGGCCGTCGCGCGGCTCGCGCGGCCGATCCTCGCACCGAACGCGTCGATCCTCACGCTCACCTACTTCGGCGGTGAGAAGGTGGTGCCGGGGTACAACATCATGGGCGTCTGCAAGGCGACGCTCGATGCATGCGTGAAGTACATGGCCTTCGATCTCGGCCCCGCGGGCATCCGTGTCAACGCGGTGAGCGCAGGACCGCTGCGCACGCTCGCCGGCAGGGGTGCCGGGGTCGAGGACATGCTCGGGCTCTACCAGCACATGGCGCCACTGGGCCGCAACGTGACGCACGAGGAGGTGGGCAAGGCCGGCGCCTGGCTCTTGTCGCGTGAGTCGCTCGGCATCACCGGCGAAATCCTGCATGTCGATGCCGGCTACAACGTCATGGGCTCGCCCGGGCGGCTCCTCGACCTCGTGCCGAAGCCGGCGTGACGTCGTGGGCCGGGGCGCGGGGCCCGTGACGAGCGGCTACGGAGGGTCATGACCGCCCGGGTGCCACGGATGGCAGCGGCAGATGCGCCGCACGCCCTTGAGCACTCCGCGCACGGCCCCCTCCCGCTCCACCGCCTGCCGGAAGTACGCGCTGCAGGTCGGCTCGAACCGACAGTGGCGGCCGAGCAGCGGGCTGAGCGTCCACTTGTAGACGACGACGAGCGCGACGAGTGCCCGCACCGCGCAGCGATCGCAGAAGGCCGTGACCGACCTCCAGGGCGACGGCGAGGGCATGGTCTCAGCGCCTCCGGCCGCGGCCGTGGTCATCGCGGGGCGACGGCAGCGCCCCCGTCGCCGCATACCCGCGCCGCGCCGTCACGCGGCGCGCGAGCCCGACGAGCCATGCCCCCACCTGGCGCAGCCCCTCGGCGCCCACGGGGGGCGGCCCGCCGCGCACCACGACGACCAGGTCGGTGGCCTCCGGCAGGCCGCCCCGCACGGTGCGAAACGCCTCGCGCAGTCGACGCTTCCACCGGTTCCGCACCACGGCGGAGCCGACCCGCCGCGAGACCGACAGCCCGAGCCGGACCCGACCCTCGGGCTCGTCATTCGGCGCGGCGTACACCACGATCGGTCCCTCCGCGGCGCTGAAGCGATGCTCGTAGACGCGCGCGAAATCCTGCGGGCGCAGGAGACGCACGCCCCGCGGCAGTCCCGCACCGCCGGGCGTCACCACCGGAGATGCGCTCGTGCATCGGACGCCCCCGCCTCCGCGGCCCGCGCCGCCTCGAGCAGCTGGTCGCGGATCGCCGCGTCCGTGACGTCGGGCACGACGACCTGCACCTCCGCGATGAGGTCCCCCTTCGCACCGTTGGCATGCCGCACGCCCATGCCGCCCGCGCGGAGCCGACGGCCGCTCGACGTGCCGGGCGGGATGCGCAGCGCGATCGTGCCCCACGGCGTCGGCACGTCCACCTTCGCCCCGGCGATCGCCTCCGACAGCGTCACGGGCAGGGCGACCTCGAGCGTGTCTCCGTCGCGACGAAAGACCGGGTGCGGATCGACGCCCACCTGGAGGACGAGGTCGCCCGCCGGGCCGCCGTTCGCGCCCGGCAGCCCCTGACCGCGCAGCCGCATCCGCGACCCGTCGGGCAGGCCCTGCGGAATCGTCACCGTGATCGTCTCGGGCGTGCCGGCCCGCTCGAGCCGCACGTCGGTCTTGCCGCCGTCGATGGCGAGGCGGAACGGAATCTGGATGCGGGCGGTGACGTCCTCGCCCGGCACCTGCGTCGGACGACGACGACCGCGGGACGCCTTGCCACGCGCACCGCCGAACATCTCGGCAAAACCTCCGGCACCGCCGAAGAGGCTCTCGAGGTCGATCTCACCACCGCCGAAGCCGCCCGCGCCTCCCCCCGGGAACCCACCGCCACCCGGGAACGGCCCGCCGCCCCATCCCGGCCCCCCGCCGCCGACACCCTCGAAGGAACTCCCGTAGCGGTCGTACATCTCCCGCTTGCTCGAGTCATTGAGCACGTCGAAGGCGTTCTGCACCTTCTTGAACTTCTCCTTCGCCGCGTCGTCGTCGGGATGCAGGTCGGGATGGTACTTGCGTGCCAGCTCGCGGTAGGCCTTGCGGATGTCCTCGGCCGACGCCGTTCGCGGCACGCCGAGCGTCTGATAGTGGTCCTCGGCCATCGATTCGTGATCTCGACAGGTCTCGGGCATCGACGCGGCTCGCTCACCGCCGTCATGACGGAGCCGATTGTAGCGCGCCGCACCCGTAGTGGAGCAGCGTCCCCAGGGACACGACAGCCGCGGTCCCCGGAGCCGCGAAATCGGCACGGCGGGCTTCACGGCCGTCGGGGCGCCGTGCGGACGTCACCCGCGTCCGTCGCGACCCATCTCAGCGACCCGCGCCGCCGTCGGCCGCGCCCGGGACGCCCGTGCGCTGCTCGAGAAACTCGTACTGGCACCGGCGGCCCGGCTCGCCGGGGGCGGGATGGAGGAGCTGGAACGAGCCGTCGGCCTGCTGCGCGCGGGCCCGCATGTTGTCGGCGAGGTAGGTCGGGATGATCTCGTGGAGGATCCTGCCGGAGAGGTCGGGCGCGAGCACGGGAAACATCACCTCCACGCGTCGCACGAAGTTCCGCGGCATCCAGTCGGCGCTCGAGAGGAAGACGCGGGCCTCGTCGCCCTCGCCGAAGACGTAGATTCGGCTGTGCTCGAGGAAGCGGTCGATGATGCTGCGCACGCGGATCGTCTCGCTGAGACCGGGCACGCCGGCCCGCAGCGCGCAGATGCCACGCGCCACGATGTCGATCGGCACGCCCGCCTGGCTCGCGCGATAGAGCGCCTCGATCGCCTCGGGATCCACCAGCGAGTTGAGCTTCGCGAAGATCCGCGCGGGCTGGCCGGCACGGGCCCTCGCCGCCTGCTCGTCGATGAGCTCGACGGTGCGTCGCTGCAGATGCTCCGGGGCGACGATGAGCCGCTGCCAGGCATGGCCCTGCGAATAGCCGGTGAGCAGGTTGAAGAGCGCCGACGCGTCCTCCGCGATCGCCTCGTCCGCGGTGAAGAGGCCGAGGTCGGTGTAGAGCAGCGCGGTCGTCGGGTTGTAGTTGCCGGTGCCGAGGTGCACGTAGCGACGCAGCCCGCCCCCCTCCTGCCGCACGACCAGCGACACCTTGCAGTGGGTCTTCAGGTCGAGGAACCCGAAGACCACGTGCACCCCGGCCCGCTCCATCTGCCGCGCCCAGCTGACGTTGTTGGCCTCGTCGAATCGGGCCTTGAGCTCGACGAGGGCGGTCACGTGCTTGCCCGATTCCGCCGCCGCGATGAGCGCGCGGGAGATGGGCGAATCGCCGCTCGTCCGATAGAGCGTCTGCTTGATGGCGAGCACCCGCGGATCGGCCGCGGCCGTGGTGACGAATTCCACCACGGGATCGAACGACTCGTAGGGGTGATGGAGCAGGATGTCGCGCTGCGCGATCGCGGCGAAGATGTCCGGGCCGCGACGCTCGAGCCCCCGGGGCGGCCGGGGCGTGAACGGCTTGTCGTGGAGCCGCTCGTAGCCGGGCAGCTTGTAGAGCTCCCAGATGGCCGTCAGGTCGAGCGGTCCGTCGATCCGGTAGACCTCGCTGTAGCCGTCCCCCGTGCCCTCGGCGGGCGCGTGCAGCCCCTCCTCCTCGATGATCTGCTGCATGATCGCCTCGTCGGCCTTGGCGGCGACCTCGATCCGCACGGCCTGCCCGCGCTGCCGCGCCTTGAGACGATCCTCGATGAGCTTGAGCATGTCGTCCGACTCCTGCTCGAGCAGCTCGAGGTCGCTGTCGCGCGTCACGCGGAAGGCGCTCCACGAGTCGACGTCGAAGCCGCCGAAGAGCTCGGGCAGGCGGGCCGAGACCACGTCCTCGAGGAGCACGAAGGGCATCGTGCCGGGCTCGCCCCCCCCGACCGCGACGATCCGGGGCAGCACCTGCGGCACCTGCACCACGGCGAACATCTGCTTCGGCCCGAGACCCTGCGTGCGATGCAGCATGACGCCGAGGTAGAGGCCGCGATTGTGGTAGCGCGGCGACGGGTGCGCGGGATCGACGGCCATCGGCGTGAGGATCGGCAGGGCCCGCTCCTGGAAGAACCGATCCACCCGCGCCCGCTGTTCGTCCGAGAGCGTCGCATAGCGCAGGAGTCGGAAGCCCTCGGCCTCGAGCGCCGGACCGAGGCTCTCGCGGAGGCAGCGGTACTGCCTGGCGACGAGCTCCTGGGTCCGCGCGGCGATCGCCTTGAGCTGCTCGAGGGCGCTCAGGCCGTCCGGCGCATGGTCCTGCGGCGCGCTCTCGCCGAACGCCTGCTCGCGGAGCCCCGACACCCGCACCATGAAGAACTCGTCGAGGTTCGACGAGAAGATCGCGAGAAACTTGAGCCGCTCGAGCAGCGGATTCTCGGCGTTCTCGGCCTCCTCGAGCACCCGGAGGTTGAAGTCGAGCCAGCCGAGCTCACGATTGATGAACCGGTCGGGTCCGCCTGCCCGTTCCGCTGCAGCCGCCGTCGCCGTGATCGCCATGATCGGTGTCGTACTCCTGAGTGCAGCCGCAGTGTACCGTCGAATCATGCCGCTTCTCGCTCCCCGCCGCCCGCTCACACGATCATCATGAACGGCGATTCGCCACCGCACCCGATCGGGTTTTCGCCCACGTGCTGGACGCTGCCACCCGAGGTGCTGTCGTGCCTCGGGAGGCTCGCCGACGACTGTCCTCCGCGGGGCCGTGGCTGGTGCGTCGCCGCCGCCTGCATCCTCGAGGCGACGGTGCCCAAGCCGGGGAATGTGCATCCCGGGGCGTCCTTCGACGACCTCTGCCACGACGAGCTCGTCGCGGCCGCCCTCGCCATCGCTCCGGTGATGGAGCGGGCACCACGCGTGCGGCTCGGCACGACGATCGAGGCGGCGGTGTCGGCCTCGCGTGCCGTGACGCGATCGAACGCGAATCTCGGAATCGTGCTGGCCATCGCGCCGCTGGCGGCGGTACGCGAGGACGGACCACCCACGGTGGCCGGCGTCACCGACGTGCTCGCGCGGCTCGATCGTGACGATGCGGCCGCCACCTGGCGCGCGATCGCCACGGCGGCGCCGGGCGGGCTCGGCCGCGCGGCGCGGTTCGACCTGCATGATCCGGCGCCCGACGACCTGCTCGCGGCGATGCGCGAGGCGGCGGCGCACGACGCCGTCGCGCGCCTGTGGGCGGAGGCCCATGCGCCGCTCTTCGCAGGACCGGTGCGCGACCTCGTCATGGCCGTCGCGGCGGGCATGGCGTGCGAAGACGCCGTCCTGCACGCATTCCTCGCCCAGCTCGCGCGCACGCCCGATTCGTTGATCGCCCGCCGCCACGGCGCCGACGTCGCGGCCACCGTCTCCACGCGGGCCGCCGCGGTGCTGGGCACGCCGCGCGTGGATCGGCCCGCAGCCGTCGCGGCGTTTGATCACGACCTGCGCGTGCCGCGACGCATCAACCCGGGCACGACCGCCGATCTGATCGCCGCCTCCATCTATACTGTCCTGCGTGCGACCTCCTGACGGACCGGCCCCGATGCCGACACGCGGACGG
Organism: uncultured Planctomycetaceae bacterium; assembly: GCA_903917235.1. Lineage (GTDB taxonomy): Bacteria > Planctomycetota > Planctomycetia > Pirellulales > UBA1268 > QWPN01. The sequence goes on along the minus strand of CAIWZS010000309.1, from coordinate 376 downwards.
TGGAGCACGTGACGGCCCAGGCGTCCCACAGCCTCGCGACGACCGACACCCGCGAACCACCGCTTCCGGGCGGCACCCGCCGGATCGAGATCACCTGCGGACGGATGTTCGACTGAACGCCCCTCGCCACGTCATGCCGGAGCGCACCGTCATGAGAGCGTCACGATTGGAGCGGCCGACCACCCTCTTCGGCGCGGTGATCGCGATCGTCATGCCCTTCGGGCTGGCCACCGCGGCGGACGCCGAACCCCCGGCCGCGCCGGCACGTGCGCCCGGCCTCGACATCGAATGGGTCGTCGTCGGTGATCCCGGCAATCCGCCCGACACCACGGGCCACGGGGCCGTCGCCCGCCCGTTTGAGATCACGAAGCACGAG
>CAIWZS010000308.1 GCA_903917235.1 uncultured Planctomycetaceae bacterium | reverse complement strand
TGCGCGAGTGGACCACGACTTCCGCCCCGAGGCGACCCCGCATTCGCACGCCTGGTGGCGTGCGCCACAGGGGAGGGGCCGCGGACCACACCCGCCCTACCTGGGATGTGCCGGCCGGCGTTCGCTTGGTACCCGCCCGGGGAGATCCGGCCGGATCGGCCCCCGAGTACCAAAACCCGACCCGATGGCACACTATTCAGGTATGGCACCCGTCCGGCTCCATCTCCTGCTGGCCGTCTCCGTGGCCGCGGCCCTGCCCGCGGCGGCCGCCGCGGGTGAACCCCCTCACGACCGCGCGACGGCGCTGCTCCTCGCCCGCTGCGTGGAGTGCCATGGGCCCGACGCCCAGGAATCACGACTCCGGCTCGACTCGCGGGCCGGGCTCCTGGCCGGTGGAGAGTTCGGGCCGGCCATCGTGCCCGGCAAGGGGGCGACGAGCGAACTGGTGCGGCGGGTATCAACGACGAACCGCGAACAGCGGATGCCACCCGACGGGGAGCCGCTCACGTCGGACGACGTGCGAACGCTCGTCGGCTGGATCGACGCCGGTGCCCCGTGGCCGGGACACGAATCGGCCCCGGATGATGCGGGAGCCCGCGATCCGCGGCTCGATCACTGGGCGTGGCAGCCGATCGTCAAGCCGCCGGTGCCGTCCCGCGTCGCCGCGTTCGAGAATCTTCCGGGCGTGGAGGCCGACCGCAACCCGATCGACGCCTTCGTGCGTCAGAGGCTCGTCGCAGCGGGGCTCGAGCCCGCGCCCGCCGCCGACCGGCGCGCGCTCATCCGCCGGCTGTCATTCGACCTCACCGGCCTGCCGCCGACACCCGAGGACGTGGAGGCGTTCGTGGCCGACGCGGATCCCGAGGCCTACGAGCGGCTCGTCGATCGGCTGCTCGCGTCGCCGCGCTACGGCGAACGCTGGGCGCGTCACTGGCTCGACGTCGTCCACTACGGCGACACCCACGGCTACGACAAGGACAAGCCGCGTCCCCATGCGTGGCCCTACCGCGACTACGTCATCCGGGCGCTCAACGAAGATCGCCCGTACGCCCGGTTCATCGCCGAGCAGATCGCGGGGGACGTGCTCTATCCCGGCACACCCGACGGCGAAGAGGGGATCGGCTTCATCGCGGCCGGGCCGTGGGACTTGATCGGGCACCGCGAGGTTCCCGAGACGAAGACCGACGGCAAGATCGCCCGCCATCTCGATCGCGATGACATGGTGGCCAACGCGATCGGCACGTTCGCGAGCGTGACGATCCACTGCGCGCAGTGCCACGCCCACAAGTTCGATCCGATCTCGCAGGACGACTACTACGCGCTGCAGGCGGTGTTCGCGGCGCTCGACCGGGACGATCGTCGCTACTCGACGGATCCTGACGTGACCCGCCGTAGTGCGGCGCTCGAGGCGCGGCGGACCGCCGCGGAGGGCCGAAAAAAGGAACTGCAGAAGGCGATCGGCCCGCGGCTCGCGGCCATCGAGAAGGAACTGGCGTCCGCCGCGGGGGACGTGAAGAACCCCGGCCCGTCCTTCGGCTACCACAGCGCGATCGCCCCGACCCAGGACGTCACGAAGTGGGTGCAGGTCGATCTCGGCGTCCACCACGACATCCGCGAAGTGATCCTGCGGCCGTGCCACGACACGTTCAACGGCATCGGAGCAGGCTTCGGGTTTCCCCTGCGCTACCGCGTGGAGGTGGCGGACGACCCGACCTTCGCGACGGGGGTCGCGACCGTCGCGTCGCGTGAGGAGGCCGATGCGATCAATCCCGGCATCGAGCCGCAGGTCTTCACGGCGGGCGTCGCGGGCCGATACGTGCGTGTGACGGCCACGAAGCTCGCGCCTCGCAGCGGGGACTTCATCCTCGCGATCGCCGAACTCGAGGCGATCTCGTCCGAAGGGATGAACGTGGCCCGCGGGCGGGACGTGACCGCGCTCGACTCGATCGAGGCGCCGCCGCGCTGGCGACGCGTGAACCTCGTGGATGGCGAGGCGCCGCTCGACGACCGCGCGACGCGGGAGCGGCTCCGCGCCGAGCGGAACGATCTCTTCGTCAAGGCCGGGCAGGAGCAGGCCGCCGAATACGAGCGGCTCGTCGCGGACCTGGCGGCGATCGGGGCCGAGGAGTCGCAGCTCCCGGCCCTCCAGGTGTCCTACTCCGTGACGACCAAGATCCGCGGAGGCGTTCCGCGGCCGATCCACGTGCTGTCGCGGGGCAACGTGCTCACACCGGCGCACGAGGTCGGCCCCGGGGCACTCGGCCTCGTGTCGGCATTGCCGGCGCGGTTCGACCTGCCCGCGACCCACGCCGAGGGGGAGCGGCGCGTCGCCCTCGCCCGGTGGCTCACCGACCCGGCCAATCCCCTCACGTGGCGGAGCATCGTCAATCGGGTCTGGCACTACCACTTCGGCCGCGGCATCGTCGCCACGCCGAGTGACTTCGGCCGCATGGGGGCCGCCCCGACGCATCCGGAGCTGCTCGATTGGCTGGCCGCCGAGGTTCGGGACGGCGGGGGATCGCTCAAGGCCCTCCATCGACTGATCGTGACGAGCGCGACCTATCGGCAGTCGAGTGCGTCGCGGGAGACCGCCGCGGCGATCGACATCGACAACACGCTCCTGTGGCGGCAGAACCGTCGCCGGCTCGAGGCCGAGGCGGTCCGCGACGCGGTGCTCGCCGCAGCCGGTTCGCTCGACCTCACGATGGGCGGCCCCGGCTGGCAGGACTTCAAGGTGGAGCATCCGGAGCACTCCCCCCACTACCGCTACGACCTCGCCGACCCCGAGGACCGGTCGACGTGGCGTCGCGGCGTCTACCGGTTCATCGTGCGCAGTCAGACGCAGCCCTTCATGACCTGCCTCGACTGCGCCGATCCCTCGATGCGGGTCGAGAAGCGAAACGAGAGCCTCTCGGCGCTCCAGGCCCTGGCCCTGCTCAACAACGGCTTCATGGTGGTGCAGGCACGCCACTTCGCCGACCGCGTGGCCCGCGAGGCCGGCGGCGACCCCGCGGCGCAGGTCGCGCGGGCCTGTGTGCTCGCGCTCGGTCGTGAGCCCGATGCCGCGGAACGCGCCGCGCTCGTCGAGATCGCCACGACCCACGGTCTTGCCAACGCCTGCCGCACGATCCTCAACCTCAACGAGTTTTCCTTCGTGGACTGACGCATGCGTGCCCCGTTCACCCGCCGTGACTGGCTGACCACCTCGGGCTGCGGCTTCGGATCGCTGGCCCTCGCGGCGCTTCTGGCCGGAGACCGCGAGTCTCGCGCCGTGACGGTGGGGGCGGCGGCACCGCCGCGCGTCCAACGCCCACCGCGGGTGAAGCGGGTGATCCAGCTGTTCATGGCGGGCGCCGCGAGCCACCTCGACCTCTTCGACTACAAGCCCGCGCTCGTCCGGCATCACGGCCAGCCGAGCGATTTCGGGGAGCCGGTCGAGGCCTTCCAGAACGGGCTGGGCCCGTGGCTGCGGCCGGTGTGGGACTTCAGGCCTCATGGCGGTTCGGGGAAGATGCTTGCGGACGTGGTGGCGCCGCTGGGTGATGTCGTCGATCGGATCGCGTTCATCCACAACATGGTCAGTCCGTCGGGCGTGCACTCGGCGGCGACGCTCCACCAGACGACGGGGTTCGTGCTGCCGGGATTCCCCGGAGCGGGCTGCTGGGTGAGCTACGCGCTCGGGTCCGACAACGACAACCTGCCCACGTACGTCGTGCTGCCCGACCACCGCGGCTACGCGTCGAATGGCGTGAAGAACTGGGACGCTGGTTTCCTGCCGGCCCAGTACAGCGGCACGGTCATCCAGCCGGCGAGCGACGAACCGATCGCCGACCTGCGACCGCACCGGGCGGCAGGCGGCTTCATCACGGCCGATGCCGACGCCGCCACGCGCGCGACGCTCGAGCGGCTCAACCGCCGCCACCTCGAAGGCCGCCCGGGCGACAGTCGGCTCGAGGGGCGGATCGCCAGCTACGAACTGGCAGCCCGGATGCAGCTGGCGGCACCCGAGGCGCTCGGGGGGCTCGAAGACGAGCCGGCACACGTCCTGCGTCTTTACGGCATCGAACGGGAGCGGGCGGCCTGGCCGAGCGAGATCAACGCGGAGGAGGAGGCGCATCACTTCGGTCTACGGTGCCTGACGGCGCGGCGGCTGCTCGAACGCGGCGTGCGGTTCGTGCAGGTCTGGAGCGGCAATGACAACGGGTTTCCGCGCCGCAACTGGGACAGCCACGAGGACGTGGAACGCGACCACGGGCCGCTGGCCCGCGGCATGGCGCGGGGGGCGTCGGCCCTCATCCAGGACCTCGATCAGCGCGGTCTGCTCGACGACACGCTCGTGCTCTGGACAACCGAGTTCGGTCGCATGCCGAGCTCGCAGGGGGGGAAGGGCCGCGACCACAACCCGTTCGTCTTCACGAACTGGCTCTGCGGGGGCGGCATCCGTGGGGGCGTCACCTGCGGCGAGAGCGACCAGTGGGGCTACAAGCCACTCGACCGCGACCATCCCACGACGGTGCACGACGTGCACGCGACCGTCCTCGCGCTCCTCGGGATCGACCATACGCAGCTGACCTGGCGGACCAACGGCATCGATCGCCGCCTGACAGACGTCCACGGCCACGTGATCGAAGGGGTGCTCGCCTGACGCGGCCCCAGATCGCTTTATCAATGGATCACTGGAGCCATGGAGGCATCAGGCGTCCGCGACGCAGACCTGCGTCCAGGCACCGCGCGGACCCGCGACCACGCGGGCGAACGCCACGGACCTGCCGTCCGGTGAGAACACGCAGGCCTCGGGTCGCGGCGGAGAGGACGGCGAGGGCGCCGTGAGCCGGCGGACCGACCCGTCGCCAACGTCCACGACGCACACGCAGCCGTCGATGACGCAGGCGATGCGAGCGCCGTCGGGACTGAACGAGAAGGCGCTCTCGATGCCGCGGGCGGCGCGGGTGACCTGCCGGAGCGGCCCGCCGCACGGGCTCACGATGACGAGCTGGGGCGTGCCCGCGTCATCACGGACGAGACAGGCGAGAAGCCGACCATCCGGGCTGCTGCGCACCCAGTGCCGCGGGCAGGCAAGCCCTGGATGGCGGCGATCCGCGGTGAACGTCAGCCGCCGCTGCCGCACCGTGGCCGGAGGAGATGGGCGTGTGGTCGGCGTGCCCGCCAGCGGCCCGTCGCCCGGCGTCTCCAGGCCGGCTGGATCGTCGGGCAGATCGACGACGAACACCTCTGCGATCGCCGCACCGCCGGCCGACACGACGGTGCCCTGAAAGGCGATCGCGTAGCGCTGTCGCGACCCATCGGCCCGCTCGTAGCCGTTCGCCCCCACCCAGCCCTCCTCGCAGGCCCGGGATATCTCGTCACTGCCCGGGCGCGGCGCGTCGGTGAGCCGCGTGACGACGACGGAAAAGGCACTGCCGTCGTGATTCCGTGGGTGCCGCCCGGTCACCTGCACGGGCCGTCCCGTGACGCTCACCGCGATTCCGCGCCGGTTGTGCTCGCGAGGCGGGTCGCACGCGGTCGTCGCCGCGGCGGGGAGGAGCGCGTCCTCATAGGTGCTTGCGACGAGGCGGCCGTCGCCACTGAACGTGTGCACGTGCGTGCCGCCGCGGAGCGCGCCGGGCGTGAAGGGGGGCACGAGGTCACGGGCATCGAGCGGCGTGGCGCTGCCGGGGCGGCTTGGGTCCACGACGACGCCCTGCCGACGGGCCGGCCCGTAGGACCAGTCCGGCGTCGGCCGCTCCGGGCCGAGGATGAAGACGACCCGCCCGTCGACGGGACTGTACGTCGCGACGCCGCAGCAGGCGTCGTTCCGCGCCTCGTAGACGACCTCCACGAGGCCGCTCGCGACCTCCACCCGCTCGATGCGCGTGCCATCGAAGATCGCCCCGTCGGGGGATGACCGCGTGTCGTACACGATCCACCGCCCGTCGGTCGACCAGACGGCGGTGTTGGTGAGCACGTGGCCGTGCGGGGCGGTGGTGAGTTGGCGTTCGGGCACCGCTCGGCAGACCGGGTTCCGGAGGCGTTTCACAGCGGGCCGAGAGCAAGTCTAAATCGTCTCTGACTTTGGTGGAGCACTGGCTCGGGGGCGGCAAAAGTCTCGTCGCGTGGGCCGAGGCGGCCCAAAGCTCCTCGAGCGTTCGCCGACCCCTCGCCTCCGTCTCCAGGTTCGCCAAGTCGTCGTTCCGCGTCATCCCAGTGCGCTCGAGTGGGCCGCGGAATGGGAAACCGCGTGTCGGTGACCCGATTGTTGACGCCGGCGTTTGGCCTGCGTACAAACTGTTTATGCAATGCGTGTGCAGAAATCCGGGGCGGCGGGGCGATGGTTTTCGCGGGGCGTTTACCCTCGTGGAACTGCTCGTCGTGATCGCGATCATCGCGGTGCTGATCGGGCTTCTGCTGCCGGCCGTGCAGGCGGCGCGAGCCGCGGCCCGACGCACGAAGTGTGCGAGCAACCTGCGGCAGATCGGGCTCGGAATCCTGAGCTTCGCCGACGCGCACCGTGGCCGTTGGCCCGACAGCACGCACACGAGCGAGGCGGACCCGGACACCGGCGGGTTTACGCGGGCCTGGATCTACACCGTGGCCCCGTTCATGGAGGGCGTGGACGAGGTGCGAATCTGTCCTGATGACCCGCTCCTCTCCGACCGCCTCAGGCTCAAGCTCACGAGCTACGCGCTCAACGGCTGGCTTACGAAGGAGCCGGAAATGCGCGGGGACGGGCCGGGCTTCGACAACCTGAGGAAAATCACGGAAACGACCCGATCGATCATCGCCTTCGAGCTGTCGGAAAAACGGGGTGATTCGGTATTCGGCGACCACGTGCACTCGTTCATGTGGTTCCGTGACGCGAACAAGCAGGCCGGCACCGTCTACGACATGATCGACCTGGAGGTGGCGCTCAAGCGGCATTACGGCGAGATGGCCCCCTACCTCTACGCGGACGGTCACGTCGAGACGATCGCCGCGGGCACGATTCGCCAGTGGGCCTCGCCGCCGTGGCAGACCCCGGAGTTTTCCAAGCCGCGGTGACGACATCGGTCATTCTCACTCTCGATCCATTCTCCCCGTCGGGCTCGTTGCCCGATCAACCACGCCAGGAGTCGATCATCATGCCAATCGGTTCTTCGCTGCTCGCCCTGTTTCCGGTCCGTTCACGCGCGCGGGGAGGCCGTCGGCCGGCCGCTCTTTCGCTTCGGTTCGAAGCGTGTGAGTCGCGGTGCGTCCTGTCGGCGACCGGGCTTGTCGACGTCGTGGCGGCCGAATCGCATGAGGATGTCGCGACCTTCGCGGACGTCTCCATGCAGCAGGAGGTACACGAGGGAGGCCACGCGGGAGACGTCATCGGGAGTGTGGTCGATGGGCGCCTG
>CAIWZS010000307.1 GCA_903917235.1 uncultured Planctomycetaceae bacterium | reverse complement strand
GTCCCCGACGCGATCGAGATGCCGGACCTCGTCCTCGCGGGCATCGCCCTCGCCACCGAGCGGGCCTGCGCGCGGTAGGACCATCGCTCCCCACGTGGATCGGGCGTTCCGCGGACGGGTAGACTCGCAGGGCTACCGCGGCGGATGCCAGGATGGGTCCGCCGTTCCAGCCTCCGTTGTCCACAGATCGATCCGACGACCGTGACACCGTCCATTCCCGAGTCGCCCAGCACGCCGCGCACCGACCGGGCGCTCGCCCTCGCCCTGACCGCGGCACGCGTCGCGGGTGAGACGCGCGGCACGGATGTCCGCGTCCTCGACCTCCGCGAGCTCACCGACGTGTTCGACTATTTCGTCGTCGCGACGGGAGCGAGCCGTCGGCAGCTCCACGCCATGGCGGACGAGATCGAGCAGGCCGCGAAGCACGAGCTGCGCGACGCGAAGCGCGGGGGCGAGGGCTACGAGGAGGCCCGCTGGATCGTGCTCGATTACGGGGACGTGGTGGTGCATCTCTTCGATGCGGAGGCCCGTGCCTACTGGGACATCGAGCACCTCTGGAGTGACGCCAGGCGGGTGCCCGTGCCCGAGCCGGGCACGGTGGACCGATGAGCGGCGACGGCCTGGCAGGCCCACCGGGGGCCGTCGATTTCCGCGCGGCCCTGCGGGAGTGCTTCCGCGGGGCGCTCGAGGGCCTTGCCGCCGACGGTGCCATCGCGCTCGGGCCCGACGACGTGCCGCCGCTTCTCGAGCAGGTGCGGCAGACCGCCGACGCGAAGTTCGGCGACTACTCCGGCACGATGGCGATGGGGCTGGCGAAGCGCGCCGGTCGGCGGCCCCGTGATCTCGCCGCGGAGATCGCGGCCCGCCTCGCCGCCACGCCCGGCTACGCGGACCTGTTCGAGCCGCCGGGCGAGCCGGTCGGGCCGGGGTTCATCAACGTGCGGGTGCGAGACGAGGCGCTCGCCGCGGCGGTGACCCGCGCCGTCTCCGACGCGCGGCTGGGTGTGCGCGGGGCGAGGCGGCCCGAGAGGATCGTCGTCGACTTCAGCTCCCCGAACGTCGCCAAGCCGATGCACGTGGGGCACATCCGCTCGACGGTCATCGGCGACGCGCTCTCCCGCATCCTGAGGTTCCGCGGCCACCACGTCATCACCGACAACCACCTCGGCGACTGGGGCACCCAGTTCGGGATGATCCTCTGGGGCTGGAAGCGGTGTCGCGACGACACGGCCTATGCGGCCGATCCCACCGCGGAGCTCGGACGGCTGTACAGGCTCGTGCGGAAGGTGGCCGACGCGAAGCCCGAGGAGCTCGCCGCCGATCCCGCGGCCGCCGCGCTCGCGGTGACCCATCCCGACGCCGCCCGCGAGGTGCTCGCCGAGACGGCGAAGCTCCACGAGGCCGATCCGGAGAATCGGGCGCTCTGGGAGCGCTTCATGCCGGCGTGTCGCGCCGAGATCGACCGGGTCTACGCACGACTCCACGTGACGTTCGACCACACGCTCGGCGAGAGTTTTTTCCAGCCGCTGCTGGCCGACACGGTGGCCGACCTCATGGACCAGGGCCTCGCGCGGCAGAGCAGGGGGGCGACCGGCGTCTTTCTCCGCGGCGACGAGTCGCCGCCACTCCTGATCCGCAAGGCCGACGGCGCGTTTCTCTACGCCACGACCGACCTGGCCACGATCCGCTGGCGGCTCGAGCACTGGCAGCCCGACCGGATTCTCTACGTCGTGGACCACCGGCAGAGCGAGCACTTCGAGCAGGTGTTCGAGACGGCCCGCCGCTGGGGCCTGCCGGGCATCGCCGACGTGGACCTCGTGCACGTCGGCTTCGGCACCGTGCTCGGCGAGGATGGCAAACCCTTCAAGACACGGGCCGGCGACACGGTCGGACTCGAGGCCCTGCTCGACGAGGGCGTGGAGCGGGCCCGGCAGGTGATCGAGTCCGGGGACGAGGGACGCGCGACCCTGTCGGTCGGGGAGCGTCGTCATGTCGCGGAGATCGTCGGCATCGGCGCGATCAAGTACGCCGACCTCTCGCAGAACCGTACGACCGACTACGTCTTCAGCTTCGACAAGATGCTGCAGCTCACGGGCAACACCGCGGCCTACATGCAGTACGCC
>CAIWZS010000306.1 GCA_903917235.1 uncultured Planctomycetaceae bacterium | reverse complement strand
TTTCTCGCCTATGTCGCGATGCTCGCCCTCGCTCCGATGCTCCCCCTGCAGCCCTCGCACCCGGTCCGCCAGTGGCTGCCCCTCGTCCTCGGCGCGGTGTTGTGTTACCTCTCCACGAGCCTGCTGCTGCAGACCCAGGGCGACTTCCGTTTTCTCATCCCGTTCGTCGAGTTCGCCCGGGACGTGCGTGGCATGCGGCCGATCGTGCTCGACGCGACCTCGGTGATCGACGGCCGGATCGCGGACCTCGCCGAAGCGGGGGTCTTCGAGTCGCGATTCGTCCTGCCCGCGTTCGTGCTCGACGAACTCCAGGTCGCCGCCGACTCGGCCGACAAGCAGCGCCGAGTCCGCGGGAGGCGGGGCCTCGACGTGCTCGCGCGCATGCGGGCGAACCACGCCGTTTCGATCGACGTCGTGGATCCCGACGAGGACGACGATCCGGACGCGCCGCTCGAATCCCGGGTGCTCGCGGTGGCGATGCGGCTCGGGGGAAGGCTCGTCACCACCGACGCCAACCTCGCGAAGATCGCCGGGGTCCGGGCCGTGTCGGCGATCAACCTCAACGACGTCGCGCTGGCGCTCAAGCCGAGCTACCTGCCGGGCGATGCCCTGACGGTACGGCTCGTGCGCCAGGGGGAGGAGCCGGACCAGGGCGTGGGCTACCTCGACGACGGCACGATGGTGGTGGTGGAAAACGGCCGCGACCGCATCGGCCGGACGGTGCACGTCGTGGCGACGAGCACGCTCCAGACGACCGCCGGTCGCCTCGTTTTCGCCCGTCCGGATCATGGTCGCGGCTGAGACGCCCCGTACCCTCGAGGAGTCGATCCGCATGCCAACGACATCGCGGCATGTCGTGCGAACGGTCGTGGCGCTGGCCGGCTGGCTGTGCGTCGCGGCGTCCGCCTGCACCGAACCGGCCGCGCGGCCCAACGTCCTCTTCGTGCTCTGCGACGATCTCCGTCCCGACGCCATGGGATGCTACGGCTCCGCGCACGTGCGCACGCCACACCTCGACGCGCTCGCCGCGGAGGGCGTGCGGTTCACTGCCGCCTTCTGCACGACCTCGCTCTGCTCACCGAGCCGGGCCAGCATCCTCACCGGCCTCTACGCGCATCGACACGGCGTGCGCGACAACTTCACCGAACTGCCCGGCACGCTGCCGCACTGGCCGGGCCGGCTGAGGGCCGAGGGGTACGCCACGGCCTACGTGGGGAAGTGGCACATGGGCGAGGGCAACGACGCCCCGCGGCCCGGCTTCGACTGGTTCGTCACGCACAAGGGGCAGGGCACCTACTTCGACAACGAATGGAACGTCAACGGTGAGCGCCGCGAGGCGCCTCCCGGCTATTACACGACCGTCGTCACCGACTACTGCCTCGACTGGCTGCGGTCACGGCCTGCCGGCACGCCGTGGGCGCTCTGCCTCGGCCACAAGGCGCCCCACTCCTTCTATTTTCCGGAATGGAAGTACGAGCGGGCCTTCGACGGCGTGCGCGTGCCCTACCCAGACAGCGCCTTCCGGCTCGAGGGCAAGCCCGATTGGATCCGCGAGCGCCTCACGACGTGGCACGGCATCTACGGTCCGCTGTTCGAATGGCGGAAGACCTTTCCCGACCCGCGGCCCGAGGCGGTCGTGGATTTCGAGCGGATGGTGCGGGCCTACTGGGGCACGATCCTGTCGGTCGACGACAGCGTGGGTCGGCTCCTCGACTTCCTCCGCACGACCGGGCAGCTCGAGGACACGCTCGTGGTGTTCATGGGTGACAACGGACTCCTCGAGGGGGAGCACGGCATGGTCGACAAGCGCACGATGCACGAGCCGAGCATCCGCATCCCGATGATCGCCCGCGGCCCCGGCCTGCCGCGCGGACGCGTGATCGACTCGCAGGTGCTCACCGAGGATGTCGCTCCGAGCATCCTCGACCTCTGCTCGGCCCAGGCGATCGAGGGCGTAGACGGGAGATCGTTCCGCCGGCTGTGCACCGACGGCGACCCCGGCTGGCGCTCGGCGTGGCTCTACGAATACAACTACGAAAAGCAGTTCCCCTACACTCCCAACATCCGCGGCATCCGCACCGAACGCTGGAAGTTCATCCGCTATCCGCACGGTGACGGGTCGCCCGACCGGCACCGGCCGGAGCTCTACGACCTCGAGAAGGATCCGGGGGAGCTCGTGAATCTGGCGGCGGAGCCGGACCACGCCGCCACCCGCGGCGAACTCGAGCGCCGGCTGGCAGACCTGCTCGCCACCCATGGCCTGACGGCGGACGCCGACCGCATGCCGCTGGACCAGGGGATCGGGCAGGGCCTTCCCGATGCGAAAATCCGCTGAGAGGGCCCGCGCCGACCTCGCATCGAACGCCGGAAGTTGTTTTCAGAAAACGTGTTACGGCAGCCATGCCGACAGTCGTGCCGTGAGTCGGCTCATGGTTTGCCACCCCTGATACCGAGTTTTATGCTAGAGACATCGTGTGTCCGGCCCCTTCGGCGTCCTTCGTCCGAGGCCCGCTCCCGGACGCGGAGGTGACGATGCAGCGGTCCCCTCGACGTCGCGTGGTCGCCGTGGTGGCCCTGGCCCTCGTCTCCCGCGTGGCCCCGGCCGCCGATATCGGCTCCCCGCCGCCGAACGCCCCGGCACCGGTGAGTTTCCGCAACGACGTCGTCCCGCTCCTGACGAAGGCCGGCTGCAACGCCGGCGCGTGCCACGCCAAGGCGATCGTCGGGCAGAACGGGTTTCGCCTGTCGCTCCTGGGATTCGAGCCCGGGGATGACTACGAGCACATGGTCAACGAGTCGCGGGGCCGACGCGTGGCCGTGGCCGCGCCCGACGAGAGCCTCGTCCTCTTGAAGGCCACCGGACGCGTGCCCCATCGGGGCGGCGTGCGGATCGTGCCCGGCTCGGCGGAGGAGGCCCTTCTCCGTCGCTGGATCGCCGAGGGCGCCCGGCGGGAACTGCCCGCGGAACCGTCCGTCGTGCGGCTCGAGGTGGAGCCAGCCGAGCAGGTCGTCGGGATGGGGGGCTCGTTCGGGGTTCGCGTGACGGCCCACTACTCCGACGGCAGCCATCGCGACGTGACGTCGACCGCGCTCTTCGAGCCGAGCGACCGCGGCCGGCTCGGGGTGGATGGCTCGGGTCGGGGGCACGTGCAGCACGTCGCCGGACGGGCGGCGGTCATGGTCCGTTACCAGGGACTCGTCTCCGCGTCGACCGTGAGCATCCCGGCGGGGCCGGCCGTGGCCGTGCCCGAGCCCCGCACGCTGATCGATCGCCATGTCTTCGAGAATCTGGCCCGCCTCGGGATTCCGCCGTCTTCCGAGTGCGACGACGCGACGTTCATCCGCCGGGCGACGCTCGACACCACAGGAGCCCTGCCGCGCCTCGAGACGGTGCGGGCCTTTCTCGCCGACACGGCGGCCGACAAGCGCGACCGACTCGTCGAGTCCCTGCTCGCGAGCTCGGGCTATGCCGACCACTTCGCCAACAAGTGGACGGCGCTCCTCAAGAATCGGCGCGACGACGCCACCGACGTCGTGCCCAACTTCGCCTTCCACGCATGGATTCGCGACGGGCTCCTGGCCAACAAGCCGTACGACCGATTCGTCCGCGAACTGCTCGGTGCCACCGGCGACGTCGTCGGCAATCCGCCGGTGGCGTGGTACAAGCGGGTGACCGACCCCAAGGAGCAGATCGAGGACATTTCGCAGCTGTTCCTCGGGGTGAGGATGCAGTGCGCCCAGTGCCACAACCATCCGTTCGATCGCTGGTCCCAGGACGACTACTACGGCATGACCGCGTTCTTCTCGCGGGTCGGCCGCAGCTTCTCGGGCGTCCGTGGTCAGGACCTCATCTTCCACCTGCGCGGCGAGGCCGGATTCGCCAATCCACGCAGCGGCGTGACGATGCGGCCGGCCGCCCTCGGCACCGGCGTGGGGGAGATCACGGCCGACGAGGACCCGCGGCTGAAGCTCGCGGACTGGATGGCGGCCCCGGACAACCCCTTCTTCGCGACGGCGCTCGTCAACCGGTACTGGAAGCACTTCTTCGGCCAGGGGCTCGTCGAGCCCGAGGACGACATCCGCGAGACGAATCCCGCCAGCAATCCCGCGCTGCTCGCCGCGCTGCGGGAGCACTTCATCGCCTCGGGTTTCGACCTCAAGGGGCTCGTGCGGCTCATCCTCACGTCGAGGGCCTACCAGGCCGCCGGACCGATCGATGCCAATGCGGGGGATCTTCACAACGTCTCGCATGCCATCCCCCGGCGGCTCTCCGCGGAGGTCCTGCTCGACGCCATCGATGGGGTGTGCGAGACGACGTCGTCGTTCGCGAACCTGCCGGCCGGAACTCCGGCGGTGGGCCTGCCCGACGCCAGCTACACCGCGTCGTCGCCGTTCCTGCGGGTCTTCGGACGCCCCGCGAACACCAGTGCGTGCGAGTGCGAGCGCTCGCAGTCGGCGAGCCTCGCCCAGAGCCTGCATCTCATGAACGCGGCCGACATCAAGCAGAAGCTGGCGAGCCCGCAGGGACGCGCCGCCCGCCTGGCCGCCGACTCGCGGCCGCAGTCCGAGAAGATTCACGAGCTCTACCTCGCCGCACTCGCGCGGGAGCCGGGCATGGATGAACTGCTCGTGGCGGAGGCATTCGTGAACGGCTCGGGAGCGTCGCGGCAGGCGTGGGAGGATCTCGTCTGGGCGATCGTCAACACGAAGGAATTCCTCTTCAATCACTGACCGAACGACGCACCGACCAAACGACGCATGGAACAGTCGGGCCGACATGACGGCGGGTCTCACCTCCGCCCTCATCAGGCCCCATGCGAGCCCCGATTCCGAGGAGATGCCATGCAGCGCCCACATCTCGCCCGCGGCACCCGCACCCTGCTCCTGATCGTCATGCTCCTGATCGGCCTGCTCGTCCAGCCGGGCACCGCGTCCGCGCAATCGGTCTGCCTGCCCCTGCCGCGACTGCTGACCACGATGCCGATGGGGGGGCGGGCGGGCACCTCGCTCGACGTCACCGTCACGGGGGAGCACATCACCGGCGCAACGGCCCTCCGCTTCTCCCATCCCGGACTCTCCGCCGTCGTCAAGAAGGCGGCCGATGGTGCCGACGTGCCGGGCACGTTCGTCGTCACGATCAAAGCGGACGCACTCCCCGGTGCCTACGAGGCGGCCGTCGTCTCACCGGCCGGAGTCTCGGCGTCCCGCATCTTCTGCGTGGGCTCGCTGCCCGAGGTCATCCGGCCGGGTGACGACGCGCCCTTCGAGATGCCCGTGGGCGCGATCGCCAACGGCGTGGCCCGTGGACAGCAGATCGACACCTACCGGATCGCCGCGCGCGGCGGCCGACGCCTGCTCATCGAGTGCGCGGCGCCGGGCATCGACTCGCGCATGCATCCGGTCGTCATCCTCGCCGACCACGAGGGCCACGACCTCGTCGTCGAGCGGCGCGGCGGCGTGCTCGACTTCACGCCTCCGTCGGACGGAACGTATCTGGTGAAGGTGCACGACCTCTGCCATCGGGGAGGTCGGGAGTTCTTTTACCGCCTCGTCGTCCAGGAGGCCGAGGCCGGCGTGGAGCCGCCGCGGCATCCCATCGCGCCGGCCGTCGCGTCGTTCTCGTGGCCACCGGCCGGTCTCGCGGCCGCCCCCGCACGCCGCGAGGCGGAGCCCGCTCGGTCCGAAGCGGGAGCCGCATCCGGGGCCGTGGAGCGGATCGAACTCCCCTGCGACATCGGCGGCCGTTTTTTTCCG
>CAIWZS010000305.1 GCA_903917235.1 uncultured Planctomycetaceae bacterium | reverse complement strand
GCTCGTGACCGTCGATCTCTGGGACTTCGAGCGGCTTGCCGGGACGTGCCCCTCGTGCGCGGCCTCCCGTCGCGACCGGCTCTCGCGGATGAACCTCGCGCAGCGTCTCGAGCCGGCGGTGACCGTCTCGTGTGGATGCCGCCCATGAACGCCGACGTCGTCATCCTCGGGAGCGGTTTCGCCGGCAGCCTGCTGGCCATGATTCTCGCGCGGCACGGCCTCCGCGTGGTCATCCTCGACCGCGATCGGCACCCGCGGTTCGCGATCGGGGAGTCGAGCACGCCGATCGCCGACCTCACGCTCGCGCGGCTCGCCGCACGGCACGACCTGCCCGAGGTCACGCCGCTCGCGCGGTGGGGAACGTGGCGGCACGCGTATCCGGAGATCGGCTGCGGGCTCAAGCGGGGATTCTCATACTTTCGACACGTGCCCGGTGAGCCATTTGCCGACACGCCCGACCACGCGGCCTCGCTCCTCGTGGCCGCGAGCGCGACCGACGCCGACGCCGACACGCACTGGCTCCGCGCCGATGTCGACGCCCTGCTCTTCCGCCAGGCGCTCGGCCGCGGGGCGGTCGGCCGCGAGGGGTGCACGATCACGGCCGTGGAGCGGGAGGCCGCCGGTTGGAGGGTGGCGTGGACGAACGAGCGCGGCGCGGCTGAGCTGGTGACGAGTCCCTTCGTCGTCGACGCGACCGGCACAGGCGGCCTGCTCGGCGGTGCGCTCCGGCTCGGGCGACTCGATGACGTGCTCTCGAATCGCACCGGGGCGATCTTCACGCATCTCGCGGGAGTGGCGAGTTGGGACGCGGAGCGCGAGGAGGCGGGCGACGCGTCGACCACAACGCCCTTCCGCTCGGATGACGCGGCGCAGCATCACGTGCTGCGCGGCGGCTGGATGTGGATGCTGCGGTTTGCCGGTGATCGGTGCAGCGTCGGGATCGTCGCGGCCGACGTCGGCTCCGTGGATGTCGCCGACCCGGATGGATCTTGGCAACGCCGGCTGGCCCCCTACCCCTCGCTCGTGCGCCTCTTCGCCGCTGCGCGGCCGCTGCGTCGCTTCGCGACGATCCCCCGGCTGTCACGTCTCTGGGAGCGGGCATCGGGGCCGGGCTGGGCGTTCCTGCCGACGACGGCCGGCTTCATCGATCCGCTTCACAGCACCGGGATCGCCCACTCGCTCCAGGGCGTGGCCCGCGTGGCCGACATGCTCCTCGCCCCGCGGTTCGACGAGACCGCCTGGCTCGCCTACGGCCGCGACGTCGTGGACGAGGTGCGGTGGATCGACCGTCTCGTGGCCACGGCGACCGCGGCGATCGACGACTTCCCGCTCTTCACGCTGGCGTGCCACCTGTATTTCGTGGCCACGATCGCGTGCGAGCGCGGCGTCGCCGGCCTCGACCCCGACGTCGGCTTCCTCGCCGCCCGCGACCAGCCGCTGCGGGCGGCGCTCGAGTCGGCGTGCGTCGACCTGGGGCGTGCGGCGTCCGACCCCTCGATGCGGGACGCCACGTGTGCGGCGATCCGCGACCGGCTCGAGCCGTGGGATCGTGCGGGGCTTTTCAATCGCGATGCGCGAAACCGCTTCGCCCACACGGCCGCGCCGAAGGAGGCCGCCGTCACGGTCGCTGGTCCCTGAAGCCGATGCGTGCTGCACCGTGTGGCGCACGCCTCCAGGCGTGCGAATGCGGCCTCGGACCCTTGTGGCGCACGCCTCCAGGCGTGCGAATGCGGTGTGTGATGTGAGAACGATGGCGTGGGGATGGACATCGACTCCCAGGACGACTCGTCGTCAGGGCTTCAGCGCGGGTTCGCACGCCTGGAGGCGTGCGCCACTGGAGGCGAGGGACACTGGAGGCGAGGGACACTGGAGGCGAGGGACACTGGAGGCTTGCGCCACTGGAGGCGTGCG
>CAIWZS010000304.1 GCA_903917235.1 uncultured Planctomycetaceae bacterium | reverse complement strand
GTCGAGGGATGGCTCAGGAATACGAACATAGCGCAGCCGTACCTTCTCAAAGACGGCGATCTCTGACCGGTTTTCTCGGGTAGACCGTATCGTTCGGTGATCCGCCGGCCAGACTGCGTGGAGCGCCTAGAATCGTCGTGTTACCTCTCACAAGGAACACGTACGATGAAGTGCATGTCTCTTCCTTCCCTGCTGCTTGTGAGCCGTTCGCGCTGGGAATCCGAATCGCCATCCGCTCCGGGAGCGGGCACGCAAACGACGACCGAAGGCGATTTCCGCCACCACCTCGTCTCGCACCCGGTCTACCGTCTCGTAGACGGGCCGGACCGGCTGCGGCGGTTCATGGAAAGCCACGTCTTCGCGGTCTGGGATTTTCAGAGCCTTCTGAAGGCGATGCAGCAGCGGCTGACGTGCACCGGGGTGCCGTGGACGCCGACTGCTGATCCCGAGGCACGGCGGCTCGTCAACGAGATCGTGCTCGACGAGGAGTCGGACGAGCTGCCCGCTGACGAGGCGGAGCGGGTCGGGCTTGTCGGCCCCGAAGGCCCGCTCACGTCGGCTTCCCACTTCGAGATCTACCTCGCCGCGATGCGGCAGGCGGGCGCGGATACGCGACCGATCGGTCGGCTCATCGGGCTCCTGCAAGACGGCGTGCCGCTCTCGAGCGCGCTTGCCGCATGCGGCGGGCCGCCGGCGGCGCTTGATTTTGTACGACACACGTTTTCGGTGATTGAGTCGGGCGAGACACATAGAATCGTGGCGGCGTTCACGTACGGTCGCGAGGACGTCATCCCGTCGATGTTCCGGAACCTGGTCGCCTCGCTCGCCGAGGAGGACCCCGCAACGTGGGGCATCTTCCGGTTCTACCTCGAGCGGCACATCGCCCACGACGACGAAAAGCACGCCCCGATCTGCCGCCGGATCGTGGCCCGCCTCTGCGGCGACGATCCCGACAGGTGGGCCGACGCCTCGGCGACGGCCCGCTCGTGCATCGAGGCCCGCATCGCCCTCTGGGACGCGATCGCGGCGGATCTTTGCCCGTGACCTGACCGCGGCTTGCCCGGCACGGTATCGTCTGCAACCTGTTCCCGGGGTATGCTCCGGCACGGGGGCAACATGTTTCGATACGACAGGAACGTCGCATGCAACCGCACGACACGCGGCAGAATGGTTCAGGCCGTACGCAACCGGGCGGCGTGACGCTCGTCGAACTGCTCGTCGTGATCGCCATCATCGCCGTGCTCGCCGGCCTGCTCCTGCCGGCCGTGCAATCGGCACGCGAGTCGAGCCGCCGCGCGACCTGTGCCAATCACGTGGCCCAGCTCTCCAAGGCCCTCCTCCAAAATGAGTCGGCCTTCGGGTCATTTCCGTCGGGCGGCTGGGGAAACCAGTGGCTGGGAGTCGCCGAACGCGGCAGCGATGTCCAGCAGCCCGGCGGGTGGACCTACGCCATCCTGGCGTACATGGAGCAGAAGCCGCTCGCCCAGGTGATCGAGGGGGTGAATGCCGGCTCAGCAGCTGCCGCGTACGCGACGCTCGTCGGCACTCCTGTGCCGCAGTTCACCTGCCCGAGCCGCCGCGGCGGACGGGCCCTGCCGCTCGCTGCTGGTGCGACGTTCAAGACGGGGGCGAACACGTCGCTCGCGATCACTCCCGCGCTCGCCACCCGAGTTGACTACGCGGCGAGCTCCGGTGCGGGCGGGTCGTGTCCACCGCTCGAGGTGCTCAAGTCGCTGGCTGCCGATCCGAGCACCCGCGTGACCTTCTGCCATGCCACGGGCGGAGGAAGGTCCGGGCAAGGCAATTCGCTCACCCTCCCTCTGAACGCCGTGCTCAACGGCCATGCCGCGCACGACGGCGATCATCTGGGCGCCTGCGGAAGTTGCGATTCGCCCATGGCGATCGACAACCCGACGACACTCGCCGACGGCGACACCTGGGGCAGCCAGTCGCTCGGCCAGAAAATGGCGCGATCCGACGGCGGCATTCCCGATCTTCAAGATGGGGTGTTCTTCCGCATGAGCCGCGTCGTGCCGGCGGTGATCCGGGACGGCCTCTCGAACACCTACCTGCTCGGTGAGAAGTACGTCGCGTCCGACCTCGCCTCGACGGGCACGGATCCCGGTGACAAGAACCCCGCGTTCGTGGGCTTCTCGCCGGACAACCTGCGGTGGACGCGCGACCCCCCGGCCCGTGACGAGCCGGCTGTCTCGCGGGCGACCGTCTTCGGCAGCGCCCATCCCTCCACGTGGACGGCCGCCTTCGGAGACGGGAGTGTCCGCTCCCTCTCGTTCACGATCGACCCGGCCGTGCACCGGGCTCTCGGGTCGCGCGCGGACGGATCGGTCGTCAAGATTCCCTGACCCGACCGCATCGGGCTCTTGTGGCGATCCGTCCTTCGCCCCGACGCGTTCCTGCGTCGTACGAGCTTTCAAAGTCATGACGCCAACAGGCGACTCTGTCGATGCCATCATCCGGCTGTACCAGCGCGACGTCGAGCGTTTACTGCTTCGACGGCGACTCGCCCGCGAGGAATGACGCCGTTCTCCCCGCCCCTCTCCAGGTGGCCCTGGGAGGGGCTGCCCATGCCCCGAGAGCCGGGCTGTGGAAGCGAGCGCAGGCAGGATGCCGGAGCGAAGCGGACACGCAGTGAGCGGCGGGCACGATGCCCGCCGCGAACGTCCGGCGACGGGG
>CAIWZS010000303.1 GCA_903917235.1 uncultured Planctomycetaceae bacterium | reverse complement strand
GGATACGTGCCCTCGCTCTCGATCGGATTCTGCGTGCCAAGCACGAAGAACGGACGCGGCAGGTCGTACGAACGGCCTGCCACAGTCACCTGCTGCTCCTGCATCGCCTGGAGGAGGGCCGCCTGTGTCTTGGGCGGCGTGCGGTTGATCTCGTCGGCGAGCACGAGATGTGCGAAGACGGGCCCCTTCACGAAGCGGAGCTCGCGCTGGCCGCTCGCCCGATCCTCCTGCAGGATCTCGGTGCCAGTGATGTCCGACGGCATGAGGTCGGGCGTGAACTGGATGCGGTTGAAGGAGATGGAGAGCAGCCTCGCGAGGCTCGAGATCATGAGCGTCTTCGCGAGGCCGGGCACGCCCTCGAGGATGCAGTGCCCCTTGCAGAAGATCGCCATGAGGAGCAGGTCGAGCACCTCCTCCTGGCCGACGATCACGCGGCCGAGCGACTGGACCATCCGCCGGTGCGCGGAGGCGACCGCCTCGGCCGCCCCGGCGACGGCGGTGGACGGGGCATCGGCGGTGGTGCTCACGGGCGACTCCTCGGCGCGATCGGGGTGTCGAGCGCTGCACCCCCTGGCCACCAGTGTCCCACCGGGAGCCCGGGCTCACAACCACCCCGCATCGGCCCGCGTCAGCGGCAGGCACGCCAGGCGGCGATGAAGGCGTCTGCGGCGGCACGCACGTCTGTCGGCGACCTGCCCGGACGGTAGAGCGCCGAGCCGAGGCCGAACCCCGCCACCCCGGCAGCGGCATAGGCCGCCATGTTCTCGGTCGAGATGCCGCCAGTCGGCATGAGGGCGATCTCCTTGGGAAACACCGCTCGCCATGCCTTCACGACCGCCGGTCCGATCTGCTCCGAGGGAAACAGTTTCAGCATGTCGGCGCCGGCAGCGAGCGCCGCGAAGCCCTCTGAGGGCGTGGCGACGCCGGGGCATGACATCAGCCCCGCCGCCTTCGTCGCCCGGATGACGTCGGCGTTCATGTTCGGCGAGACGATGAACGACCCGCCCGCCCCGGCCACGTCGGCGACCTCCGTCGTCTCGAGCACGGTGCCCGCCCCGATGCTCGCGCGATCGCCGAACATGGCCGCGAGCCGTCGAATGCTCTCGCATGCCTGCGGAGAGTTGAGCGGAATCTCGATCACACGAAAGCCGGCGGCATGAAGGCACTCGCCGAGCGGAGCGACCTCGTCGGGCGTGACGCCGCGGAGGATCGCGACGAGCGGAAGCTCGGTGAAGTGGTGGAGAAAGCGTGAACCAGTCGTCATCGACGGGGAGCTCCGGAGGAAGATGTCTTTCATCACTGCTACGGTGGTCTTCGCAAAGGCATCGGGTCACACGGTCGGCAGATGCCTGGTCTCGACGCCGTCGCGGGTGCGTCGGGGTTGCCGGCTCCCTCTCGCCGGACGTTCGCTGCGGGCGGGCACCGATCCGCCGTGGGCGGATTGGTCGTGCCCTGCGCTCACTCGATGCTGCCTGCGCCGGCGGGAGCGCCTCCGCTTGGGCATCCTGCCTGCGCTGGTCAGCAACATCGTCGGGGGTGGGACGGGGTTG
>CAIWZS010000302.1 GCA_903917235.1 uncultured Planctomycetaceae bacterium | reverse complement strand
CATTCGCATGTGGCGCACGCCTCCAGGCGTGCGAATGCGGCCGTGACGACGCGCAGCCCGTACTTCACGCACCCGCATGCCCTTGCTCATCGTCGCCTCACTGCCTCGCGTGGCGCACGCCTCCAGGCGTGCGAATGCGGCCGTGACGACGCGCAGCCCGTACTTCACGCACCCGCGGCGATGCCGAGCTGAACGAGCTGTGGGAGCGAGGCGCTGCGAAACGTCGCGCACGACTCGCCCACGAGTCGCAGGCGTTCCGCGGCATCGCCGATCGGCTTGCCCTCCCGCAGGAGCGACCGACCGCTCGATGCGAGCCGGCCATCGACCCGTTCGGCGAGGCCGTCCGGGCCCCCCTCGACGAGTTCGAGGAGAATCGCCGCGTCGAGATCACCGATCGAGTGGCCCGTGCCGGTCACCTCGCTCGAGAGCGCCACCGGCCTGCCGCCGAGGGCGTCCGAGGCGAGCACGGCACGGTTGAACCGGGAGGGGAGCGTGACACGGTCCGGCACCGCCGGGCTCACCGCCGGCACGGCGTTCGCCGAAAGATCAAAGAGGCCGGTCGCCACGCCGGCGTCGATCGCCCGCGCGATGTCGTCGCGCGACGCCCCGGCGGGGCGGGGGTCGGCGAGGATCGCCGAGAGCGGCAGGCTGCCGGCCGAGAGCCTCGCGACGAGCGCCTCGTAGACTGGACCCTGGAGCGTGCTCGTGACGACGCCGAGGTTGGCCTGGTAGGGGAGCGCGAGGCCGGGACGCGTGAGGCGGACGTGGATGTCGTCGGCGACGGCGAGCCGCTCGTCGAGTCCGGCGAGGAGCCGCGGCGCCTTGGCGTAGAGGTCCCAGCGAAACGCCGTGTTCGCGCAGAAGTCCTTGTGGGCCTCGGTGACGAGCCGGTCGGTCGTCGTGCGGAAGAGCTCCTGGAACTCCGGCCGCACGCACAGATCCCAGAAGTTCGTGTGCACCGGCAGGCTGCCCGCGAACGTGAGGCCCGCACCGGCGAACATGCCGGCGACCTCGGCGAAATAGAAGCTCGTCCAGTGCTCGTTGAGGTATTCGTGGGCGAGGTAGCGGACGTCCTGCTTGAGGAGCGCGTCGACGTAGGCCGACGCGTTGGGGTTGTCGACGAAGTACTTCGCCTGCCGGTCGCGGATGAAGACGAGGTAGGCGAGGGCGTCGCGGATCCGCTGGAGGCTGTCGCCGGTGCGCAGGGCGGCGTACTGCCGGAGGATCCCGCGGATCGGCTGGAGGTGGGCCCAGCCGGGCATCGAGTTGTAGCTCACGACGAGCAGGCCGCCCGGCGCGAGGTGGCGGCGGGCCACGTCGAGGATCTGCTCGCGCACCTCCGGAGCGACCCAGCTGAAGACGCCGTGGAGCGCGACGTACTCGAACGTGCCCAGGTCGGCGGGCAGGTCGCCGAACCCCGCCGTGATCACCCGCGCGTTCCCCAGCCCTGCGGCCTCGATCTCCCGCGAGGCGATCGCCGTGTGCTCGGGGTTGATGTCCACGCCGACGAACTCCGCGTGCGGCCGTGCCGCGGCGAGCGTCGTCAGCGATCGCCCGAGCCCGCAGCCGAGCTCGAGGTAGCGGAAGCGGTCACCCGGCGGCGGGGCGACGCGGTTGAGCGCCGCGACGAACCGGAGCGCGACCGGCGCGAGGTTCGGATAGAAGCCTGGAATGTAGGCGACGTCGGTGAGGTAGCCGGTCGAAGGCCGCGAGTCGGTCCGTGTGTCCATGCGTGGGATCCCCGATGTGCCGGCGGCGAATGCCTCCGTCGTCGAGAGTGTCCCCTGCAAGGCACATCCCGGCAAACCCACCACGCCGGTCGCCGCATGGGACGCGGCACGAGGGTGACGGCCAACCTCCGTCATCCCGCGCTGGCTACTGCACGACCGACTTGCTGCCCTCGGCCGATCCGCCGATCGGCGCGCCCTCCGGCAGCGGGCGCGCGGCGGTGGGGATCGCGAGGCGATGCATCTCCTCGCGCAGCCGCCGGTAGGCCGCGAAGCTGTCGGGGTAGCACCAGAACGTGACCGTCGTCTCCGGCTTCACGTTCGCGAGCACCGCGCGAAAGCGGGACCGCGCCTCGAGCGCCTCCTCCACCGGCTCGCCGACCGGCTCGCTATCGGGACGCACCACCCACTCCCGCGACCGGATGAGCACCTGACCGCGTGCCTGATCGATCTTCGCCTCGATGACATAGTCGAGCCGGAACCCCTGCGCCGGACCGACCGTCTCCACCCGCGCCGCGGTCGTCGCGATCGATGCGCCGCGACGCTGCGTCTGCTCCCGCGCAAGCGCGAAGAGCTCGTCGAGCGGGATGTAGGCCACATGGCCGTCGGAGATGCGGAAGTGGATCTCGTCGCCGTTGACCGTGCGGGCGATCGGCGTCGGGTAGGCGAGCACTTCCTGCGTCGTCGCCGGCGCATGGGCGAGCTTCTGGGTCTCCGAGGTCACCCGCCCGAGTTCCTCCTCGAGCGCGCGTCGCCGCGCGTCCGCCTCGGCGGCCGCCACGCGGGCCGCGTCCCCCGCGCGACGCCTGGCCTCGATCTCCGCCTTGCCGGCCGACACGGCGGTCGCGAGGCCCACCCGCTCGTCGGCGGCGAGCGACACCGCCGTCGCGACCGTGCGGGTCTGCTCCTGGAGGCTCTCGATCTCCCCCTCGGTGGAGGCGACGGTGCGGGCGATCGACCGCACCTCCTCCTCGAGGGCCGTGACGTCGGGCGCCGGTGCGACGTCTCCGAGCTTCACCTGTCGCACGCGGGCACCGATCACCATCACGAGGATGATGAGGATGCCGACGATGTTCGTGACGACGTCCAGGAACGAGTCGGATCCCGTGTCGTCGTTGGGCTCGCGGACGGGGCGTGGCATGGTGGGGTGCTGTCGGGGGAGGACGTGCGTGGACGCCGCGGGTCAGGGTGACCGCGCGGAGAAGAGGCCGCGCGACTTGCGGACGGGGGGCAGCGGCCGCACCGGCTCGGCCATCTCACTGCGGCGGGTGTCGAGCCCGCTGTCGGCGAGGAGCCGTTCGAGCTCGTCGCGACGCTCGACGCCGTCGGGTGTGGCGGTGAGCACGAGCTGCGGCCGCCAGTACATCCGATCGCCCGCGATGCCCCAGCGGCCGACCTTCGCGTGCACCGCCTGCACGAGCGGATCGACGGCATCGACCGTGCGCGTGCCGATCGGGACGCGTTCCTCGACGCGGCCGTCGTCGCCGAGCAGGCGAAACTCGTTGGCGGCACACTCGAGCTTGATCGGGCGTGTGAGCGGCACCGGACGATCCTGCGTGGCAAGGCTCGCCCAGTTCGAGCCGCGACGGCCCGCGAGCGAGATCGACGCCGACGCACCGGACGCACCGCCGTCCTGCGATGCCTGCGAGCCCGCCCCGGCCAGCCCCGGCATCGACGGGCCGCTGCCGCCGCCGCCCGTGGCGTTGCCCGCGCTCCCCGCGGAGCCGGGCGTGCCGCCCGTCCCGCCACTGCCGCCGGCGGCGGCCTGGGTGCTTCCCGACGTGCCACCCGATGCGGTGCTCGAGCCGCCCGCCGTCGAGTTTGACGCACCGCTGGCTGAATCACCCGATCCAGGACCCGTTCCCGCATCCGCGCCGGCCGATGAGCCGAACGTCGCCGTGCCAGCCTCGCCCTCCGCACCGGAGCCCGGCCCGCCGCCGGTCCCGGATCCGGCCGCCCCTCCGGGCTGGCCGCTGTAGAACCGCGAGGGACCTGCGTAGCGATCGCCGGCGTTACCACCGAGCCCGCCGCCATCTCCCGCGCCGGCCGCGCCACCCGCGAGCGACGAGCCGCCGGGAGCGGCACCCGTGACTCCGCCGGCTGCACCCGAGCCGATCCCGGGGCCGCCGGGCCCGCCACCAGAGCCGAGGGCGCTGGCGGACTCGGACGGATCGCCAGCCGCCGCGCCGCGGCCGCGTGCCGCCTGCTG
>CAIWZS010000301.1 GCA_903917235.1 uncultured Planctomycetaceae bacterium | reverse complement strand
GCGGCGGCGGGCAGGCCGCGTTGGACCAACGCCTGTGCGGCCTGATCGGCCAGCCAGCCGTAGGCCTCGGTGAGCGCACGATGCTGCGCGGCGAGCTCGGCCGCGCTCAGGTGGTCGGCGTGCGCATCCACCTGCCGCGCGTGCTCGTCGAGCCGGTCCACCTGCGTGGCAAACCAGTCGAGCAGATCGCGACACGGACGCTTGGGGGTGAGGTGCTGGTCCACGGGTGGAGCTTCGGGACACGAGGCCAGGACCGTGAGCACCGCGGGCCGGACGGCCCATCACGATGACGCGATCGGCCCACGGCTCCGGGGGCGTACGCTCCGCCAGATGCATGACCCCACCGTCGTCGTCGAGCGCGACGACCGCATCGCCCGTGTCCGTCTCGCCAATCCCTCCCGCCGCAACCCGCTCGGCCGCGAGACCATCGGCCTGCTCACCGCCGAACTGGCGGCCCTCGGCGCCGACCACGACGTCTCGGTCATCGTGCTGTCGGCCGACGGACCGGCCTTCAGCGCCGGCCACGACGTCCGCGAGATGCTCGACCGCGACGAGGACACCTACCGCGAGCTGTTCGGCGCCTGCAGCGAGCTGATGCTCCTGCTGCGCTCGCTCGCCCAACCGGTCATCGCCGTGGTCGACGGTGTCGCCACTGCGGCCGGGTGCCAGCTCGTGGCCGGCTGCGACCTCGCGGTCGCCACCGACACCAGCACCTTCGCCACACCCGGCGTGAAGATCGGCCTGTTCTGCTCGACCCCGCTCGTGCCCATCTCCCGCGCCATCGGCCAAAAGCGCAGCATGGAGATGCTGCTCACCGGGGCATCCATCGACGCACCGACCGCGCTCGCATGGGGGCTCGTGAACCGCGTGGTCCCACGCGACCGGCTCGACGCAACCGTCGACGAGCTGGTCGACGCAATCCTCGCGGCGAGCCCCTCGGTGGTCGCGCTCGGCAAGTCGGCCTTCTACCACCAGGCCGGGCTCTCGGAGCCGGCGGCCTACGAGGTGATGACCGAGATCATGACCGCCAACGCGCTGTTGCCCGACGCCCAGGAGGGCATGCGGGCCTTCGTCGAGAAGCGGGCGCCCCGTTGGGGGGCGTGATCACTCCTGAACGAGCTCGATGAGCGTGCCGAAGCTGCCCTTGGGGTGCACGAACGCAACCGTGGTACCCCGCGAGCCGGGGCGGGGCGCCTCGTCGATGGCCTTGCCGCCTGCGGCGAGCACCGACGCCAGCGCGGCCGCGCAGTCGTCGACCCGGTAGCCGATGTGATGGAGCCCTTCACCGCGCTTTTCGAGGTACTTGGCGATGGGCGAGTCGGGCCGGGTGGGCCGGGTGAGCTGGATGTACGAGTCGGCCACCTTGAGGAGCGCCTCCTCGACACCGTCGCGCTCGACGATCTCGCGATGGTGCACCTCGGCCCCGAACGCCGACCGGTAGTACGCGATGGCGGCCTCCAGGTCGTGAACGGCGATGGCGACGTGATCGATCTCGGTCAGGAGCAACAGCGTGCCTTCCTCGGGAGGTGTCGGGAGGCCAAGTGTAGGAGGGCACACGCCGGCGGCCCCGGTCGGCTCCGGCCGGCGCAGCAGTCCGCCACACACCGTGTGAAATACTGGCAGGACAGCACGGAACGTGAAATGGATCCGAGATGGCCCTGACCCCCGACGACATCGAGACGCGCCAGTTCTCCACCGTCCGCAAGGGCTACTCGCCCGACGAGGTGCGGCGCTTCCTCGCCGACGTCGCGCGGGTGCAGCGCGACACGTCGACCAGCAGCCAGTTCTCCCGGGTCGGCGACGAGGTGGCGAGCGTCCTCGAGAGCGCGCACCGCTCCGCGGCCGCCATCGAGGCCGCGGCCACCGCCGAGGCCGAGCGCATCCGGGCCGCGGCCGAGGCGGCGG
>CAIWZS010000300.1 GCA_903917235.1 uncultured Planctomycetaceae bacterium | reverse complement strand
GGAGGCGCTCGCGGGCGGCGCCGCGATCATCGACGTCAAGGAGCCCGCGCGGGGCCCGCTCGGCCAAGCCGATGCCGGCGTCGCCGCGGCGATCGGCGGCGTCGCCGCGGACCGCGTGCCGTGGACCGTCGCCTGCGGCGAACTGGTCGCGGGACCGACACGTGCCGCCGCGCTCGCGGTTCGCTGCGCCGCCGATTCGGGGGTCGCCATGCGGCCGCCGACCGGCGCGAAGGCGGGCCCGGCAGGGCTCACGGCAGCCGCATGGCGGCGGCACTTCGCCCTCTTCGCGGCCGCTCTGCCCCCGGCGACGCCGCCCATCGCCGTGGCCTACGCCGACTGGTCGGCCGCGGGCTCACCGTGCCCCGAGGCGATCATCGCCGGCGCGGCCGATGTGGCCGCGTGTGCGGCCCTCCTCATCGACACGTTCGATAAACGGGGGCCCGCGCTGCTCGAACTCGTCTCGCCGGCCACGATCCGGGAGTGGCTCACGCAGGCCCGGGCGCGCGGATGGGCGACGGCGGTCGCCGGGCGACTTTCCCTCGACACGCTGCCGCATGCCGCCGCCCTCGGTGCGGACGTGCTCGCGGTGCGCGGGGCGGTCTGCGACGACGGTCGCATGGGATGCGTGAGCCGGGCGAGGGTCGTGGCGGCCCGTTTGTGCTACCGTACGTCGGCGGGTGGGTTTGCAGCGTGTCCCAACCCCGTGATCGTCCCCTCGGAGCCGGCGTCGTGAAGCAGTTGGAAGTGCGTATTCCCCACGGGCTTTCCGTCGAGGAGGTGCATCGGCGGCTCGATCGCGCGTTGGAGAAGGCCCGCGCCGAGTACGGCGAGCAGGTGGGGCCGATCGATGCGACGTGGGAGGGGGAGGATCGCCTCATGATCGGCCTCACGGTCATGGGCATGCGGATCGACGGGGAGATGCAGGTTCTCCCGACCGAGGTGGTCGTGCGGGTCGGCGTGCCGGGCATGGCCGCACTCTTCGCCGGTCGCATCCGCGCGGGCATCGAGGAACGCCTCGGCGGCCTGCTGACAGCCTGACGACGCTCCCGATCGACTGCCGCGTCCGTCGTACCGTCACGGCGCGAAGACCCGCAGCCGCTTCTCGGTGATCGTCCAGCGCAATCCCAGTGGGCCGACGACGGCGTCGAGCAGGGCCTCGCGTGACGCATCGGTCACCTGCGCCCGCACGATCTCACCGGGCTGCATGCCGCGGGCCGCGAGCGAGTCGCGATCGAGATCGAGGACGAGTCCGAGCCGCGTGGCGATGGCCGCGAGGGCCTCGTCGAGGGGCGCCTCGAGTCTCAGGGTGAACACGTCGACGCCCGCACCGCGCGGCCGCCGGGGGGACGTCGAGCCACGGGCACGCGAACCCGTCGCGACCGCGTCCTCGGCCTCGACCGCGACGATCCGCGGTTGTGTGCCCCACGCGACGCGCAGATCGTAATGGGCAAGGATGAGATCGAGTCGCTCGCCGAGCGTCAGGTCCGGCAGGGATGCCGCCCGCAGGTGGTCGTGTGGGACGCGGTCACGGTCGGCGATCTCGATGCCGGCGGCCTGTGCGGCGTCGTCGATGAGGGCACGAGGCGTGGCCCCTGCCATCCAGTGCCACGGTTCGCGCGTCAGAACCTTGCGACGCAGGTCCGCGCCCGCCGCCGCCACCTCGCGGGTGCGTGCACGCTCGGCGGCCGCCGCGCGGCCGAGTGCCGCCGACGGCACGATCCAGATCGACGAGGCAAGCACCTCGACGGCGGCGTCGGCGTCGCGGGCGACCCTCGCGAGCACCGTCTCGAGCGCGTCGCCGTCACATTCGAGCGTGACCAGTCGTTCGGGGTCGATGCGTCGGTCGAGCACCACGGGGCGACCGGCGAGCTGCGACGCGCGCTGCGCCCAGTCTGCGAGCGGGAGGCCCGTCCAGCGGGCGTGCACCGGCCGATCGAGCGACGACACGGCGTCGGCCTCGGGGGCGGGACGGGCCTTTCGCGCGACCTCGTTCGTGCTCGGGCCCGCATCCTGGGCCGCGGCGCGTGTGATGGAGAGGACGGCCGTCGCGAGCGTCATCAGGCAGAGCGCGGGGGCGACACGCGACCGTCGCAGTGCGAACCGGCACCGACCGGCCACCGGCGGCATCGCAGACGGCGGTTTCGATGCGGATTCGTGCGCGGCGGCCATCGCGTCTCCCGACATGCCCCGGCTCGTGCGGCGGTGCGTCGCCCGGGCGGGCCGTGCGATCGGCTTGGCCTCGCGCCGCTTCATGCGAGGATACCGTCCTGCCGCGACCTTCGTCGTCGGCAGGAACCAGTGCGTGGCGTCGGTGGAGGCACCCATGCGAACGATGTCCGGTGAAACCGCGGCTCCGCCCCTCGTGCTCGCGCTCGACCAGGGCACGACCTCGAGCCGGGCAATCCTGTTCGATCGTCTCGGCAGGCCCGTCGCGGTCGGCCAGGAGCCGTTTCCCCAGCACGTGCGCCGGGCGGATGGTGCGGGTGGCGACGACCTCGGGATCGTCGAGCACGACCCCGAGGACATCTGGAACTCACAGATGCGCAGCGCGCGCATCGCCCTCGAGCGGGCTGGCGTCGCCGCTCGGGACGTCGCGGCCGTCGGCATCGCCAACCAGCGGGAGACCACGATCCTCTGGGACCGGGACACCGGCCGACCGGTCGCGCCGGCGATCGTCTGGCAAAGCCGTGTCTCCGCGCCGATCTGCGAGCGGCTCCGGGCCGCGGGTGTCGAGGACGAGGTGCGCCGGCGCACCGGCCTCCTCCTCGACCCGTACTTCTCCGCCACGAAGATCGTGCACCTGCTGGACACGATCCCCGGCCTGCGGGCGCGGTGCGGTGCCGGCGAGGTCCTCTTCGGTACCGTCGACAGTTTTCTCGTGTGGCGTCTGACGGGTGGGCGGGTCCATGCCACGGATGTCACCAACGCCAGTCGCACGCTCCTCTTCGACATCCACACCCAGGCCTGGTGTCCGGAGCTCTGTCGCATCTTCGACGTGCCTCGCGAGATGCTGCCGGACGTGCGCCCCTCGAGTGGTCCGTTCGGCGAGACACGTCCCGACCTCCTCGGGGCCGCGCTGCCGATCGGGGGATGCGCCGGTGATCAGGAGGCGGCGGCATTCGGCCAGGGGGTGGAGCGGGCCGGCGACGCGAAGAACACGTACGGGACCGGCGCGTTCCTGCTCTGCTCGACGGGTGAGCGGGCGGTGGCCTCCGGGCACGGACTGCTCACCACGCCGGCCTGCGCCGTGGCCGCGCCGGGAATCCCTCCCGCCCGCCACTACTGCCTCGAGGGCTCGGTCTTCGTGGCCGGTGCGCTCGTGGGCTGGCTGCGCGACGGGCTGGGCATCATCGCCGAGGCGCGGGACGTCGAACCGCTGGCCGCGAGCGTCCCCGACAGCGGGGGCGTCGTCGTCGTGCCGGCGCTGACGGGCCTCGGCGCGCCGCATTGGGATCCCCATGCGCGGGGCATGATCATCGGCCTCTCGCGGGCGAGCGGGCGCGGTCACATCGCCCGCGCGGCACTCGAGGCGATCGCGCTGTCGGTCGCGGACGTGACCGAGTGCATGGAGCGCGATGCGCGGCTCAGGCTCACGCGGCTGCGCGTCGACGGCGGGGCGAGTGCCAACGACCTGCTCATGCAGATCCAGGCGGACGTGCTCGGCGTGCCCGTCGATCGGCCCGTCGTGCTGGAGACGACGGCCCTCGGTGCGGCGCTGCTCGCCGGTCTCTCGACGGGCGCGTGCGGCGGATCGGCGGACGCGGCCGCGGCACGCCGCATCGAGCGCACCTTCGAACCGTCCATGCAGGCCGGTGCCCGAGACCGGCTCCGCGCCGCGTGGGCGGACGCCGTCTCGCGCTGCAAGGGCTGGGCCGCGCCAGCGAGGCGCGGGGCTCAGTAGCGACGGGTGCCGTCGGCCATCTGTCGGCCGCGCTCGGCCACGAGCACCGAGGCGGAGTAGCGGGTGGGATCGGCGGCGAAGGTCGCACGGGTTTCCGGGGTCGCGAAGAGGTACATCCTCGACTGATAGGTCACCCCGTAGCGCCGCTGACCTGGCGTCCTCGCTCCCGACTCCATCGCGAGCACGGGATCGTCGCCGGAGAGGGCCGGCGCGTAGCGATCGGGGTTGGCAAGGAAGGTCTGTTGCTGCTCCGCTCCCGCGAAGAGGTAGGTGCGGCCGCGGTGACGAACTCCCCACTGCACCCGGCCCTCGGCCCACGTGCCGTGATCGACGAGCGTCACGGGGCAGTAGCCCTCGAGGCCCAGTGGCATCGACCCGTGCACGTCGGGAGCCTCGACGGCACCGGCCGGCACCGGAGCGGCCGCCTGCGTGCCGGCTGCCGGCTGCGGAAGGGCAGGGGGCATCGTGGGTGTCGCCTCAGCCGCGGGTGTGGATCGCTTGAAGATCGAGAACGGCTTTTGCAGCGCGGCCAGGAGGCTGGAGGCGCGACCCGGTTCCTGCGGCTCCGTCGGCGTGGCATCGGCCACGGTGCCCGGGCTGGGGGCCGCACCGGGTTGCTGGACCGAAGCCTGGGCCTGCGGTTGTGGTTGGGCCGGAGCCTGCCCGAACGGTGCGGGGGATGCGGCCGCGTGCTGCTGCTCGGGCGCGGCCATCGGCGGCACGGCCGGCGTGGGGGCGACGGTCGGCGTCGTCACGGGCCGACCCCACGGATCGACCGATGTCGAGGGTTGTCGCGCGGGGGACATCCATGGTCCCGAGGCAACAGCGGATGGTGGCGCGACGGTGCCGACGGGCTCGATGGCCGCGCGCGACGGCGGTGCGCTCGGTGCGGACACGAGCGGACCGGTGCGTTCGGCCGGCCACCCCGGCGGGGCCGAGGAAAGCGTCGGTTCGTCGATGCCGGCCGTCGATGCGATGCCCTCGAGCGCGGTCGCCGAGGCCACCGAGTGGTTCACTGGCGGGCCGTGGTCGGCAACGCCCGGCGCGGCGGTCGCGGTCATGACCGACCCCTCGTCAGGTTCGGCTCGGGCGAAACTCGACAGCCGCCGAAGCTTGGCCGTCACGACTGAGATCGAGCCCTGCGGCTTCGGCACGCTCTCGACCAGCCCGGTGCCGGCGAACGGACTGGCCTCCTCGAACACGCGCACGGATCGTTTGGCCTCGGTGCTCTCCGACGAACCGGACGCTGCCGCGGGCGGTGGACCGGCCAGGCTCGCGCCGGCCGAGCCATCGCCCACCGGCCTGGCGTTCTGCTGGGCAAGACGGGCGACGACCGCGACGAAGTCGACCGTCGTCGTCGGCATGTCGAAGACGCAGCGCACGCTCCCATCGGCCGTGAGAATGCACCCGGCGGGAACCCGTGTAATGCCACACTGGTGGACGAACGCGGCGTCGATGTCGGCGTCCACCCGCACCGGCTCGAAGCATGCGGTGATCACCGCGTCGGCCTCGGGGGATGTGAGCACCTCCTCGAGGACGATCGCTTCCTCGCCGGCCCAGCGGGCGCTGACGACGGCGAATACCGGACGGCCCGATGCTGCGGCTGCGGCCGCTGCGGCATCGATGCCCGGATGCCACGCGGCAGCGGCCGCCGGGTGTCCGAGAATTCCGACGGCGACGGATGTCGCGGCTGCGATCACGAGGCCGAGGCGAGTGTGTTGAGCCACATCGCGGAGGGTGTGCGCGACAACCGAGTTGGAGCAGAGCATGGCGATGCCTCGGGGAATCAGTCGACCGGCCCTTTGGAGCGTCCGGTGGCGATCCGGCATCAACGTGTATCGGTTGGTCCGGTCACAGGAATTGCATCGAAAATCCGGCGCGCGGAGACGCGGGAATGCCCTGCTTGCCCAGGTCACCACGACCCTGTCGCCCGGTCCTGTCGCCCGGTCCTGGTACCGGCCATGGCCGCGCCGCGGAAAAAACGCCCGGGTGCGATCCGCAGCGGGTGGACTTGACTGCACCGGAGTGCCCTCGCGTCGAGCGCGGCACGGCGGCCCTGCGGCCGGCACAGGCTTGACAGCATTCCGAAGCGTGGGGATACTGGGAAAGTCGCCGCGAAACACCGGTTGAGGCACGGTTTCGCCGCTGGGACTCTGGCCTGGTTCGATCGTGCGGGTTTGGCCCGCTGGATGGAACCGACCGGGGAGCTGCGGGTGAGACGGGCTGGGTGACGCGAATCGTGTCCGCCCGGCTGCACGTGTTTGGCCGGCGGGGGAAAAGCAGGAAGATTCGGGGCCGGGAAAAGCGGGGAGAGTGGCGCGTGTGGCCGTCGGCCACGGCAGTCAGCGACAGCTGCGCCGCCACGATCAAGCCAGGTGTTTCGGCCCCTCCGACGTCGGTGTACGTCGTTCGGTGTTCGGCAACGGGCTGAGAGTCCGTCCGTCAGGGAGCCGACCCTTGCCTGTGCTGGATGGCACGTGGTTTCGGGCGTTCCACGAAGCGGGCGGTGCTTCCCACGGGCGTGTGCCATTCCGCAGGACGTAGGCCCACAGATCGTGAGTCACGCTTCGACGGTCGTTGGGCGGCGCACTGGGATGAGTGTCCGGTGAGTTTCGGATTTCTTTCACTGTCTCGCGGAGGGTAAACCGCATCCATGTCGAAGCGGAGGCGATCGAGGGGGCGGCAGTCAGGCTATGGCGGTCCTGGAGCCTATCCCCCGGGTGGAGCTGGCCAGGGCTATCCGCCCGGTGGCGGTGGGTACGGCGGTCGCAGGCGGGGACGGTTTCGCCGTCCGGGCGGTCCCGGTCCGGCGCCGGCAGGCGCGGGTGCAGTCGGGATGGACAGCGAGGGCATGCGTGCCCCGGAGCCCGAGCCGGAGGTCACGGAGAACGGCGAGCCGATCCCCCTGGAGACGGGTGCCGGCGTCCTCGAGATGCACCCCAATGGCTACGGCTTCCTGCGGAGTGCCGAGACGAACTACAACCGCGAACGCACCGATCCCTTCGTGCCCGCCCCGATGATCGAGCGCTATCGCCTGCGCGAGGGCGTGTTCATCAAGGCGCTCGTGCAGCCGGCGCGGCGACAGCAGGGGCCGCGGGTGCGGGAGATCGAGTCGGTCGAGGGCATGCCGCCGGATGAGTACGTCAACGTCAAGACGTTCGACCAGCTCACGCCCATCAATCCGGAGACGTGGCTGCGGCTGGAGACGGGACAGCAGCCGATCACGACCCGGGTGATGGACCTGCTCACGCCGCTCGGGAAGGGGCAGCGGGCGCTCATCGTGGCGCCCCCGCGCACCGGCAAGACGGTGCTGCTGCAGCAGGTGTCGCAGGCGATCTCGCAGAACCATCCCGAGCTGACCCTCGTCATGCTGCTCATCGACGAGCGACCCGAAGAGGTCACCGACATGCGCAGGTCGGTGAAGGGGGAGGTGCTCGCCAGCAGCCTCGACTGTGACGTGGAGAGCCACGTCCGGCTCTCGCAGCTGGTCATCGAACGCTGCAAGCGGATGGCCGAGGCGGGCAAGGACGTGTTTCTCCTGATGGACTCGATCACCCGGATGGCGCGAGCCTTCAACAAGTGGGTCGGCAACACCGGCCGCACGATGTCGGGCGGCGTCGATATCAAGGCGCTCGACATCCCGAAGAAGCTGTTCGCCACGGCCCGGGTCTTCGAGGAGGGCGGCTCCCTGACGATCGTCGCGACCGCGCTGATCGACACGGGCAGCCGGATGGACGAGCTGATCTTTCAGGAGTTCAAGGGCACGGGCAACATGGAGCTGGTGCTCGACCGGAAGCTGGCCGATCGGCGGGTCTGGCCCGCGATCGACATCTCGCAGTCGGGCACGCGCCGCGAGGAAAAGCTGCTCGACGCGAACACGCTCCACGCCGTGAGCATGCTGCGACGCACCCTGTCGAGCATGCATCACGTCGATGCCATGGAGCAGCTCACGAAGCAGCTTGCGAAGTTCAAGAGCAATCGCGAGTTCATCTCGCTGATCGCCAGCTCGCGCGGGGACGATTGACGGTCGTCCCGACGCGGAAGGCTGACGCAGGGCCGCGCCGCGGGTCAGCGCGGGCCGTCACTCCTGCGTCGATTCACCCGATCCAGCCAGTACGCGTACTGCGGATCGCCGCAGCGAAACGAGAACACGGCGTCCGGGAGGCGTTCATGCTCGGCTCCCGCCGAGCGGACGCGCACGACGAGCACGTCGTCTCCGCGTCGCTCGATCGTGAGCCGATCGTCGGGAATGGACGCGCTGTCTGCCGAGGCGGAGCCGGGAGGCATCGCAGGGCCGGAGGGCATGGCGGAAGCCGGCACGGACGCTCGAGCCGGGCGAGGGAAAGGCTGAGCCGTAGAGGCTGGGGCGAACAGGGCTGGCCGTCGTCGTCGTGGGCGGCTTGGGGCCGAACCACACACGACCCTCATACTATGGCAGACGCTGTCGGGCGACGCCAGCAGCGGGCGCGCGTGAGGTGTTTTGACACGCTGAAACAGGCTTTTCTATACTTCAGGGCTTTGCTCGGGGGATCGCGCAGCCGCTCCCCGCCGACCGTCCAGGAGAGACCGCCATGGCAGCCTATGCCTCGTTGGCCGATGACTTCTACGTGAACGTCAACCTGGCCACCGAGATGGAGCTGCCGTCCCACCGCGAGACGATCCTGCAGTACTTCGAGCGGGTGCAGCGTCACTACCCCTCGATGCGGAAGTTCTACTGCCGGGACAAGCGGGACTATGTGCTCGAGGAGGACAAGGAGCAGGGACGGTACCGCTGGGCCGCCGTGGAGGCGAAGCGGCTGTGCTCGGGCCAGGTGAATCCGCCCTCGATCGAGGCGGCCCTCGAGCAGCACCGCCTTGTGCTCGACCTGGCGCCGGCGTATCTCTCGGTGAGCCCGCTCGACTGCGAGGCCCTCGACGTGCTCTTCGGGTTCGACTTCGCCTTCCGTGGCAACCACAACGCCCTGCTGGCCGAGGCGCTGGGAGTCGGCGCCGCCTTCGACCGCGTCGGTGAGATGCCCGGCGGCCGTGTGATCAACTACGAGCCCTCGCTCACCATGAGCCTCGACGAGGACTGTCGCGTCCAGGTGCGTGTCAGCACCGAGACGCGGACGAACGCGTTCCAGGTGCGGACCGGCGAATTCAACGAGGAACAGCTGAGCGTCTACGTGACGGCCCGGCAGTACGGCAGCCTCGAGCCGCAGACCACGTTCGTCGAGGTCACCGAGCGGCTCGCGCAGCTCGCTCGCGAAGTGGTGGACACGTGCGTGGTCGAACAGATCCTCAAGCCGCTGGCGAGGACCATCTCGCTCAAGTGACCTGCGCTTGAACGAGCTGGCACCGAACAGCCTGCGATCGAACGGCCTGCGATCGAACGGCCTGACCGTGCCGGCAGCCGTCAGCGTCCGCCACGCCGTCCGTCGTCGCCCCGCGTCGATCGGCTGCGGGCGTCGAGATTGCCGGCGATGACGATGCCGATCGCCTCGACCCAGCTGGGCACGTCCTGCACCGAGGCGAGGCCGCTTTCGACGAGGATGTCGTCGGTGACCGGGCGAACGTCGCGGCGGGTGGCGCCCGTCCCCGACTCGTCGAGGCCCAGGAATTCGAGGCCCTCGTCGTCCTCGTCGTGACCCGAACCGACCGGCGCGAAGTCGCTGCGTCGGCGCCGCGCGAACCCGGCATCGCCCCTGGATTCACCCCTCGATTCACCCCGCGGCTCGGCCGCAGGGCGGCGTTCGCGTCGCGTGCGAGACGACCGTCGCGAGGATTCGGAGGTGGCGGATCCCTCGCCGCCGTTCGCGCGTCCTCCCTCGCCGGATCGCCGTCGCCTCCCGCGGCGACGGGACCTGCCGCCTCCCTCGCCCTCGGAGCCCTGGTCCGTCGAACGATCCGCCACGGAACGACTCCCGCGTTCGTCTCCTTCGTTCCTCGCTGCCGGCCGCACGCCGTACCCGCCGGGCAACGGCTCGTCCGAGTCGTTATCGCGGTGCCTGTCGCCCCGCGCGGTGTCGTCGGCACCCACGTCGGATGAGGCGTCTCCGGGCCGTGCTTCGGAGCCGGACCGACCACCCCGCCCACGGCCGCGACCTCCGCGTCGGCCCCGCCGTCGTCGTCGCGGTGCGTCCGTCGCGTCGTCCAAGGCGGGCTCGGGACGATCGACGGATGCTGCCGGCCGTTCGCCTTCCCAGAGTTCATCGGGGCTCGTGGGGCGGATCGCGGGTCCCACAAGGTCGTCCCGCAGGGGTTCGTCGTCGCGTCGATCGCGGATGCCCCCCTCGACCCGCTCGCCGTCACGTGGCCTGCGACCACGACCACCGCGGCGGCCGCGTCGCCGTCGGGCGCGACGCTCACCCGTGCCATGGTCACCCTCGTCCGTTCCGCGCGACTCCTCGGAGCGGTCGTCGATCGCCGATTCCAGGCTCCGGTCCCCACCGCGGTCCGGTCCGGCACCCGAGTCGACGACGCGGGGGGCACGATGGTCGCGCTCGTCGTCATCGCGACGGGAGCCGTCGACTCCGCCGGCGGCAAACCCACCCTCGTCGGCGAGACGAGGGCGGTCATGGCGCCGTTCCCCGTCACCACGGGCCGGGCGTGGGCCCGGGCCGAACGCGTCGCGTTCGTCACGACGCCGTTCGCGATCTGAGCCGGCCGAAGGGGGTGGTGCACGGCGTGTTGCGTCCACGTCGGCGTTGCGGCGGGCAGGTGGGCGGTCACTGCCGGATTCAGGGCCGGATTCAGGGCGAGGCGGGCGTGGCCTGTCGCCACCGGCAGGCCGTGGCGGAGGGGCGGACGGCCGCGCATCAGGCTCGAGACCGAGGGACGAGGCGAGGTCGTCCCATCCGCCTCCCGAGTTCGCCTCCCGCGGCCGCTCGACTTTGGGCGGCTTCGCCCGGGGAGGTGTCGGCCGGGATGGGACCGGTGCGGCCGGCCGATCGAGGCCCCCGTCGGCCTTGGCCGGTTCCGTGGGATCGATGCCGAGTTCGTCCGCCAGCGATG
>CAIWZS010000299.1 GCA_903917235.1 uncultured Planctomycetaceae bacterium | reverse complement strand
ATGCTCGATGCGGTCGGTGGCCGGCTCCAGGTGAAGGCCTCCGGCGGCATCCGCACGTGGGACGAGGCGGTGGCCTACCTCGACATGGGCTGCACCCGCCTCGGCGTCGGCGACGCCGAGGCCATCCTCGCCGGCCGCCCGGCGGCCGAAGGCTACTGACGGGCGTGCAGGACATGTCTCAGCGACGCATCAACTGACTGCCGCCGCGAGGTTGGCCTTATCGCGCAGTTGGTCGTGCAAAAGAGTCACCGCTTGCATCCCTCGGATCGCGTTCGGGGGTGTGGGCATGGGGGGCGTCGGGTCGGCGTTTCCGGCGTTTGAGGCGGTCGTCACCGCATAGCCTTTGTCCTTGCGAATGGTCGCGCGAGCATAGAACCGGAAATACGTGCCGTCATGGGAGAGGGCTTGCCCGTCTGTACTCACCAACCAACCCCACGCATACCGGACCATCTGGCCATCGGTATTTGGTCCGATCATCGGCTTGTGTAACTCAGCCAATGTTTCTGGCTTGAGCGTCAGGCTACCCTCGGTTCCATTCAGGTGAAGACGGAGAAACTTCAGATGGTCCTGGATGGACATGCAGAGTCCTCCGGCCCCGTTCCAAATCGGCGGGAGAGGGCCATTGTCGGCACTCAAGCCGAATGGCGCAGCATTGCCAACCAAGTGGCCCTGCGGTTGCTTGTTGGCCTCACCGCCGTCGGCTGGCATTCCAAACCGTGCTGATTGAATGCCGAGATTCGCCGAAAGCCAGTAGAGCATCACGTCTTCAAAGGCCGACCCTGTCAGGCGTTCAATCACAGCCGGCAAAACGATGTAGTTCCCGCTTCCATAAAAGAAGGTATCGCCGGGAGACGTTGTGAAACTGTTCGGGTCGTCCGGGATGTCGTGGTGATGACGAGTCAACAGACGTTCTGCCATCTCGAGTCGGAACGCGCGTGGATTCTCGTTTTTTGAACCGGCTTGAAGAACGCGAGTCTCAGCGTCCTCGGCCGGCGTCATGCGCAGCCCGGAGCGGTGGCAGGCGAAGTGTCGCAAAGTCGTTGCTTGAAACCGCTGAAGAACACCGTTCGTTTCCATCTTCCCGCGCCACTCGGGAAAAACGTCGGTGATCGGGGTGTCCCAGTTCAGTTTTCTTACAGGATCCGACTGCGAAGGGTTTTCGGCGCTCGGGAGTGAAATCCCATTTTGGATCAATGTTCCGAGCAACGTGGATGTGATGGCTTTGGTGTTTGACCCCAGGTGCCAGATGTCGTTTGTCGACACGGGGCCCGCGTTCTGCTTCGTGGCGGGATTCACGCCACGCTGGCCGGCGGCGAAGACCTCCGTACGGTCGCCGTTCTTCAGGTACACGGCGCCGCCGACGCCGGGTGCTCCCGCGTCCTCGGGCACGGTCGCCGCGAAGATGCCGGTGTACAGGAACGGATCGTCTGTTGACGGTGGCATGGGGCTGTCCGCCGACCACTTCCCGGATGCAAACCCGTCGAGCTTCCACGACCCCTTGTTCACGACTCGGCTGCCGGTCTTGCCGACGACGACGGTCCCGTTGACGCGAACCGGCGAGTCGAGGTCGTTCGACACGAAGGTGAGTCGGCCGCTGGGGTCGATCGTGCCCGATCCCGTGATCGCTCGTTCGTCGAGGTCGATGGCTGGTGCTGTCACGACCATATCGGCGGTCACGTTTCGGCCCGTCACGACAAAGCGGACTGTCCCCGACACGTCTCCGCGACCGGTCAGTGTCCCGGTGTAGGTGCCTTGGAACTGCAGCAGGTCGACTCGCGAGTCCTGGATCGTGATGGCGACGTCCCGGGCGTCCTGGCCTGCGTACCGCTCGTCGTCGCTCGCCGCGCGTCCGGTGATGACCGACCCGACGGCCCTGCCGTCCTTGATGAAGTCCTGGACACCGGTGACGCGCACCACCTGTCGCCTGCTCCAGTTCTGCGGGGTGAACGTGAGTGCGGAGGTGTCGATTCGAAACTGCTCCGGATTCGAACTCTCGACCGCAATCGTCACGTCCGCAGTCGGTGCCTGGTCGAGACGGAATGCAATTTCGCGAGACCTGCCCTCGAGAATCGACGCCGAAGGAGGCGTGATCACCACCGCCGGGCACGCACGCCGCTCGAGTTGCTCGAGTCGCAACGTGCGCGTGCGACGCCCGGCCCGGTGCGATTTCAGAAGTTGGAATGAAGGCGACATGACGGCGTCTCCCTTGAGGTCGAGCGAATTTGGGGTGCCACTCCCGAACCAGAGGCTGTCAACTTTTGATTCATGGATCGGGGCTCGCATGGACCGGAACCCCCCCCGACGTAAACGGGCTTATAGCCGATGCACATGGTTGGAAAAAGAGTCCTCGCATCACGAGGGAAGCGGGTCGCGGCTCACTGACAGGCGAACGTCTACAATCAGTGTGGAAAACCGTGCCTACTTGCCGGTGAGGGATGCATGAACGTCACACAACCGCCCGCGACACTCGCCGACCTGCGGGCTTCCGGATGGAAGAGCCGGTCCGTCAAGGACGAGGTGCGGGAAAACTTCCTGCGGATGCTCCGGGACGGAGCGGAGCTCTTTCCCGGGATCGTCGGCTACGACGACACGGTGATTCCCGAGATCAACATCGCCCTCCTCGCCGGGCACGACATGCTCTTCCTCGGCGAGAAGGGGCAGGCCAAGAGCCGGCT
>CAIWZS010000298.1 GCA_903917235.1 uncultured Planctomycetaceae bacterium | reverse complement strand
CATCGAGCTTCTGAGCGAACTCGGGATACTGCCAGAAGTCATCCTTGTAGTGGTTTTCGAGGATGAGCGTGACGCCCCTCGCGGCGGCATGCGGGAGGCATGCCCGGATCGACTCGGCCGCCAGCCCCACCCCCTCGTCGATCGACAGTTCCGGCCGCCGCTGTCCCGAGAGGACACGGCAGTAGGAGCCGCCGAGCGTCGCCGTCATGTCGATCCAATGGATCTGCTTGGCAATCTCGGCGGCGCGGAACGCGGGGTCCGGGTGGGTGAAATCGGGGGAGCAGCACATCATCGGGATCGTCATCCCGTGAGCCTCGACGGCGACGCGAAACCACGGCCAGGCCGCCTCGTCGGCCATCTCGAGAAAGCCCGCATACCACTCCACGCCCTCGACGCCGAGCGTGGCCGCCAGGTCGATCCACTGCGCGACGGTCATCGAGCCGTCACGACACAGCGCCCGCATGTAGGCCTTCGGGAAGGCGGCGAGCCGGGGCCGGCGCGGAGCGGGTGGTGGAGTCGCAGTCATGCGGGCTTGCCTCCGGGCACGCGGTCGATCGTCTTGGCCGGGTTGCGGCCGATGAAGGGGTGCTGCTCGAGGTCGACCACCTGCCCGCTGATCGGCCCGCACTCGTCGGCCAGCCAGTAGACGGCCGCCGCCGCGATCTCCGCCGGCTCGATCAGCCTGCCGGCCGGGCAGAACTCGCGGGGCAGGTGCCGGTGCCAGTCGTCGGCCAGGCCATGCGACCGCTTCCGCAGGATCTCGTTCTCGGTGAGCACCCAGCCGGGATTGATCTGATTGACCCGCACGCCCTCCTCGCGGAAGAGCACGTCGCCGAGGTTTCGCGTCATCGTCATGAGCGCGCCCTTCGACATCGAGTAGGGCAGCAGGATCGACTCGCCGCAGTAGGCGTTGACGCTGCCGATGTTGAGCACGCTGCCGCGGGCCGACTTCAGGTGCGGCAGCGCCGCCTGGATGAGCCGCAGGGGCGCGAGCGAGTTGACGGCGAACATTTTCTCGAAGAACGCCGTGTCGGTGCTGTGGATGTCGCCCGCGGCCACGAGCGCCGCGTTGTTGACGACCCCGTCGAGTCGGCCGAACGTGTCGACGGCCAGCCGCACGAGCCGCTCCGGGCAGGCCGCCGCGGTCAGGTCCTCGACGTGGCCCACCGCCGCCGGGCGGCCCACCGGGCCTGCGGTGCAGAGCTCCGCCACGACCTGCGGCACGAGGTCGGCCTCGAGGCCGTGGACGACGACGCGGGCGCCCTCCGCCACGCACCGCGCGGCGATCGCCCGGCCGATGCCTGTGGCGCTGCCCGTCACGATCACCACCTTGTCACGCAAACGCATCGGTTGCCTCTCCCTGGTCTTTGTCACGTGTCGGCACGTTGTCCTGATCATGGATCGCCCGGCAGATGAGTCGTAGCGACCCCTCGAGATCGCCGTCGGCCGTGCGGAAGGCATCGGCATCGACCGTCAGGGGCGCGCCGAGCACGACCAGCGGCGCACCGTAGGCCGGGCAGCGGATCGCCTGCTCGAGCGTGAGGCCGCCCACGGCCTGCACCGGCACCCGCACCGCCGCCACCACCTCCCGGAGCTGGTCGAGCGGGCTGGGCATCCGGCGGCCGGCCGCGGCGATCCCGCGCCGCTCGTCGTAGCCGATGTGGTGGATCACGTAGTCGCAGCCGAGGTCCTCGATGAGCCGCGCGCCGGCCACCATGTCGGGGCAGCCGAGGTTGTCGCCCATGACGCGGCAGCCGAAGTCACGCCCCGCCTTCACGACACACCGGATCGTCTCCTCGTGGGCCCGCGCCATCACGACCACGTGCGTCGCCCCGGCCTTGGCCATCATCTCCGCCTCGAGGTAGCCGCCGTCCATCGTCTTGAGATCGGCGACGATCGGCACCTCAGGGAAGGCTCCGCGGAGCCGCCGCACGCCGTGGAGCCCCTCGGCGAGGATGAGCGGCGTACCCGCCTCGAGCCAGTCCACGCCGGCCCGCAGCGCGAGGGCCGCTGT
>CAIWZS010000297.1 GCA_903917235.1 uncultured Planctomycetaceae bacterium | reverse complement strand
CCTCGACGAGCGGCGTGCGATCGGCGGGCGGGGGAGCACCGAGCACCTCCACCGCGCGCTGCCGCACCGCCGCATCCGGGAACCGCCACAGGGCGTTGGCCTGCTGCCGGTCGAGCAGCGCCGCATCGATCGTGCGGTCCGAGACGGCATTGAGCAGTCGCGTCGCCCGCGAACCGTCGCGCAGGAGCGACTCCACCATGCGTGCCGCGTGCTCCCTCGATCCGGTCGCGAGACCCGCCACCAGTGCGTCGATCGCAGCCGGCATACGGCTACGGCCGAGGGTGTCGATCGCGGAGATGACGACGGGCGGCGGCTCGTCAGCAGAGGCCAGCGAGACGAGGTCCTGCAGACCTTCCGCGGCGAGCAGCAACCCGCGGGCCGCCCGGGCTC
This sequence comes from uncultured Planctomycetaceae bacterium, assembly GCA_903917235.1. GTDB lineage: Bacteria > Planctomycetota > Planctomycetia > Pirellulales > UBA1268 > QWPN01. The sequence goes on along the minus strand of CAIWZS010000297.1, from coordinate 6,738 downwards.
TGGCCGCTGGGGGGAGCGACCGATCGTGTGCCACCTGCCGCGCCGCCTCGAAAACCTCCGCCCCGAGCGCGCGGGCCCGTGGATCCACGTCAGGCAGTGATCCCCCGCCGGCCGCGATCGCGGCGTCGAGGTCGGCGAGCAGTTCGACGGCCACCAGCCGATCCTCGAGTTCGTGCGCGGCGGCCATCAGCGCGGCGATCGCTTCCACCGCGGTGGACCATGCGGCGGGATCACCCCGGCGGGCGATCTGGGCGAAGAGGCCCGGCAGCACCGTCCGCATGGAGACGCCGAGGCCGTCCGGGCCCGCGGCCAGCCACTCGCGCACGATCGCCGTCGCGCCGTCGCCGGAAAGCGACGTGAAGGCGGCGGTCCGGCACCACGCGTCGGCACCGTCCCGGGCCAGGAGCGCAGACAGCACCGCGTGCCGAGGCTCCGACGGCAGTCCGCCGGCGACGAGCGCCAGCCTGAAGCGCACGTCGACATCCGGCTCATCCGCCGCCAGAACCACGAGCCGCTCGATCAGCGGCGCCGTCAGCCTGCCCGCCAGGGAGAGCGACTCGACGAGCCGCACGCCCGTCGACCTCACGATCGGCGATGCCGAGGCGAGGCAGGCCACGACGTGACCCGTTTCCAGGCCTCCGAGCGATGCGAGCACGAAGGCGGCATGCTGTCGGCCGAGGTCGGTGGTCGGGGCGTCTGGCGCGGACGTGGCGGGCTCGTCCAGCACCACGCGCCGCAGGGCGGGCACGGCCGCCATGTCCCGCCGCGTGAGCAGCAGGCGATGCGCCGTGTCGCGGTGCCAGCCGTTCGGATGGCTCAAGAACGCGACGAGTGCGTCGCTCGTCGCCGACGCCAGACGCGGGGCGGACCGACGCTCGGCAGGCGCCGCCGCGAGCCGCCACAATCGGCCCGAGTCGCGACCGCTCGTCAGATCGATGTGCTTCTTGATGGGCGGCGGCAGGCTCGCCGGATGCTCGATCACTTCGCGCTGCATGTCGATGATCCAGAGGCCGCCATCCGGCGCGTTGGCGAACTGCACCGGTCGAAACCAGGTGTCGCGCGAGGCCACGAGCTCGGATTTCTCGTCGACGCGTTCCGCGCGCACGCCGGCCCCGTCCCGCACGATCCGTTTGCGATGGACGAGGTTGCTCCCCACGTCACCCACGACGAGCATCCCGGCGAGGTCGCCGCAGCGGTCACCCCGCACGATCGTGATTCCAGTGGCGCTCGTGAAGTAACCCGCCGGCCGCCCGCCCCCCTCCACCACGCCGGGCACGAGGCCGCTCGCGCGCAGTCGCGTGCGCAGCACCCGCCACGGCTCGACGGGGCTCAGGCGGAAGACCTCCGCCTGCGGTCCGTCCACGGCGATGCTCTCCTGCCCCGACGGTGGAGTGAACGCGGCATTCCTGCCGAGGAAGCGATCCTCGATCATGCAGCGGATGGCGTGATTGCTGTTCGAGCAGACGTACGCATGGCCGGCGTCGTCACACGAGCGACCATGCTGGGCCCCGCCCGTCTCCGCGCGCAGGTCGAGCATCCGGGGGTCGAACGAGAAGTCACGGCCGGCGAGCTTCACGGTCTCACCGACCGCCTGCCCGTCGGACCCCACCCGCCGCACGTTTCCGCCGGTGGAGCTCGCGGAGCCGTAGATGCGGCCATCGAGCCCGAACGCGAACGAGTTGATCAGGCCCTGCACGTTCGTCGTGCCGAACCCCGTGAAGACGACCCGCCGCTCGTCGGCGACGCCGTCTCCGTCGGCATCCCGCAGCCACAGGATGTCGGGCGCGTCCCCCACGAAGACGCCGCCGTCCCAGCAGCAGACGGCGGTCGGCCAGGCGAGCCCCTCGGCATAGACCGTCGCGCGATCGGGGCGTCCGTCACCGTCTTCGTCGTGAAGCAGACGGATGCGGCCGATCCGCTCCCCCTGGTCCTCGCTGTAGCCGCGCATCTCGGCGACGAAGAGCGCACCATCCTCGTCCCAGGCGATCGCGACGGGGCTGGCCACGAGCGGCTCCGCCGCCATCAACTCGAGGGCGAAGCCCGGCGCCACGACGAGCGTGTCCCGGGCCAAGGCGGCCGACACCTGCGGCAGGCGCGGCAGATCCGCTGCATAGTCGGTCTCGACGGTGGGCGCGTCGGCCGGCGGAGCGGCGACCGCGGTGCTCTGGTACATCACCGCCAGGAGCGCGACGAGCGCAGCCGAGCCGACGCATGTCCGCCCGTGCCGGAGCTGCATGGTCATCCTCCATCCGGGCCGGAGACTGCCGCCGTTGCCAGGAGATCGAGCCATCGCAACGCCCGCTCGTGATCGGGCTCGAGATCCGCGACGCGGCGGAACGCCTCCACCGCCTCCGCCCTGCGACCCAGATGATAGGCCATCTCTCCCGCGCGATACCACGTGGCGACGTGCCGGTCGTCGTGGACGGCCGCCTCGCGAAACTCCCGCAACGCGTCCTCCAGCCTGTTGCGCCGATAGGCCGCCTTCCCGAGGTGGAAATGCGCCCGGGCCCGGTGATGACGTGCCGCCGCCTCGTCGCCCCGCCGCTCGCACTCCTCGGCGAGCCGGCGGTGCAGCTGTGGCGATGGAGCCATCGCCGCAGCCCGCTCGCGGAGCGCGGTTGCTGTCGCGTCGTCTCCCATCCGGTCTCGGAGCAGCGCCTCGAGCTCGAGGCGACTCGCACCGCGGTCGCCTGCGGTATCGACGATGCCCAGGGCGGCCGTGATCCCCGCGACATCGTCCACATCGGCGGCGAGGGCCCCGCGCAGGAAGGCAAGAGTCGCCCGCTGCGGCACCCGCGCCTCGGCGACCAGTGCCTCGAGAGGCGCGATCTCCCGCTCGAGCACGGCAGGATCGCGGCGCGGGTCGCCGGGCATGGGCGGCAGGCGGCTCTCGACCTCCTGCAGGACGCGCGGCATCCCGAGGCGGGTGGTGAACGGACGCACGTAGTCGGTGCTGAAGTTCGACTCCACGAGGTGTGCGGACCGTTCTTCCATGGCGCGGGCGAGGAACGCCTCGGCGGGGGCACCGGCCGCCTCCAGAATCCGGGCCTTCAACTGGTGCAGCTCGAGGGCGAGCGGCAGCTGGCGAAGCAGGTCGTCGACGATCCTGACCGCCTCTCCCAGCCGACCATCGCGCACGAGCAGCTTCGCGAGCTGAAACTGGGCCGGCAGGAACGACGCATTCTCGCGGAACGCGGCCTCGGCGCCCTGCACGTCGTCGAGTCGCAGCAGGTTCCTTCCGATCGCGTACAGGGCGAACGGCCTCCTCCCGACCGCGTCCTCGGTCCGGTCAGGCAGGTCGAGACACCGCCGGTAGAGCGGGTTGCTTGCCGCCATCCGGCCGGTGCGATCGATGCAGAACGCCTGCCCGAAGAGGGCGTCGATGTCCTGCGGCGCGAGCGCGGCCGCCCGCGCGAAGGCCGACTCCGCGTGCGCGTACGCACCCTGCCCGAGCAGCCCCTCGCCGAGCATCCGCCACTCCGGTGCTCCACCCCGGTCGGCTTTCGCGGCCAGCTCGTGGATCTCGGCGGCCAGCAGCGGATCGTCGGACATGTCGGCGGGCAGGGCGGGAGGCGCGCGGAGCGCGCGGCTCGCCAGGAACCAGCCCCCCGCGGCCAGTTCGACGACGATCGCGATGACCAGCATGCTCCTGAGGGCGGGGCTCATGGTGCGCCGCTCCGCGGGAACCACGCCGTCACGCCGGCGATCCGCCGGTATGGTCGACGGAGATTCAGCCCGCCGGCGACGAGGTCGGTGCGGCCATCGCCATCGACGTCGCCGGCCGCGACCGTGACCAGATGGATCGGATCGGCATCGACCTGCCACGTGCGGAATCGCACCGGCGCGTCCGACCGCTCCCGCCCCCGGTTCTCCAGCCACACGACCGCCGCGTTGACCGGGTTCCGCCAGTCGTTGTCCATGCTCGCCAGCGCGACATCCAGATCGCCGTCACCATCCACGTCGCCGACGGCCGCCGCGTAGGTGCCGCCGAGATCGGCGATCCGGTGCGGGCGAAACGACCAGTCCCCGTCGTTCTCGAGCCACAGGCACCCGTGGTAGGGCTGCGGGAACGCATCGAAGTCCTCGAGATTGTCTCCCACCGGCAGGACGAGGTCGTCATCGCCATCGCCGTCGAGGTCGGCGGCCACGAGGCCGGCGCTCCCCTGGTCGAAGTTCGCCGTGCGCCAGAGGAGCCGCCTCTCGAAGCGGCCGTCGCCACGGTTCTCGAACCCCCACACCTCCTCGTCGTCCTGCGACATCACGGTGGCGATGTCGAGGTCGCCGTCGCCGTCAAAGTCGCGCATGGGCACATGGATCGCGCCCGGGCCCGACAGCAGCTGCCGGGGCGCAAAGGTGCCGTCACCGCGGTTGCGCATCCAGAGCACCTCGCCCCGGGAATAGCCGAAGATGGCGACGGCGAGATCCATGATCCCGTCGCCGTCGAAGTCACCGGCCTGTACGTCGGCCACGCGACGCACGTCCTCGAGCAGAACATGCCGCACGTAACCGCGAGGCGTGGATTCGAGCAGCTCCACCCTGCCGACGTCGGCATCCGACGGGAGGATGTCGCCGAGGATCGCGACGACGATGTCGCGGTCGCCGTCGCCGTCGATGTCGATCACGGTGGCATGCGCCGGCACGTGGAGGTCCTCCGCGACCGTCAGGGATGTCCACCCACCGTCCGAGCCCCGGTCGAACCGGACGACCCGGTGGCCGAGCGCATCGCAGGCGACGACCTCCGCAGCCCCGTCCCCATCGAGATCGACCACCTGCACGTGCGTGATCAGCGGGAGGTGACGATCCTCGCCCGGCAGCGCCAGCGGCATCCGCTCGAACGCGATCGGGGAGGCCGGGTAGGAGGATCCAGCCGTGGCCACGAGCGGCGGTGGTCGAAGGGACGGCACAGCCGGGAGCAGGATCGCCGTGCCGAGCGGGATCGCGACCACCGCGAGGGCGAGCAGTCGATCACGGCGCGTCATGACTCCGCCTTCATCACGCACGGGGTGATGCCTTGCCGGTCGCCTTCACGCATCATACGTGAGCAGGACGAAGAGCGACCAACGCGTCGGCACTGAACGACCGAAACACGGTGCTCCGACGTCGCCTGGACGCGGCTCATGCACCGGGCCGACAACCAGGTGATCCCGGCCGAGGGCTGGTGACGCGTTCGCTCAGGACTCCTCCGCCGGCCTCTCCGACAGAACCGGCACGATTCCGCCGCCGGCACAGAGATTGACGATGCCGCTCGTCAGCGAGAACCGGCTGAAGTAGCCGGCCACCTCGGCGGTCCGCATGGAACGCGTGGCCACGTCGTAGCGGTAGGAGACGTGCACCGCGAGGTCGGCCACGGCGTCCCCACGGTGCCCGTGGACCGTCGCCAGCGGAAAAGGGTCGGGGACGATCCGCTCCTGAAGCACCGCGGCCGGGTCGTTCCAGTGCGCGAGCATCGCCTGCTCATCGAGGAACACCCCCGTCCCGCTGTGCCGGTCCCGGAGTTTGAGCACCCAGCACGAGGCATCGGCGGGGTCGACGTCGGCGGGCCGTGTCGAGCGCGGCACGACGGCGGCGAGCGCCGGATCCCGGGGCACCAGGAACCCGAGATCCTTGTCCTCGGCGAGCAGCATGAGCGGATGATCGTGCAGGAGCACGTCGCTCGCGAGCAGAAGCCCGAGGGTCGCGCGGTTCCCCGCCGCATGGCGGCCCACGAACGCCTGCGGGCCATCGAGCGAGCGGAGGTACACGGCATCGACGGGCACGTCCCCGACGCGCAGCCCGCGCCCGGCCGCCGCGAGCAGGTGGAAGTCGGGCTCGGCGACGATGAGCGTCTCGATGGGGGCCAGCGCCTCCCCGATGAGCGCGAAGTCGTTCGCCGCATACACCGTGTGCTCCTCCTTGACGAGGATCGCGAGCCGCCGCACGCCGCGCTCGGTCAGCCGCCGTCGCATCGCCGAGACGGGGCGCTCGACGTGGAAATGCTGCGTGAGACCCGGCACGGCGTCGCACAGCGCGAGCGCGGCCTGCGGGGCATAGTCGAACGCGCTGAGGTTGACCCAGCCGGCCTCGAGGAGCCTGAGCCTGCCTCCCGACACCAGAAAGTCGAGCCGCACGTCGCCGACGAGTTCCGCAGGAAGCGTCGCGATCGCGCCCCGCACCCAGTCGAGCGGATAGCCGGGCACCGCGCGGCCGGCAGCATGCGTGTCGAGCGCCCAGGCGAGCGAGGCCGTGACGACCCGCGTGGCGACATCGGCGATCGTCGTGGCGTCGGCCCGCGAAACGACGCGGGGCACGAGCGAGAGGTCGCACGGCTCCGGATCACGCAGGTCGTAGGCCCGCCTGGCGATCGCGGCCTCGAGGAACCGCGACCGCGTGGCCTCGTCGGCGCCGAGCAGCGACGCCACCCGCGGATCGAGGGCCATGGCGCCGGCTCACCCTCCGGCGGCGGGACGCAACCGGAACGATCCGCGCACGGCCTCGACGAGCGCCCGCCCCCGGGCGTTGAGCGTCCTGCCGTCGGAGCCGAGCATCGGCTCGTAGGTGAACACCTTGCAGAACTCGTCGGAGGTCTTGAGCAGCCGCGTGCCCTCGAGCGGGATCTCGCCGGCGATGACCACCTCGTCGTACGACTGCGTCTCGGAAAGCGCGTCGGCCGGTCCGAGAAAGCGGAGTCGTCCGTCGCCGAGGACGTAGCGTCCCGGCTCCGGAGCCGCCTCCACGATCACATCGTCGCCGGCGACGTTG
>CAIWZS010000296.1 GCA_903917235.1 uncultured Planctomycetaceae bacterium | reverse complement strand
CGGGCGGCACGGCGTGCCGACCTTCGAGCATGCCGGCGAACGCCTGAGCGCGATCGAGATCGTCCACCCCCGCCATGCCTGTAGCCGCAGGAACTTCGTGGGCGGTGAGAATGGCGTGCTCGCGACCGCGAAGCCCTGGAGCCACGACGCCGCGGCGCTGGCCGCAGCACAGGCACTCCTCCGGGAGCCCGAGCAGCCGGCCGCGAAGCCGGCAGCCAGCGATAAGAAGTCACCGGCCATTCCCGAGGTGATCGAACTCAAGGATTTGGCCGAGTTCATGCACGACCCGCTCTGGCCCTACGTCCGCAAGATGCTCGGCATCAACACCTGGCGGGAGGATGACCTCTCGACCCCCGCCACGCTGCCACTGGAATTGGAACGGCTCGACAAGAAGCGGCTGCTGGACGACTACATCAAGCAGCTGCTCGCGGCCGGGGACAGCACGGCTCGCAAAGCCTTGGAAAAGTCCTGGGCAGCCGCCGTCACCGCCAACGGTGACGTTCCCGTCCTTGGCTTCGGAGACGCCGCGGTCGCCGAGATCACGCAGTTCTCGGCGGCACTGCTCCAGTTGGCCGACAAGAAGGGTGTTCCGCTCGATACGGGAGAGTCGAAGGACATCGCCCTGTCGCTCGACGGCGTCACACTCACAGGCACGATCGAGCGTTGCTATCCGAGCGCTGCCAACGTCGAGACCATCGTCCTCGTACGGCCGGATGCCAGCGATAGCCAGGGCCGTCCGTTTCAAAGGGCCAAAGTTCTCGCTGTCCTCCACCTGTTGGCGGCCCGTGCCCAGAAGCATGCCGTCCAGAAGGTCCTTGTTCTCAACCAGCACGAAGACTGGTTTCCTGGCGCGACTCGTAAAAAAGGCGAACCCCAACCCGCCGCTCAGGATCGCACGATCAAACTTGCTACGACGATTGACGCCGTTCAAGCAACGGAGTTACTCACCGAACTCTGCAGCCTTTACCGGCGCGCCTCTGTCGCTCCCCATGGAATGTTCGGCAAGACCGATACGTTTCTCGCCACCGACCGAGAGACAGCCCGCGACACATTCGTGACCTTTGTTCGGGGCCAGCGATACGCCAACACGTCTGAAGCCGTGATCCACGGCGCCCAACCGGATTTCGACGACGTCTTCCCCCAGGATTCCGCGCCTCTCGATTTTTTCAACCGCTTTCGCCAGCTGACGACGTTCGAGGGACGCTATGTCTACACCCCTTGACCTTCCCAGCGACGACTTCCCGCACGGTCTCGTCGTGGAGGCGAGTGCCGGGACGGGCAAGACCTACTCCGTGGCGGCGATCGTCACGCTGGAGCTCGCGCTCCACGAGCAGCTCCGGATCGGGCAGATCCTGATCACGACCTTCACGCGCAACGCAGCCGCGGAGCTTCGCGACCGGGTGCGGAAGCGGATCGCCGAGACGGCCGACAGCCTCCGCCGCAGGGCCGAGCCGGGCGACGACAGTGTGGTTGCCCGCCTCCAGCGGCAGGGCGATGCCGGAGTCGCCGACTCCGTCCGACGGCTCGAGCGGGCCCTCGTGGAATTCGACACCGCCACGATCACGACCATCCACGGCGTCTGCAGCCGCGTGCTCAGGATCGCGGGGCTCGAGGCCGGCTCGATCAGCGACACCGACGAAACCGAGCGGCTCGTCGCCGAGGCGGTCAACGACCTCGTGGTCAGCCACTCCACGCCCGCCCATCGCTGGGATGAAAAGAAGGTCAAGGCGGTGGTCAACGAGCTGCGGCAACACCCGCTCCGCAGCGAGACGGTCACCGACCCTTTCCTCGAGGCCTGGATCGATCCCGCGCTCGATGAGGCCAGCAGGAAGCTGCTCGAGGAGTTCAGGCCGTATCTCGAAGCCTGTGTCGCTCGCGTCCAGGCGGCGATGACCGCCACGCCGAGCTTCAACGACCTGCTCCGGATCGCCTGCGCGCTCGTCTGCGACGAGGCCCGGGCCGACCTGCTGACGGCCCTCAAGGACCGCTTCACGCTCGCGATCGTGGACGAGGCCCAGGACACCGATCAGCTGCAGTGGGCGTTTTTCAATCGGCTGTTTCCGGGAGGCGACGGCCGGCGGCTCGTCAGCGTGGGTGACCCCAAACAGGCGATCTACGGGTTTCGCGGTGCCGACGTGAAGGCTTACATGCGGCAGGCGAAGAAGGACGGCACGACCGACCGCACGCTCGTCGTCAACTTCCGCTCGGATCAGCCCGTGCTCGACGGCCTCAATCTCACCTTTGCCGGCAAGGAATTCGGCGCGGGGATCGCATACCGCGAGGTTCATGCACCGGAGCATCACCGGTCGCCACGCATCCGAAAAATGTCCGGCAGTGTCGAGTTTCTCGAACTCGGTGAGGCCGGCAATCAGGGAGCCCTCGCCAAACCCGTGCTCGACAAGGTGATCCAACTGCTCGACGACGGCCGCATCGCCGACAGCGACGACCCCACGGGCCAGGGCCGCGTGATCGAGCCCAAGGACATCTGTGTGCTCGTCCGCTCCGGGAGTGTCGGCCAGCTCGTTCAGCAGACGCTCCGCCGGGCGAAGATTCCGGCGGTCACCGGGGGCACGTCGAGCGTGATGACAAGCAGCATGGCCCTCGACATCCGCTCGCTCCTCGAGGCGATGGAGCGGCCGAGCGACCTCGGGCGGGTGCGGCGGGTGGCGGCCACCAGGTTCTTCGGCCACTCGCTCACCGAGGTGGGATCGCTCGCCGACGACGCGAGCCGGGAGCTCCAGGACGTTCAGGATCGCCTCCTCGCCTACTCCGCGATCCTCGCGAAAAAGGGAATCGCCACCCTCGGAGCCACGATCGAGGCCGACGAGGCGGTGATGACGCGGATCGCCGGGGGCCAGCACGGCGAGCGGAACGTCACCGACTTCCTGCACGTGATCGAATTGATGGACGCCTCCGGCCCGGGCAAGGGCTGCTCGGCGGAGCGGGCCCTCGAGATCTTCAGCCGGCTGGCGAACATGGACGACAAGCACGAACTTGTCGCCCGGCGCGTGGAGAGCGACGCCGACGCCGTCAGGATCTACACGATCCACGCGGCCAAGGGACTCGAGTTTCCCTGTGTGATCGTGGCGGATCTGTGGAAGCCACCGGACAACCGCGGCCCAACCAGGCTCGCCCTTTTTTATGACGACGACGGCAGGCGGAAGCTCGACTTGAGCTTTGCGATTGGAGAGGAATCGAAGCTGGCCGCGAGCCGTAGAAAGGCCGCTGAAATCGAGGAGGCAAGACGGCTGATCTACGTGGCCGCCACAAGGGCGCAGCACTATCTGGCCGTGCTCGTCGGGCGCATGGCTCCGAATGCCCAAAACCCGGATCCGAGGAGCATCCTCGAAGAGACGATGACCCTGCCGAGCCCGATGGCCCGGCCCGGCACACGCACGAAGTTGAACCGAAAGCTCAGACCGGACTCGGCCGACAGCGCGTTGCTCACGCTCGCCCCTCCCCCGCAGGTCGAGCGCACCTACCGGCGGATGTCGTTCACGGGGATCGCCGCTGCGCGGGGTCACGGCCGTGACCGACCGTTCGACCCCGAGGGCGGCGGCTACGACGAGCTGAAAGCCGGCGACAGCGAGTCGCCCCCCACGGCTCCGGAACCGGCCCGTGAACGGCAGAACGTGATCGACCTCCCCGCCGGCGTGGCCGTGGGCCGGGTCGTCCACGAGATCTTCGAGCACGTCGATCCGACGAGCCGGCCCCTCGCCGACGAGGTGCGGCGGGTGGTCGTCGAGCGGGCCACCTCCGGTCGGCTCAAGGACCGCCACGACGACCTCGTGAGGATCGTCACCGAGACGCTCGAGACGCCGCTCGGCGGCCCATTCGGCGACCTCACGCTCGGTGTGATCCCCCCCGCGGATCGGCTCGCGGAACTCACCTTCGACATGGGCCTGGCGTCGCTCGTCGATGGCATCGAGGCGCGGGCGATCGGATCGCTCCTGCTCGACGCGCTCCCGAAATCCGACATCCTCCGCGAATACGCGGACCTGCTCGCCGGCCCGGCTTTCGACGTGCCGGTCGGCGGCCTGCTGACCGGGTCGATCGATGCCCTCCTGCGTGTGCCG
>CAIWZS010000295.1 GCA_903917235.1 uncultured Planctomycetaceae bacterium | reverse complement strand
GGCATTCCGACGGTTCCCTTCCTGCTCGGCGCGAGTTATTTTCTCGCGCGGTCGTCGCGCACGCTCCATACGGCGCTTGTGACCACACCCGTCGTGGGCCGTGTCGTCCGGGAGTGGGACGCCCATCGCGGCATCAGCCTGCGTTCGAAACTCACGCTGGCGGGCCTGACGGTCGGCGTCGTGCTCGTGACGGTTTCCCTCTCGGCGGCGGGGCCGATGGTCGTGGGGATCGTCGCGGTGGTCGTCTCCATCAGCCTCGTCGGCATCGCGCGGATTCCGGGCATCAGCCCGGATCGTGACCCGCCGGATCGCCTGCTGCCAGAAGCCTCGCGAGCGCCGCGACGTCTGCCACTGCTTCCGGGGCGAACGGTCCGCGGCGCAGACACTCCAACCGGCCCGTGGCGTCGAGGATGATCGCCGCCGGAATCCCGGTGGCGAGATCGAACCGATCGCGCACGCGTCCCCAGAAATCGAGCCAGACGACGAACTCGCCCGCCGCCGCCTTCACGGCGGCCCGCACCGTGCCGCGCAGGATGACGGGCACGCCCGGAATCGACGCGACGGGAATCACGAGCGGGCTGTGGCCATGCGGCGACGTGCCGTTGATCAACGCGTTCACCGAGACGCCAAACCGCCGCGCCTCGTCGGCACAGCCCCGATCGCCGTGCACGAGCACGGCGACACGGCCCCGCAGGTCCGCGGTCGCGCGGCGCCTGCCCGTCTGGTCCTCGAGGACGAGATCGATGACCGCGTCGCCTGCCATCCGTGCCTCGCCGTCGTCCCTGCCGCGAGACGAGCGACCGACGCGCTCGAAGCGTCAGCCGTGCCGCGCTCCGTGACTCAGGCCGCCGGGGCCTGGTCCGACGACTTCGCGCCGAGGATCTCGTCCACCTTCGTCCGCGCGGCCCGCGAGCCGTCGATCAGCCCATGCACGAACGGATTGTTCTGGGGCACGGAGAGCGCGACGAGCGCCAGCGGGAAGACGACGCCGTACGACACGCCGTAGCAGGTCGTGTAGAGCAGGCGATTGGCGAAGGTGCCGACCGACGGCAGGACCGATCCGGCCGCCTCACGCGCGGCATTCGCGCCCTGCGTGACGGTCTCTGCCGCGGCCTGCATGGCATCGGCGACGGCGGCGAGGGGATCGTTGGTCGGCGTGGTCTCGGTGGTGGCTTCGTTGTGCATGATGCGTCCTGGGAGCGGGTGAGGGCGGGATGATGGGCCGGGGCGGCGCGAGTGGAGGTTGCAAAACAGGTCTTTGGAGCATAGTCGCGAGGGAAAGCGACAGCAAATCAGGAGGGAGCTTCCGTCGTCCGCTCGTCAGATTCTCACGAACCAAGCGTCAGCGGCCAGTCGGATAGCGCCGTTCCATGTCGTCGAGGTAGCGGATGAGCTGCTCCGAGCCATGGCGATGGAGCCACGGCCAGCGCCGGGCGAGCCAGGTATCGACCGAGCGGAAGCCGCGAGGCCAGAGCATCAGCCCACCCGCCAGCAGGGCCGGCGTGCCCACGAGCCCCGGCAGTGCGATCCCCATGACGCCGATCGTCACGAGCAGCACGCCCACCTCGCGGGGCAGTGTCTGGAGACGGCGGGCGAGCGCCTCGTCCGCGCAGCCCGCAGCCGTCCCGTCCGCGGCCACCGCGCCCGCTCCATCCTCGGCGGCCGCCGCGGCCGGATGCGTCGCCGACGGGTCGTCCGTGATCGCGGTCATGACAGTCTCCGCCGGGCGACCGGGCGGGCCCGCACCCAGGAACGCCGCCGATCGTCCGCGAGCGCGCGGCTCGCCTGGCGGTAGGCACCGAACGTCCCGAGGTTGCTCACGATGACGGCGACCAGGCTCGTGAACCCCAGTGTGAACGCCCCGGCGACGCAGAGAACGTTCGGCAGGATCGTCATCCGCCGCGTCCGGCTCATGCGCCGACGGCGCTGCTCCGCGGAGTGCACGAGATCGGGAATCCGACCGACATCGCCCGACAGCACGACGATCTCCGCGACACCGGCGTCGGCGACGTCGCCGAGATGGATCGTCACCGCCGCGAGCTCGGCGAGTCCGGCCGGAAGCGGACCAGCCGCCGCGCACGCCACGCGTCGCCCCGCGTGCACGAGCGCGCCGACCTGATCCGCGAGCGGACGCCCGTTCGCCACGAGCACGCCGTCGCAGTGCAACTCCGTGGCGAGTCCGGCCGGATCGAGCGCGTCGTCCTCGGCGGCGAGCAGCACCTCGATCGCGCGGCCGTCGCGCAGCCTGTCGATGGCCGCCGTCGCCACCCGTTCCGGCGTCCGCTGGAATTCGAACGTCGCCACGGGATGCCCGCCGACCTCGAGCACGAGCGGCCGCACCGACTGGTCGCCGGACGGCGCGACCTCGTGCAGGGTGATCTCGCGATCTCCGCGGCGGCAGGCGATGGAGAGCCCCCGCTCGTCGCCGAAGGCATCCGGCACGACGTCCAGGAGCGCGCAGCCGCGGGCGGCCGCGAGGGCCGCGAGGGCGTCGCGCCGGTCGTCGGCGATGTGAGCCGCGAGGCTCGCCGCCCAGCGGATCGCCTCGGCCTGGGCGTCACTCGGCCGTCCTGCCGCCTCCGGAGGGCTGCACACCACGCGGGACACCCGGAGTCCGCACCGCCTCAGCCGGGGGTGATCGAGGATGACGAGCGCATCGACCGATGCCAGCGCATCGAGTCCCCGTGGCGCCCGCACCACGCACCCCTCGACAAGTCCACGGGCGACCGCGTCGAGGTCCTCAAACGAAACCGAGATCGCCTCGGCATTCGCATAGTCGGGCCGCATCACCGCGACGGCCGTCGTCACGTCCCCGGCCAGGAGGCCGAGTCCCGCGGTCGCGAGCGTCGGCACCGCGAACTTCTCGCCGAAGGCCTCGCCGTGCCGCGTCGGCGCCATGCGGCCGGGGCTCCACGTCGTCGCCTCCTCGAGCATCCGCCCGACGGCGGCGAGCCGACTGGCACCGAGCGGCCGCTCCGCGAGGATCGTGAGGCGGCCGCCGAGCAGGACCGCGCCCGCCGGCACCGCGTCCCCCGTACCCACCGACCGCGCGCCTCCCGTGCCCGAGACCGCGCGATCGTCGATGACGCCACCGCCGGCCACGATGCGCCCGTCCACGGGCACCACGTCCCCCGCGGTGACGCCGCGGGGCCCGTCGTTCTCTGCGATCGCGCCCTGGACCGCACCTGGCCGCCCGCCACCCGACACGGCGGCAGCCGCCGTGACCGGCACCACGTCCTCGATGAGCAGCTGCCGCTCGGCCTCGACGTCGCGGCGGTGCCGTCGTCGCCAGAAATCGAACGACCACGCCATGATGCCGGAGGCGAGAAACTGACCGGTCGCCAGCGTGCCGAGCACGATCGCCGAGGCGACCGTCGGCATCCCGATGTGGCCGCGGCGCAGTTCGGCCGCCGCCGCGCCGAGCGTGCGGAGGTTCGTGCCCACGAGCAGGACCGCGCTCACCGGCGCGAGCGCCGACACCGCGAAGTCCGCCGTCGCCGCGACGCCGAGCGTGGCCGATGTGCCGGCCATCTCCCACGGGGAGGTGGCGCGCGCGGCCACCCGCTCGTCGACCTCCCTCTGAAGGCCGGCGAGGAGGTCGATGGCGTCGAATCGCGGAGCGTCGAAACGCACGACAAGGTCGCCGCGCCAGCCGGTCGTGCGCACGTCCAGGACGCCCGGCACCGCGAGCGCGAACCGCTCGACGCGCCGGGCGAGCACCCTGTCGCGACGCAGCCGCCGGTGACCGAAGCGGAGCCTGTCGGCGGACTCGGCGTCGACCCGCCACGTGGTCAGGAGTCCGCCGATGCGACGGATCGTCACCGGCACGCGCTCCGCACCGTCCCGCGGAATCGCCACCCGACGTTCTTCCCGCAGGGCGCGACCCACCGCGGAGAGGGCCACGCCCAGGGGTGCCGACGCGAGGTCGACGTGCACGTCGATGACGGCCGCCGACCGCCCCACGTCGACACGGTGGACGTGGGGGCAGGCGAAGATGCGGCCGAGCAGCCGGCCGCGCGTCGCGGCATCGGCCATGACGCCCGTACCCGGCCGCACGCGCACGACCCCGCGCGCCGGATCGATCGACACGCCGAGAGCGGGGGCAGTCATGCGACCGACACGTCGGCGCCGGCGGCCACGCAGGTCAGCTGGCCGGCGTCCGACTCGTCGTCCTCGTCGGCATCCCGACGCGGGATGGATGCGGCCGCCGACGTGGTTTCGGACTCGACGATCGTGGCGGCCGACGCCGCCGAGAGCCGCTTCCGCCGTGCCGCCTCCGAGGCGGCGACCCGCCGCATCGGCCAGAGGCCGTTGGCGACGGCCGCCATGGCCGTCACGTTGTTGAAGAGGACGCTCGCCCAGATGCCGAAGCCCGCGGCGAACACGCCGGCCACGCAGACCACGTTCGGCACGACGATCATGTGCCAGCTGCGCTTGACGTTCTTGTGGAGGTTGCGGGCGATGTCGCGCAGTTCACACAGGTGGGCCAGCCCCTCGTCGAGGAAGACGATCTGGGCGGTGTCGGTCGCAATCGTCGAGGCGCCCCGCAGCGAGATCGACACGTTGGCCTTCTTGAGCGCGATCGAGTCGTTGATGCCGTCTCCCACGAAGCAGACCTTTCGCCCCTCGGCCTGCAGCCTCTCCACGTACTCCGCCTTGTCGGCGGGCAGCACCTGCGCGAAATAGCGGTCCATGCCGAGTCGCTCGGCGAGCCGGCGCGTGGGCGCCTCGTGGTCGCCCGAGATGATGGCAAGATGCTTGATGCCTCGGGCCCGCAGTCCGGCGACGATCTCGGTGACCTCGGGCCGCACCGCCGCCTGGAGCTCGATGGCGCCGCCGAGTCCGTCGTCCACCGCGACGAGCACCATCGTGTTGCCGAGCCCATGGGCCTCCGCAAGGGCGGCGGTGACGTCGTCCGGAACGGCGATGCCCTCCATCTCGATGAACCGTCGGCTGCCGACGCGGATCGTGCGTCCGTCGATGACCACGGTGATGCCGAAGCCGACCTTCAGCTCGCTCTCGCCGATGGCCGGCAGCTCGATGCCCCGATCGGCCGCCTCGTGGAGGATCGCCAGGGCGATCGGATGGTGGAATCGCTGCTCGGCGGCGGCGGCGAAGCGGAGGATCTCCGGCTCGGACCACGACTCGCAGGCGTGGATGCAGCCCACCTCGGGCCGCTCCCGCGTCAGCGTGCCCGTCTTGTCGAAGAGCACGGTGTCGACCTCGTTCATGAGGTCGAGGGCGCGACCGTCCTTGATGAGGATGCCCTTGCTCGCACACAGCGCGAGCGAACTGAGCATCGCCAGCGGCGCGGCCATGCGGATGCCGGTGCCGAGATCGCAGTTGACGATCGCCACCGCGCCGGCCGGCCCCATCGCCGCGTAGCCGAGCGCACCCAGCGCGATCATCGGTGTGGCCGCCTTGTCGGCGAGCCGCTCGCCGGCGTGCTGGCGGGCGAGCTTGTAGCCGGCGGTGTCGGCCAGGATCTTGCCGATCTTCGCGCTCGCCGTCTCCGCCCCGCTGTTCTCCACCGCCACGAAGATCTTGCCCGCCACGAGCACGGTCGAGGCGAACACCCGTTCGCCCGGTCCCTTCTCGGCGGGCGTGCTCTCGCCGGTGAGCGCGTGCTGGTCGATCATCGCGAAGCCCTCGGAGATCACGCCGTCGACCGGCACGACGTCCCCGGTGTTCACCACGATGATGTCGCCCTGCCGCAGGTCGCCCATCGGCACCTGCACCTCGACGCCGTCGTGCACCACCCACACGAACCGCGCCTGCTTCCCGAAGACGTTGAGGAGCATCCGCTTCGAGCGGTCCTCGGTGCGCTTCACGAGCGTGCGCCCGAGCGAGAGGCACCAGCAGAGCACCGCGCCCGGGAGGATCTGCAGCGTCGCGAGGCAGCCGATGACCACGATGACGTCGAGCACGTCGCAGCCGATCCGCCGCTCCTTGAAGAGCAGCTCGTGCGCCCCCTTGAAGCACGGGATCGACGTGTAGAGGAAGAGGGCCGCCGCGGGCACCATCAGGGCGGGCACGGCGAACTGGGCCGCCGCCGCCAGGGGCAGCGAGACGGTGCAGAGCGCGAGGTTGAGATCGAGCCGGTCGAGCTTGCCGGAGATCGTCGTGCCGGCGAGCACCCCGTCGAGGATCTCGATCACCTGCGCCCGCGAGATCTGCCGGGGGTCGTAGTCGACGCTCACCGTCGAGAAGAACGTGCTCGTCGAGTATTTGTCGATGCCGAGCACGCCCATCAGTTCGCGCTCGATCGCCTCGGCGACCTCGCCGCGGCGGTGGATCACGGGGTTTCGCAGCTTCACCTGCCCCACCCGTTCGCGGACGACGCACCACCCCGACACGATCGTGTCGTGCCGCTGGTACCGCACGGCGCCCCGCCCGGACCGGGCCAGCCGCGACGGCGGCAGCGTCGGGGCCTTCGGCTGGTCACCAGCTGCCGTCGCCCCGCCACGGAGCATGTCGGCCAGCCGCCGCATGATCTCCCGGGCCGTGGTGCGCTCGGGACGAAACTCGAGGACCGCCCGCGGCGAGGCGCCCTGCGCCAACGTCACGCGTTCGACCTCCGCGACGGCGAAGGCGCACCGGACGAAGCGTCGACAGGCTTCGCCGTCCCCGTCGCCGAACATCGCTCCCGCGACGTGGATCCGCCCGGGCTGCGGGAAGGTCACTCTCACGTCCATGAAGTCCGTACTCACCGGGGAAGGGAGAAGAGCATCTGGCCACCGCACCGCTCGATCGCGGTCACGCCGCCGCCGAGCCGCCCGGTCCCGCCGTCGAGGCGTCAGGCCGCGCCGGGACGATGTCCGCGACGGAGGGCTCGGCGCCCTGCTGCATCGCGCTGACCGCATCCATCGCGTCCTTCATCGCGTCGCCGAAGGCCTCCTGCGCGAAGACCATCGCGCCTGCGAGGTAGGGCGCGAGTTTTTCCTTCATCTGCGGATAAAACTTGTGGCCCAGGGCGCCGGCGGCCATGCCGGCGCAGAAATACCCGAACTCGGACTTGGTCATGCACGCGTTCCTGCGGGGACGAGCGGGGAGGGATGGAGGACGGTTGGTGAGCGGGGCGGAGCCTCGTGCGCGGCCGGAGGGCCGATGTCACGCCTCGACGGCGGCAAGTTTCGGCACCGCGGCCGAGGATCCGGAAAGGGAGGCGCCCTGGAGGGTCGAGCGGGCGAGGTCGATTCCGGCACGGCCACCATCGGCGAGACCGTAGACGACGGCGTTGTTCCCCGGCACGACGCGGGCAAGCATGACGGCCGGGAACGTCGTCAGATACCCCACGGCAAAGCCGGTCGCGTGGATTCCGCCGGAGAGCAGGGCGCCGGCTGCGGGTAGGAAGCCTCGCGCCGCAGCCGTCGCGTCCGCCGCGCCCGCCCGCGCAGCCTCCATCACCGCCCACACCGTCGAGAGCGAAGCGACGCCATCACTGCCCGGAGCGTTGAGCCGGATCATGGAACGAACCTCCTGCGGAAGGCCGGCACCATAGCCGGCTCCCATCGAATCTAGTTCGCTCCTCCCGCCATCGCAACAAACGAGACAACTTCCCCGAACTGTGAGGGGCATGTAAGTGGGCCAGACGGTCATCCGCTGAAAACACGGGCGAAAAAGCGGTTTCCCCCGTCATCGACCCGAGGCCTGCGCGATGCGTGCGAACGCGTGGCCGGTCGATCGGCTCACTCGGGAACGGGGTCGCCACGCCGGATCGTGAGCCGATCCTCCCACAGCGCCGTATCGGTCGCGGCGTCGTACGTCAGGATGCGGTCCTTGCTGCCCGGCAGCGCCGGCACGTCGACGGCCGGGAGCCACCCGCGGTGCTCCGCGAGCACGTCCGCGTGCCGCGGATCTCCGGCCAGGTTGTGCCACTCGCGCGGATCCTCCCGCATGTCGTAGAGCTCCTCGCTCGAGTCGGCGTAGCGGATGTACCTCCAGCGTTCGCTGCGAATGCCATGGTTCCCCCGGTTGTGGGTGGTGATCGCCGGCCGCGCGCGCTTCGTCGCCGCATCGCGCAGCTGCGGCACGAGGCTGAGCCCCTCGAGTCCGTCCGGCACCGGGACGCCCGCGAGCGCGCAGAGCGTGGGGTAGATGTCGAGCAGCTCGGCCGGCTGAACGCAGCGGCCTCCGGCGGCGATGCCGGGCCCCGCGAAGATGAGTGGCACCTTCGTGCCACGGTCCCACAGCGAGTTCTTGCCGGTGATTCCCTTCTCGCCGAGGTGCCAGCCATGATCGCCCCACACGACGACGATCGTGTCGTCGGCGTGCCCGGCCTCGTCGAGCGCCGCGAGGACGCGGCCGATCTGCGCGTCGACGAAGCTCGTGCAGGCGAGGTAGCTGCGCACGAGGTTCCGCCACTGACCGGAGTCCCGCACCCAGCGCAGCCGCGGCTCTGGCAGGCTCCAGTGCAGATACCACGAGAATCGCGGCGTGTCGTCGCGATCACCCGCCAGCACCTCCGGCAGGACGCTGTCGTCGTCGGGGTAGAGATCGAACCACCTGCGGGTGGCGTAGCAGGGAACGTGCGGAAGGAAGAAGCCCGCGGCGATGAAGAACGGACGGTCGGCCGGTGCCTCCCGGATCCGCTCGACCGCCCAGCTCGCCACCTGCCAGTCGCCCTTGACGGTGTCGTCGCCGTCGGGTGGCCACACGCCCCAGTCCATCGCCGGGTGATCGCCCATCGGTGCGGGCGGGATGAGCTTCGCCGGGGGCCTCGCCCCCACGCCCGCGGCCGCGCCGATCACCTCGAAGTCGACCGCGGCGGGCGGAGCCTCGGCCGACTCACGCTCGGCAGCGGGCCGCCCCGGGCGCGGGCCGCGTCGCGGCACCGACACCGGCCCCTGATGGAAGATCTTGCCGGTCGCGGCCGTGGCATATCCCGAGGCGGTGAACTGCTGGGGCAGCGTGACACGGTCCCGCCAGCGCGGCACATCCCGAAAATTCGGCGACAGGCCGTGGATACCCGTCGTGCTCGGCCGCAGGCCGAGGAGGAGGCTCGCCCGCGATGGATTGCACAAGGGCGCGTTGCAGTGCGCGTTGAGGAAGGTCGTGCCCCGGGCGGCGAGCGCGTCGAGGTGGGGCGTCTTCGCGAGCGGGTGACCGCCGAGGTGACCGATCCAGTCGTTCTGGTCGTCGATCGCGATGAAGAGGACGTTCGGTCGGCGCACGTCATCGGCGCGCAGGATGCGACCACCGATGGAAACCGCCGCCATCACCCCCGTGCAAACCGCCAGCCATCCCCGCGCCGTCATTGGTGCCCTCACGTGTCGATCGGCCCGACCGTCGTCGGCCGGTGCCGGTTCGTACGCTACCACGGCGCGGGTGACGGCGACGGGGCGCGGGCAGCCCCGGCGCATGACGCGTCGCGTGGGGTCGGTGTCAGGCGGCGCGCGACGGGCGCGAGGGGAGCGACGGGCCGCGGCCGTCACGGAGCCGTGCGAACCAGCCCGCGGCCCCGGCTGGCCGCCAGGGGCATGATTCACGCATGCCGCGCACGAAGTCGGCGAGTGCCGCCGCGAAGGAAGGGTAGGTCGCGGCGCGGTAGGCCCGCCAGTCGGGCAGCTCCCGCATGATCCGCCGGTGGGCGATCCCGAGGTCGTGGTAGGGGATGAAGGGGAAGAGGTGGTGGAGCGCATGGTACCTCAGGCCCACCGGAAACATGAGCACCACGAGCGGCGTCCGGCCCTCGACGTTGATCGAGTCGTCGAGCTGTTCCGCGAAGGTCATCGTCATCCCGTCGCTGCAATACCGGTGGGCGACGAGCGTCCGCACGTGATTGAGTCCCAGCGCGAGGACCGCGATCAGATAGAGCTTCACGAGGGCCGGCCAGCCGAGCGGGACCTCGACCTGCCCGACGCGAACCGTCGTGACGAAGGGGAGCGTGGCGAGGACGAGGGCCTGACCGAAGCAGAGCAGCTCGGTCATCGCCCAGAGCCGTCGCGGAGCGTCGGCGGGAATCTCGCGACGGTGCCACGGATTGATCACCAGGGGCGAGCACCGCTCGAGCGCCCACTGACGCAGCCGCGGATGCAGGAACGAGACCGGCGTGATGACGAGGAACCGGATCACGGCGAGCAGGGGCAGCACCGCGATCTCCGCCAGAAACGCGGCGGTCACCCATGGCCGTGCGGTCCCGAGCGGCAGGTACTCGCCATCCCGTGGGGTGCCATAGTGCCGCGCGTTGTGATGCACGAGGTGATGCTCGTAGCAGAACGACGGCATCATGAAGGGGATGCCGAAGAGCAGGTTCCACGCCGCCGTGAAGCCGCGCATCTCACCGCGGCGAAAGTGCACGATCTCGTGCATGAAGAGGGCGGCGCGGAAAAGCGCGATGCCCGCCACGAGCCAGGCGACGAGCTGCGCTGGCGACAGCCACGGCTGCAGGAGGTGGATCGACGCCGCGCTCACGCCGATGGCGAGCGACACGAAAAGATCGGTCCAGTAGACGACCGGCCGTGGCCTGGAAAGGTCGGCCACGAGGCGGCGGGCCCGCGCGATCCAATCGGTCGAGACGTCGGTCGGGGTGTCGGCCATGGCAGGATCGGTGGGGGGGTGAGGACCCACGTGGGGGTTCGTTCGTCCGCGCGCCTCGGGCGTCGTGAGCGGAGTCCGCCGGGACGGCACAATCCGCACGGTCCGTCCGCTCGCGGGGCATGGAGCCCGCGTCGCATCGCGGCTACAGTGTCCGGTCGATCGTGCAGGAATTCCACCGACCCGCGCGTCGGCCCTGCCATTCATCCTGCACGATGACCGACCCCTGATCGACGGGTCAATCGCCGAAACCTGACCCGCCATCCTCCGGGCGTCCTCTCCGTGAAACCCACGCTCCTCGTCCTCGCCGCCGGCATGGGCAGCCGCTACGGCGGACTCAAGCAGATCGACCCGATGGGTCCGTCCGGCGAGACGCTGCTCGACTACTCCGTCTTCGACAGCCTGCGGGCCGGGTTTGGGAAGGCCGTCTTCGTCATCCGGCCGGACTTCGAGGACGCCTTCCGGGAACGAGTGCTCGCACGGTTCGCCGGGCGGATCGAGACCGCGCTCGCCTGGCAGACGCTCGACGCGCTGCCCGACGGGTTTTCCGTGCCGGCGGGCCGCGAGAAGCCCTGGGGCACGAGCCATGCGATCCTCTGCGCCCGCGACGTCGTCTCCGGGCCGTTCGCGATGATCAACGCCGATGACTTCTACGGTCGGGACGCCTTCGCCGTCATGGGGCGACGACTGGCGAGCCTCGATGCCGAGTCGAACCGCTACTGCATGGTGGGCTTCACGCTCGCGGGCACGCTCTCGGAGCACGGCACCGTCACGCGCGGCGTGTGCCGCACCGACGCCGGCGGCTTCCTCACCGACATCCGCGAGATGACCGACGTGGGGCGGACGGCGGCGGGGCTCGCGGGACGGGATGGCGGCGCGCTCGTGCCGCTCTCCGGCAGCGAGCCGGTGAGCATGAACCTCTGGGGCTTCACGCCCGCGATCTTCCCGCAACTGGAGGAGGAGTTTCGCCGCTTCCTCACGGCGCGGGGCACCGAGCCCAGGAGCGAGTGCTACATCCCCACGACCGTCGGCGATCTCGTTCACTCCGGGCGGGCCACCTGCGAGGTGCTCCCCACCACCTCCACGTGGTTTGGTGCCACCTACGCGGAAGACAAGCCGCTCGTGCAGGCCAGCCTCGCCAGGCTCGTGGCGGCAGGCGAGTATCCGCCGAGCCTCTGGGCGTGAGCGCGGCCGCCATCCCGGCGGTCAGCGCAGGGCGCGGCGCAGCCAGAAACCCGACGCGAGCAGGGCGACGCCGCTCGAGAGCAGGTTGATGCCGAAGATGACGCCGAGGAACACCGGTGCCTGCGCCGTCGAGGCCGTCAGCAGGATGCCGCCGAGCACCGCGGTCACGAGTCCGTCGACGAGCACCCAGCCCCACGGGAACCCGCGCGGCAGGGAGAAGGCCGCCGTCAGTTTGGCCGCCGCCTCGAACAGGATGAGCACGCCGAGGAACGTCACGAGCACGTGAATGCCCTGGACCGGGATCGCGATCATCGCGGTGCCTGCGACGAGCGCCAGCGCCCCGCAGACCAGCGCGAGCCAGAAGCCTCGCCACGTGTACGTGCCGGCCGCCATGCCGAGCTGGGTGACACCGGCGGCGAGGAGCATGAAGCCGATCACCCAATCGACGAGCGTCGACGCCGCCCAGGGCACGGCGATCGCCAGCGTCCCAAGGAGGGCCAGGGCGCCCCCCACCCAGAAGCACCACGACTGCATGGCGTGCATCGGCTCGAACGGGCGACCGTCGTCGCGGGAGCCTCGGTCGGAATCGGCGAGGGACATGCGGCGCACCTCCGGCGCGGATGCAAGGGCTGCGGGAAGCGGGCGTCAGGTGCCCCGACCGTCGCGCCGTCCCTGCCGGCGCCGGCCCTGGGCCGTCGTGTGGCCCCGCAGCCGCGTGTCGAGGCCGGCGAGTCTCACACGGGACGCCTTGAGCTTGGCGGCGGCACGCACCTGTGCGGCGGGAAGGGCCGCGATGACCTGGCTCTTGTGCTTGCTGGTCGCCTTGGTGGCGGCCACGGTCGCCGGCCGACCCGTGCGGCGCTTTTTGGAACCCGCGGCTGTCCGCTTGGTCGGGACCTGCTCGCTCGCCGCCCCGGCCTTCGCTGGCGCCCCGGCCTTCGCCGCTGCCTTGCCGACCGCACCAGTCGTGGCGGCAGCCGGCTTCCCGGGAGTCTTGCTCGCACCGGCCTTCTCGGATCCGCCGGGCTTCGTCGCGCCGCGGACCGCGGCGGCCGCCTTCCGCACCGCTGATGCGGGACCGGTCGCTTGGCTCACGAACTCGGCGAGCGCTGCACGGGTCGAGGCGCGGGTGGCGCGATGCATCCGGGCACGGGCCGCCTTCGGCGGGCCGCCACCTGTCGCCGATGTCACCGCCTTGGCGACCGACGTGCCGAGTTCCGCGAGGCGGGCCTCGATGCGACTCACGACGTCCGCAAAGAGGTCGCTCTTCGCACGGCTGCGCTCGTTGCCGCCGACTCCGCGTGCCGCCGCCGCACGCTGACTCGACCGCCGCTGGTCACGGAACTGGTCACGCCACTTGTCGCGGAGGGCACGAGCCTGCCCGACGAGCGTGCCGAGCTGCGCCTTCGTGGCCGCCGCGAGCGCACTGCCCCGGCTTGCATCGAAGATGCGCCGCTCGGCGGCATCGAGCAGCGCGAGTGCACCGGACGTCGATTGCGTGGACTTCGCCATGACGGACATTCCCCAGGGTCGAGAGAGTGAGAACGGGAGAGTCAGAACCCGCGGGCGGTATCCCAACCGACGACCATCACGACAGGACCGCAGTCACGCCCCGGGCCGGGCGGGATTCTACCGTCGCCACGGGTCGGCGACCGAAGTCGTGCTCGATCGCGAAGCGTGCCATCCGCATGAGCGTGGGCATGTCGAGGTCGGGACAGGGCAGGTGGCCCGCGATCGCCACGGTGTTGGTGCGGTCGAACGTCGGGTCGTTCCGCAGGTAACTGCGATAGATGTCGAGCTGTTCCCGCATGGTGTCGGCAAACCAACGCTCGTCGCAGAGGTCGGGGTCATCCGCCTGCGCCGCCCGCGAGTAGGTTTCGACCGCCTGCTGCACGAGCCGGCCGATCATGTCCATCGGGACCGGATTGGGGTGGGTGAGGTGGTAGGTGCGTCCCCGGGCCGCAGGAGACTGCACCGCATGCGAGACCACGTCGGACACCCAGTCAACGGGCACGAAATTCTTGCCGTCGTCGGCCCCCACGCCCAGGAGCGCGACGAGCGCCGGCCCGCTCGTCGACCCGATCAGGACCCGCGTCAGGAGGGTGTGGCCGAGCCGGAGCACCGCGAAGAGGCCGTGATAGGTGGACGTGAAGCCGGTCCGCGAATCGCCCACGATGATCGAGGGGCGAAACACCGTCACGGTCTCGAGGTGATCGGCTCCCCGCACCAGCCGCTCGGCCGCCACCTTGCTCCGCTCGTAGTCGTTGCCGAAGTCCTGACCGACCTCGAGTTCGTCCTCCCGCACGGTCCCGTCGCGGAGGCCGCAGACGTAGGCGGTGGACACATGGTGGAAATGGCGGATTCCGGCCTGCCGACACACGTCGAGCACGTGCCGGGTGCCCTCCACGTTGGTCCGCCAAGGCTCGCACGCCGGATCGGTGCCGCGAAACGTCAGGCTCGCGGCGTTGTGCAGCACCTCGTCGCAGTGGGTGCCGATCCACTCGAGCGCGGCCGCATCCAGCCCGCAGTCGGCCCGCGTGAGATCCCCCTCGAGCACCACCGGGCGAGGCAGCACCCGACCCAGCACGTGTTCCCAATACCGCACGATCGCCTCGACCCGCTCGGCCGCCGGCCGCTTGCGGTCGCTCCGCGCCACCACGGCCAGGCCACGCCCATCGAGGAGCAGGTCCCTGACGAGGTAGGAGCCGAGGAGTCCCGTGACGCCGGTCAGCAGCAGCGTATTTCGCGAAGCCGTAATCAGGGTCGCATCCTGCGACGAGGGAAGATGAGCCACCTTGGCGGGCGGAGCATACGGGATCGGATCGAGAATGCTCAAGCCGTGGACCGTCCGCAGGCCCGTCGCCGTATACTTCAGTCGTCCGGTTCGCGTCCGGCTGTCCATCGCGGGAGTGCGCTCGATGCCGCTGTGGTCGCTGCCCCCGTCGCGCGAACCGGAATTGATGGACGATCCGGGCCTGCCCGAGGCGGAGCATCTCGTCGCCCTCGCGGCGCTCGCCCGCATCAACGCGGTTTCGCGGACGAGCGCGCAGATCGCACGACGCGTCGCCTCGCGATTCGACGCGCGAGGCCGCCAGGCAGCCTCGCGCCTGAACTCGCCCCTGAAGGTGATCGACGTCGCCTGCGGTGGCGGTGACGTGACCATCGGGCTGGCCGTCCGTCTCGGACGTCTCGCGGCCCTGCGGGGTCGTGCGGCGCCCGAGGTCATCGGCATCGACCTGAGCGAAGTGGCCCTGGAACGGGCCCGGCGCCAGGCGGCCGCTCGTGGCGTGGCGGTGCATTTCCTGGCCGCCGACATCACGGCGGCGGGGTGCCCACCGTGCGACGTGGCGGTGAGTTCGCTGTTTCTCCACCACCTCGACGACACCACCGCGACGCGGTTGCTCGAGTCGCTGGCGGTCGCCAGCCGCTTCGGGGTCGTCATCTCCGATCTGATCCGCAGCCGCCTCGGTCTCGCCCTGGCGGTGGTCGGCACCACCCTCTTGTCGCGTTCCCGGGTGGCCCGCGTCGATGGCCCCCGGTCCGTCCGTGCCGCCCGGACCCCCGCCGAATATCGAGCCCTGTTCGCCGCCGCCGGAATGGGCACGGCGACGGTCCGCCGCACGTGGCCCGAGCGGGTGCTCGTGGACTGGCCCGGACGGGGGCATGCCGTTTTGGCGAGGGCGTCATGATCACGGGCCAGGGAGGGCCACACGCCAACGCCACGCCGACGCAGACTCGACCGGCGGCGGAGATTTCCCCGCGGGACCAGGCTGACCGTGCTCGGAGCGACCGCGTCTGGGACGTCGTCGTCGTGGGCGCCGGCCCCGCCGGAAGCGCCACCGCCCTGAGGCTGGCTCGCGCGGGATTCCGCACGCTCCTCGTGGATCGCGGCACGATGCCCCGGGCCAAGGTGTGCGGATGCTGTCTGTCCACGACCGCCCTCGCCGAGCTCGACGACCTGGGCTGCCATGCGCACGACACCTCTCCGCTCGCGGCGCTGCCCGCCGGGAGCGTGCCTCTCGAACGCATGCGCGTGGCGGGGGGAAGACGGCTCGCCCGACTGCCTTTTCCGGGTGGAGCCGTCGTGTCTCGTGAGGCGCTCGACACCTTCCTCGTGAACACGGCCGTCGCCGCAGGATGCGCATGGCTGCCACACACCGAGGTCATCGGCATCGACGACGCCTCCGCGGTGGGTGCAACGCCTTCGATCACGATCAGCGTGCGGAACGCGCTCGGAGCCGCGGTGCCCACGGCCGCCCCCGCGGATCGACTGGCGTGCCGGCTCGTCGTGATCGCCGCCGGACTCGCGGACGCGGTCCGAGTCGGCTCCGAGAGGCTTCGCGGGGGCCCCTCCGGACGCGGCCGGATCGTGGCGGTGGGCAGTCGCGTGGGCCTCGGCGCCGTGCTCCCCGCCGAGGCCGCGGTTCTGCCGGACGGTGAGCTCGTGATGGCCGTCGGTCGCGTCGGGTATTGCGGCATCGTGCGGCTCGAGGATGGACGGATCGACCTCGCCGCCGCGGTCGATCCGAGCGCCCTCGCCGCCGGCGCGCGCGCCGGCGAGGTCGTGCACGCCATCCTCGCGGACGCGTTCCCCACAAGACCCGACGACTGGATCGATCGCGCGGCGATCGCCTCCGCGGCGTTTCGCGCGACGCCCGCCCTGACGCACGCATCCCCGCTCGTCGCGGGAGCCTGCGGACGCGTGTTCCGGGTGGGCGACGCGGCGGGCTACGTCGAGCCGTTCACCGGCGAAGGCATCGGCTGGGCGCTGGCCGGCGCGAGGCTCCTGGCCACCGCGCTCGTCGCGTCCGGCGACGGTGGGCAGATCGACACGGCGAGCGCGGGCACGCGCTACCGTGCCGCACACACCGCGTACTTCGCGGGGCGCCATCGCCGGTGCCGCCGCATCGCCCGCGGGCTGCGCGTCGGGCCGGTCGTGTCGGGTCTCGTGCACGCGGCACGACTGGCACCATGGGCGGCGCGGCGAATCGTGCCACTGCTCGTCGGACACTCGCGCCCGCACGCACTCGTGCGCCGCGTCGATCACCCCGGGGAATGGAGCCCGGCACCATGAGCCTCGTGATTCTCGGCATCGGCACCGCGACGCCCCCGCACCAGATCGCCCAGCCCGACGCCGCCCGTCTGGCGGCGGGCTTCGCCAACGTGGAGCCGGGACACGAGCGCACGCTCGCCGCCATCTATCGCCAGACCCGCATCCGCACGCGCGGCTCGGTGCTCCTCGAGGACCCCGGTGAGGAGCCCTACCTGCAGACCTTTTTTCCACCGGCCGACGCGTCGCACGACGGCGGCCCCACGACGGGTGCTCGGATGGAGCGGTACGCGACCGAAGCCGGCGCGTTGGCGGTGCACGCCGCCCGCACCGCGATCGATGCCGCGGGCATCGCGCCGGCCTCCATCAGCCACCTCGTCACCTGCTCGTGCACCGGTTTCGTCACGCCCGGGGTCGACCTCGAACTCGTCGATGCCCTCGGCCTTCCCGCGGACGTGTCCCGCACGCACGTGGGATTCATGGGATGTCATGGTGCCTTCAATGCGCTGCGGGTTGCGGACGCGTTCACGACGGCGAATCCCGAAGCCATCGCACTCGTGGTCTGCGTGGAGCTCTGCAGCCTGCATTTTCAGTACGGCAGCCGGAGCGATCTCGTCGTCGCGAACAGCATCTTCGCCGACGGGGCCGGAGCGGTCGTCGGCGTGGGTGCCGGGCACGCGGCCGATCGCGCAGGCCGTCCCTGGCGGCTCGTGCGCCAGTGGTCGCGCATCCTGCCCGACTCGCGCGACGAGATGGGCTGGATCATCGGCGACCACGGCTTCGAGATGAACCTGTCGGCACGCGTGCCCGCGGTCATCGCCGCCGCGCTCCCGGAGACGCTCGCCGATGTCCTGGGCGGCGTCGGCCTGGAGGTGGCGGCCGTTGCCGACTGGGCGGTGCACCCGGGCGGGCCGCGAATCCTCGCCCGTGTCGAGGAGTCACTCGCGCTCGCCCCGCAGGCCCTCGCCGACTCGCAGGCGGTGCTCGCCGAGCATGGCAACATGTCGAGCGCCACGATCCTCTTCATCCTCGAGCGGGTGCTCGCGGGGGGCGCGGGGCCCTGCGTGGCGATGGCATTCGGACCGGGGCTGACGACGGAGCTCGCGCTCTTCACGCGCGACGCGTGAGGGACCCGGTCACCCGCGCGCGAGACGGAGCGTCTCTTCGTACGACCTCAGCCCCGCCGTGGCCCCGACGCCCGTCACGCAGCAGGCGGCCGTGGCCGCTCCGAGCCGGCCGGCCTCGTCGAGCGGCATGCCCCGCAGCAGCCCGGTGATCAGGCCCGCGAGAAACGCGTCGCCCGCGCCGGTCGTGTCGGCCACCGGTCCCGGAGCCGGCACGCAGGGAATCTCGAGGACCGCGGGACTCGTCGCCGACCCGGAGAGGATGACGCCGCGCGTGCCGAGCTTCACGCCGACGACGCCCGCGCACCCAGCCTCCCGATACCGGTCGATGATCGCCCGCGGGTCGTCGAGCCCCGTCTGGTGGCTCGCCTCGTCGAAGCTCGGCACGTAGCAATCGACGTGACGCAGGGCGGGGGCGACCTGGTCGAGCGAGCCGCCGCTGCCGCCCGTCTCGAGCGCGATCCGGCAGCCCGTCTCCCGCGCGGCGGCGAGCGCCGCGGCCAGGTCGGCCTCGAGCGCGGGCAGCAGGCCGACGTAGCCGACGAGGAGATAGCGGCTGCGCGCGCACAGCGCGCCGTGCCGTGCCAGGAAGCCCGCATCGAGCGCGGCCGGCGCGCCCACGTGGTGCGCGAAGCTGCGTTCACCGGACGGGTCGATCAGGGCGGCGGTCGTGCTCGTGGCGAGCGTCGGGTGCGTCTCGAGCGCCGTCGCGTCGATCGCCTCGACGGCGAGGCGATCGCGGATCAGCCGGCCCCACACGTCGTCCCCGACGAGGCTCGCCGCAGCCACACGCACCCCGAGCCGGCGCATGGCGATGCCGGTGTTGCAGACGATGCCGCCGGTGGTGGCCTCGATCGGCTCGACGTGGAACAGCCGGCCGCCACCGACCGCTTCCCCGAGCGGAACGGGCCGCACGAGCACGTCCGCCACGCACGTGCCGCAGATCGTGCAGTCGATGTCGCGGGCGGCATCTCGGGACATGGTCGGCGACGCGTCGGGTGCCAGGGCCGGCGTCGCTGCGACGGCGGTGCCGGGGTGGACACAGTGTACCGGGCCGCCGCGCGGTACCATCTGGCCCATGCACACCCGCCGCCCCAAATCGCTCGACCTCAAGCTCGCCCGGATCGTCGCCGATGCGTCGTCCCGCGACTTCATCCTCGCCGATGCCAAGGACGCCGACATGGCCTTCGGGCTGGCCGCGCCGGGCCTGCGGCCGGGCGGTGACCCGGCCACCGGACCCTTCCGATCGATCGAGGAGTATCGCGACAACATCCGCGCGCTCGTCTCGCAGGGGCTCGTCGACATCATGCTCATGAGCGCGAGCACCAGCGAGGTGCTCGCGATCGAGGAGGGGCTCTTCGTCGATTCCGCCGTGACCCCCGCGGTGCGGATGAACGACACATCCGACATCTGGCTCGCGGCGGGCACGGGCGGCTACCCGCGGGAACCCGCCCTGCCGTTTTCCACGACCACGATCGCCCAGGCCCGCTGCGGCCGCGTGGACGCCGTGCACGCCGACACGGCCCGGGGCGCGACCCTCGGGCTCTTCTCGCT
Source organism: uncultured Planctomycetaceae bacterium (assembly GCA_903917235.1). Classification (GTDB taxonomy): domain Bacteria; phylum Planctomycetota; class Planctomycetia; order Pirellulales; family UBA1268; genus QWPN01. Next base: position 7,646 of record CAIWZS010000295.1, on the reverse strand, counting down.
CACGCTCAACGACGACGCCGCGCTCGACCGGGCCATGCTCGCGGCATATCGCGATTTCCGCATCGACGCGGAGCGGCAGGGGTTTCGTCATTTTCTCGAGGTGTTCTTCCCCAACGCCCTCGGCCGCGTCCCCGGCCGGGCGAGTGGCGAGCGGCCACGGGACATCGCGCGGTTCCTCGCCGACCACGTCGTCCGTGCGCTGGCCGGCGTGCCGCGAGCGGGACGACCGCTCTTCCTCAAGATCCCCTACCTCGGACCGGCCGTGACCGAGCAGCTCGCCGCGTACGACCGCACGCTGGTGGTGGGCATCCTCGGCGGCGGTGCCGGCACCACGCACGATGCCTTCGCCCTGCTCGCCGACGCCAAGGCCCACGGCGCGCGTGTCGCGCTCTTCGGACGCAAGATCAACGCGGCCGAGCATCAGCCCGAGTTCGTCCGCCACCTGCGGGCGGTGGCCGACGGCGAGGTGGATGCCGCGGAGGCGGTGCGTGCCTACCACGGTGCCCTCGCGCGGCTCGGCATCCGGCCACACCGCTCGCTCGATGACGACCTCGCCCGCATGGACACGGCGACCGCGTACGGCGGGTGACCGTCGCGCGACGTCGCGCGGCACACGAATGCCGCGTGGTCAAGGGACTGCGGGCGCCGCACGCCGATTTTTCGCGCAACCGACGCCGGATCGCGCGGACGGCGCGCGAGGCGCCGTGCGGGCGTCGGGTATGGGTTTCTCCGCCGATGCGGCGCCGCGCCCGGGAGCTGCAGGATCTCCATGGCGACGGTCGATCCCCCTTCCCGGTCCCGCGCATGGGCTGCCCGCCCGCGCACGGAAACCGCTCGTCGTGTCCGTTTCCCCTCTCTCGTGCAGGAGTCTTCCATGCAGCGCATGCTCTTCGTGATGGCGGTCGTGTCGACCCTCGTGCTCTCCTCGTTCGCGTCGGCCGCCGATGCCCCCGCGAATCGTGCCCAGGTCAACGGGGCGCGCAAGGGTCCGGTCGCCAAGCTGATCGAACTGGAGCGGCGGAAGAACGAGTGGCTGCGGCAGCAGTTCGGCCGCTGAGCCGGGCCGGCCTGCCTCCCGTCGCGACGAGACAGCGTCCGACGGCGCGGCCGGCCGTGCCGGGGCGGCGAGCCGCCGCCATGCTGCTACGATCGACCGACGTCCCACTCCTCGGCAGTCGCGAGGAGCCACACAATCCGATAGGCGCCCGGGCGGCGCGGCCAGCCTGCACCCGCGGGCCGGCCCGCCGCCCGGCTCGTTTCGTGCCTCGGCCGGCTGCCGACCTCACGCGTTCCACCAGAGAGCGTCCATGCGACCGACGTCCCGCCGCTGGCTCGACGGTCTGCGCGAGACCGTCGCCGAGGCTCGCGCGGCCCGACCGCTTCCCGACCTCTCGGCGCCGTCGGCAGCCCTCGCCGCGGAACGCATGATCCTCGCCGCCCGACTGACCACGTGGCTCGCTGGCATCGACGCCCTCGCAGCGGCGCGTCGTGCCCGGACGGACGCCACCGCCGACCCGGACGTCGTCATCGTGCTCTCGACGAGCCCGGTCGGGATCGTCGCCGCGGCCGACCTCCTCGATCCGCGCGGCGGCCCCTTCGCGGGCCTGGGCCACCGGATCGAGCCGGTGACCGAGCTGGAGTACCGCCGCTGGTGCATGCGGGCACCCGACGAGGCGTTCGGCGCCCATGTCATCCTGTGGAACTGGCTGAAGACGCGCGTGCCCGAGCAGCGTCACGCCGAGTTCGCGCGCCATCCGCTCGGCCCGCACGAGGCCTACTGGCTGCATCGCACCGGCGTGACCGGGGCGGGTGACGCCGATCGCCGCGAGAGCCACCTCTGGAAATGGAACGGCCGGCACGCCAGCCTTCTCGAGCCCTTCGTGACCGAGGTGATCACCGGCCGGGCCGCGCGGGACGACCGCTGACGCGCGGGACGATTGCGAATTCGCCCGCAACGCGGTAGGGTTCCCGCACCCTTCGGCCCGCCTGTCGAGCCCCATGCCGCACCGCATTCTCGTCACGACGACGTCGTTTCAGGACACGCCGGGCGAGCATCATGCGGCGCTCGCCGCGACCGGCTGGGAGGTGGTGACGGCCCGCGGTCCGCTCTCCGAGGCGGACACCCTCGCCCTCGTCGGCGAGATCGACGGCTTCATCTGCGGCGATGACATGATCACGGCGGCCGTGCTCGATCGGGCGCGGCCGAGGCTGCGGGTGCTGAGCAAGTACGGCATCGGGGTCGACAAGATCGACGTCGCCGGCTGCACCGCCCGCGGCATCCCGGTCCTGTTCACGCCCGGCGTCAACCACACGACCGTGGCGGAGCACGCCTTCCTGCTCCTCCTGTCGCTCGAGAAGCACCTCCTCTTCCACGCCGACTCGACCCGTTCCGGCGGCTGGCAGCGGAAGACCGGCCGCGAACTGCTCGGCAAGACGATCGGCATCGTGGGCATGGGCCGCATCGGCAAGGAGGTCGCCGTCCGCGCGCACGCCTTCGGCATGAAGCCGCTCGGCCACGACGTGGCGTGGGACGACGCCTTCGCGGCGGCCCACGGCATCGAGCGGGCCGCATCGCTCGACGACCTCTTCGCCCGGTCCGACTACGTCTCGCTCCACACGAACCTCACGCCCGAAACCCGCGACCTCGTGCGGACCGAATCGATCGCACGGATGAAGCCGGGCGTGATCGTGATCAACTGCGCGCGGGGCGAGATCGTCAACACCGCGGACATGGCCGCCGCGCTCGCCTCGGGCAGGGTGCGGGGCTACGGCACCGACGTCCTCGACGTGGAGCCGCCACACGCCAACCACCCGCTCACCCGTCTGCCCACCTGCCTCGTCACGCCGCACGTCGGCTCGCGCACCCACGAGAGCGTGCAGCGGCAGGCGATGGCGGCCGTGACGAACCTCGTGCGGGCGATGCGCGGGGAGGCGCCCCTGGCGCAGGTGAATCCCGAGGTGCCGGTGACGAAGGTGACCTGACGGGAAGGGGAGGGGCTGACATGGCCGAGACGTTCCACGTGGTGCCGGTCGCGCGGCACGAGTCGCTCGTCAGGGCGGCCTATCTCGCGCGGGGATTCGCGGAGACCGAGGCGGTGGATGCCGCGCGGCTGGCGACCGCCGCCACGCGCCACGGCATCCGCACGCACAACGCGATCAAGGCCCTCGACCTCGACAGCCACTTCGGCTCGAAGGCCGGAGGCTGCGTGCCGCGGGCGACGATCCGCCGGCTGCCGTCGCGGTTCGACGCCTGCCAGACGTGGGACGCGTGCAAGAAGCTCGGCCAGTCGGTCGCGTGGGAGGCGATCGAGACCTGCATCGGGCTGGCCGACGTCCACGGCAGCGGTACCGTCGCGGTGGACAACGCCTTCCACTACCTCTGGGGCGGCGGCTACGTCATGGAGGCGGCCCGCCGCGGCTACGTCGCCTACACGAACTGCACCGCCTCGCTCGCCGAGGTCGTGCCGTTCGGAGGCGTGTTTCCCACCCTCGGCACGAATCCGCACTCGTGGGGCTTCCCCACGATGGACGCGGTGGGCTATCCGCTGGTCATCGACTGGGCCACGAGCGTGATCGCCATGGGCCGCGTCCAGCAGCTCAAGCGCGAGGGGAAGACGCTGCCCCCCGACGCCGCCGTGGACGCGGGCGGCCGTCCCACCACCGACCCGGCACACGCCGTCTCGCTGCTCCCCTTCGGCGCGCACAAGGGGTATGGCCTCGCGCTCCTGAACGAGGTCGTCGCGGCGCTCATCGGCGGCTCGCTGCCGACGATCCGCAGCCGCGCCGCCGTGCCGGGCGAGAAGCAGGGCTGTGCGTTCTTCTTCCAGGTGATCCACCCGGAGGCGATCTCCGGCGGCGCGTTCGCCCGGGGCCGCTCGCAGGCGGCCAACGTGCAGGCGGTCCTCGCCGACATCCTCGGCCACGGAAACGACCGGTGCCTGCTGCCCGGCCAGGTCGAGGCCCAGGCGGCCGCGCGAAGCGACCGGGCGGGCGGACTTCTCTTTTCCCGCGCGGAGGTGGAGGCGCTCGACGCGATCGCCCGCGAGGCGGGCGTGGAGCCGCTCGTGGCCGACACGTTGCCTGTGTTCACCGAGTCACCGGCCTGACCTGCCTCGACCCACTTTCCCGCACGCACGCGAGGAGACACGATGGGACTTCCCCTGAAGCCGAAGGACTCCTGCGCGTTCGACGCGGTCGCACTCGGCGAGATCATGCTGCGGCTCGACCCGGGCGAGGGGCGGATCCGCACGGCCCGCAGCTTCCAGGCCTGGGAAGGCGGCGGCGAGTACAACGTCGCCCGCGGCCTCCGGAAGTGCTTCGGCCTCCGCACCGCCGTCGTCACCGCCTTCGTCGACAACGAAGTGGGGCACCTCATCGAGGACTGCATCATGCAGGGGGGCGTGGCCACCGACTTCATCCGCTGGCGTCCCGACGACGGCATCGGCCGCAGCGTGCGCAACGGCCTCAACTTCACCGAGCGGGGCTTCGGCATCCGGGGTGCCGTCGGCGTGCCCGACCGGGGCAACACGGCGGCCAGCCAGATGAAGCCCGGCGACGTCGACTGGGACCACCTCTTCGGCAGGCTCGGCGTGCGCTGGTTCCACACCGGCGGCATCTTCGCGGCGCTCTCCGCGACCACCGCGGACCTCGCCATCGAGGCGGTGCAGGCGGCGAAGCGGCACGGCACGGTCGTGTCGTACGACCTCAACTACCGGCCGAGCCTCTGGAAGAGCATCGGCGGGCACGCGAAGGCGCGCGAGGTGAACCGGGCGATCGCCCGGCACGTCGACGTGATGATCGGCAACGAGGAGGACTTCACGGCGTCGCTCGGCTTCGAGGTGGCGGGCGTCGACCACACCCTCTCCGCGATCGAAACCGATGCGTTCAAGCGGATGATCGAGACCGCGGTGCGGGACTACCCCAACTTCAAGGTCGCGGCCACCACGCTCAGGCGGGTCATCACGGCGACGCGGAACGACTGGAGCGCGATCCTCTGGCACGACGGCGCCTTTCGTGAGAGCCGGAAGTATCCCGACCTCGAGATCCTCGATCGCGTCGGCGGTGGCGACAGCTTCGCGAGCGGCCTGGCCTTCGGGTTCCTCGAGTTCAACGACCCGCAGCGCGCGGTGGACTACGGCGCCGCCCACGGCGCCCTTGCCTCGACCACGCCCGGCGACACCTCGATGGCCACGCGAGCCGAGGTGGAGAAGGTCATCACCGGCGGCGGCGCCCGCGTCGTGCGGTAGCCACGTTCGAGCCGCTGCATCGCGTCACGACCAGCCGCCCCCCGGGGCACGGCCGTTGCGCACGAAGGGGCTCACGGTGCATCGGCCGGTGCGGGCACGCGTCGTCCGAGGCAGACGCGGAATCCGTCGCGCGAGTCGGAGTACGTGACGCCGCGGATGCCGAGCCGCACGGCACAGCGGGCGTTGCCCGGGACGTCGAAGTAGTTGCCGCCACGGCAGACCGGTCGGCTGACGGTGCGGCGCTCCGCGTCCTCGTAGTGGATCTCCTCGTGGCCGCCCGTGGGGTCGAAGTGGTCGATGACGAACTCCCAGACGCCGCCGCACATGTCCGCCAGGCCGAACCCGTTGCGCCCCTGCTCGCCGTAGTGGTCGACCGGCGACACGAACGCGAAGCCGTCGTTCCAGGGTGCTTTGCCGAGGGGCCAGGCCTTGGTGCGGCCCGGCAGAAGGTCGAGGCCGGAGATGTTCAGCCTGCCCTCACCCTCCTCCAGTTCGTCGCCCCACCAGTAGGCGAGACTCTCCGTGCTCCCACCGCGACAGGCGTACTCCCACTCGGCCTCGGTGGGCAGACGGTACTCGAGCCCCCCGGGCAGGCGCCCGGCTGCCGCTTCACGCCGCGTGAGCCAGCGGCAGAAAGCCTGCATGTCGTTGTAGCTCACGCACACGACCGGGAAATCATCGCGGTTGGGGAAGGACCAGTTCGGATCGCGCCAGCTCTTGCCACGCATCGATTTCCAGGGCTGCACGGTCGTCGTCGTGAGGTGGTAGCCGTCCCAATCCGTGTCGAAGACTTGCGTCTCACCATCCTGCTTCTCGGCATCGGTGACGAACCCGGACTCCTCCGCAAAACGACGAAACTGCCCCACGGTCACCTCCGTGCGCCCCATCCAGAACGCATGGGGCACTCGCGTGGGGCGCGGGCGTTCGCCCTCGAAGGATTCGCGGGTCGTACCCGGCGCGGCCCCGCCCTCCGTGCCCGTGGCCCACGCCTTCTCCTTCGCCGTGCTGCCCATCAGGAACTCGCCGGGCGGGATGAAGACCACCTCGAGCACGACACCTTCGCCGAGGTCGAGTCGTCTGGCGTCTCCCGTTCCCGGTGACTCGTCGGCGCACGCGCGCAGACCGCCGAGCAGACACGCGCACGCGACATGGCACAGCACGATGAACGGCGAGGGTCCGGACGTGGAGTGGGAACGTGGCCGCATGGCGGGTTGCCCTTGCGATCGAGGGAGGGACACCGTGGCCGGCGATGGCTGGCGTGACCGGCACCGGCGGGACGGCGACAGGATGGGCGGTGTCGGGGGCATGGGCGAATCCCCGTGGATCGTACCGCGGCCGATCGGCGCACCACAGGTTCACGCGCGGCGTCCGGGCGTTGCGAGCGTGTGGCAGCCGCCTCGCGTCGCCGCCATTCCCGGCACCCGACCTGATAACGCGTCGCATGGCCCGCGACACACCTTGTGGCCGAGGGGCAGCCCTTCTAGAAGTCTCGGCCGCTCGGTTTCGCTCCATCCTCATCAGGATCCACCCATGCCCCTCCATCGCCTCCCGCGCGCTCGCCTGCACCTCGGCCCGGAGCGTCTCGAGCCTCGCGCGTTGCTTGCCGGCGACGTCGATCCGCCCGGTGGCGTCACACACGACCCCGGCCCGGATTCCGACGCGGGGATCGCCTTCGTCACGTCGAGCGAGGTCGTGCAGGCATCCGCTGCACCCGCGTTCTCAGCCGGCTTCCCGGAGAGCGACGCGGAGCGGCCATGGATCGCGGCAGCCTCTTCGGCACCGAGCGGTGCGGTCGTCTACTGGCTGAAGTTGACGGTCCGTGACGGCGTGACATCGACGCAGGTCGTGCCCATCTGGGGCCGTCTCAATCCGCCGGGTGGCGTGGACGCGTCCACGCCGCCGGGCGATGCGGCCGCGTTGGCTGCCGCCGTCGATGGGGTCGTGTTCGGCGGTCCCGGCTCGCCTCTCGATGCCTCGTCGCCACTCTCGTTCGCGGACCTCGCGGGCTTCACGCCGCCGGCCACCGACGGTGTGCAGGAGTACTTCATCGTCGCCCGCTCCGATTCCAACTTCGCGCTCACCTCGCTCAGCACGGCGCTCGTCATGGTGGCCCAGGTGATGGACCAGCCGATGTCCGACACCGACGGAACGGCAGGCGCGCCGGAGGAGCCGATGCCCGCGCCGTTGTCATGGCTCGCCCGCCTGCGGACGGAGCGACCGTTCGGCCCGGCCGTTGACCCGGCGGCGGCGTTTCCGGCTGGTCCCGGCAACGCGGCCTGGCTGGTCGACGCGCAGCAGGGAGACGCGGGTGTCATCGTCCTGTGGATCACGGATTATTCGACCGGCGAGACGTCGTCATTCACCGCGATGCCGCTCTGGCTGCGCCTCAACCCCGACTCG
>CAIWZS010000294.1 GCA_903917235.1 uncultured Planctomycetaceae bacterium | reverse complement strand
ACCGCTCTTGAGGCGCTCGGCGATCGCGTGCGGCAGGACGACGTGCAGGAGCCTTTCGGACCGTTCGCGTTCCCGGGCCAGATCGGCGTTGGCCTGCTCGAGCGCGGCGAAGGCGGCGTTGCGCTCGAGGAGTCGCGCGTGTGCCTCGGAGTGCATCCGCACGCGTGCGGCGAGTTCGATGGGATCGGGAAGCTTGACGAGGTAGTCGGCCGCCCCGCCCGCGAGCAGCTCGGCTTTCACCGCCGGTTCCTCGACCGCCGAGAGGACGATCACCGGCACGTGGACCGTCTCGGGCAGGGCGCGGAAGCGTCGCACCATCTCGGCCCCCTCGACGTCCGGCATGACGAGATCCTGCAGGATGACCGTCGGGCCGAAGGAGATGGCGGCCTGCAGGGCCGAGGCCGCATCGCGCCGGAACTGCACCTCCATGTCCGCCTGCCCGGCGAGCATCCGCTGCACCGAGGTGCCGATGAGCGCCTGATCGTCCACGACGAGCACGCGATGCCGCGGGCCGACGGGTGCGGCGGCGCTACCGGCGGGAACGGCGCTCATGCGGGTCTCGTCAGACGGCGACCGACGCGACGCGTGCCGCCCTGATGCGGGCACGCGCGGCCGACGGGGTGGGGCAGCGCGGTCCGTCGTGGGAAGGACATGCTGCCGGCGTCGGGCAGTATAGTGATCCTGCCCCGGGTCGCTTCCGTTTCGCTGGCTCGGCTGCTTCCGTGGAGCGGCTCATGCGCGTGCGCCTCCTTCCCTCGTCATGCGGTCGGCCGGAAGCGGGTCCACAATTCCTCTCCAGCTATCTCGTCGACGATGCGGTCGTGATCGACGGCGGGTCGATCGGCCTGCAGGCGGACCTCGAGCTGCAGCGGCGCGTGCGTCATGTGTTCCTCACGCACGCGCATCTCGACCATCTCGCGAGCCTGCCGTTGCTCCTCGAGAACGCCTACGTGCCCGGCCCCCATTGCGTGGAGGTGCTCGCGTCGGCCGGCGTGCTCGAGGCCGTGCGGCGCGACCTGCTCAACGACCGGATGTGGCCCGATTTCTTCGCGCTCTCGACGCCCGGCGACCGGTTCCTCACCGCCACGACGATCGAGCCGCTCGTGACCGTCGAGCGGGCGGGGTTGCGGATCACACCGGTGCCCGTGTCGCACTGCACCGAAACGCTCGCGATGGTCGTGGACGACGGGACGTCGTGCGTGGCGTTCGCCGCCGACACCGGCCCGACGGAACTGCTCTGGTCGCATCTCGCGGATCGCACCAACGTCCGGGCCGTGTTCCTCGAATGCAGCTTCCCCGAATCCCTCGAGCGGCTCGCGACGGCCTGTGGCCATCTCTCGCCGGCCACCTTCGCGACGCAGGTCGCGCGGCTCCCCCGCGGGGTCCGCACGCTCGTGGTGCACCGCAAGGCGGCGCATACCGCCACGATCGCCGCCGAATTGGCCGCCCGCGCGCTGCCCGGAGTTGAATTGGCCGAAGCGGGACCGATCTACGACCTGTGACGTGCAGTGCGTCCGTCGAGCGGGGCGTCGGTCGGGGACGCGTCACCCCTGGAACCCCATGCGGTCGGTATGATGCGGCGCGGGAGGACGAGGACGCGAGGGATCGCGGAGACACCATGACGGAGCCGTCGGGGGGAGCGATGCACGAGCGGACCTGTGCGACCTGCCGCTACTGGCGCACGGCCGGCCGGGGCGACATGGTGCGTCCCGAGCTGGGTGCGGGCTGGGGACAGTGCCGGCGGATGCCGCCGGCGCTTCCGGTCGTCCGGGACGACAAGCTCCTGCTCGTGGGCCTGTGGCCGCATACCGAGGAGGGTGACTGGTGCGGCGAGTGGCAGGGTGGGGACGCAGCGTGATCGAGCACCGCCCGGATCGCCATCCATGGCCGACGTGACCGACCTGCTCGCGCGGCTCGTGGCCATCGACAGCGTCAACCCGGCATTCGGCGGACCCGGCGAGGCGGGCGTCGCGGCCGCGGTCGAACGGTATTTTCACGAGGTCGGGCTCGAAACGTTCAGGCAGCCCGTCCAGCCCGGCCGCGAGAACGTCGTCGCCGTGCTGCCGGGGCGCGATCGAGCCCGCCGGGTCGTGCTCGAGGCGCACATGGACACGGTTTCGGTCGCCGGCATGGCCATCCCGCCGTTCGAGCCGGTGGTGCGCGAGGGTCGCCTGCACGGCCGGGGTGCGTGTGACACGAAGGCCGGACTGGCGGCGATGATGCAGGCGGTGGCCGACCTGCACCGCGCGGGTACCGTGCCTCCCTGCGATGTCTGGATGGCGGCCGTGGTCGATGAGGAGCACGTCTTCACGGGCGTCCTCGCGCTCGTGAGCGGTCTGGTCGCCGAGGCTGCGGTCGTGGCCGAGCCGACCTCCCTGCGGATCGTCACCGCCACGAAAGGGGTGCTGCGGTTCCGGATCACGGTCCATGGACGCGCGGCGCATTCGTCGCGTCCGGAGCTGGGTGCGAGCGCGATCTCGGCCGCCGCCCGTCTCGTGCTCGCGCTCGACGAGGCGCACGGGGCGCTCGGTCGTGACCGGCATCCCCTGCTCGGCGCGGCCACCGGTTCGGTGGGAACGATCGCCGGGGGCGTGCAGATCAACATCGTGCCCGAGGCGTGCACGCTGGCCGTCGATCGCCGGCTGCTCCCCGGCGAGTCGGCCGGCGCCGTGCTCGGGGAATACGGCCGGCTCGTCGCAAGGGTACTGGGCGACGGCCCCTGCCGCGCGACCGTGGAGCCGCCGCTCCTCGTCGACGAGGCGCTGGAGACGGACTCCTCAGCGCCGATCGTGGAGGCGGCGCAGGCCGCCGCCGCCGGCCTCGGCCTCGAGCCGGCGCCGCTCGGCGTGCCGTACGGGAGCGATGCGAGCAAATTCTCGCGGCACGGCGTGCCCGCGGTGGTGTTCGGCCCGGGCAGCATCGATCTGGCCCACGCGGCAGACGAGTGGGTGCCGGTGGACGAGGTGTCGCAGGCCGTACAGTTTTATCGTGAGTTCGTCCTGAGGATCGGCGACTGAGGGCGTCGTGGCGCTTGTATCGGCACCGCCCGATGCCAGCCCGCAGCGGTCGGAATCGGGGCAGGCTGCGGTGTGACCGAGCGATCTCTGGAGGGTCTTCACGATGCACATGATCGGCCGTCGCGCGCTCTTGAAAACGGTCGGCCCAGGCTCCCTCGCGGGCGCCGCGTTGGCGGCCTGCGGTGCGGCACCGGCGACCGCGCCGGCCGGCTTCATCGACGCGCACGTCCACGTCTGGACGCCCGACGTGGAGGGCTATCCGCTCGCCCCGGGCTCGACGCCTCGAGACATGGCCCCGCCGAGCTTCACGGACGCCGAGCTGCTCTCGATCTGCCGACCGCTCGGCGTCGCGCGGGTGGTGCTCATCCAGATGAGCTTCTACGGCTTCGACAATTCCTACATGCTCGACTGCATGGAACGGCATCCCGGCGTCTTCGGCGGCGTCGCGATCGTCGACCATGACGCGGCCGATCTGGCGGCGACGATGCGCCGCCTGGCTGGT
>CAIWZS010000293.1 GCA_903917235.1 uncultured Planctomycetaceae bacterium | reverse complement strand
TCAGGACAGGATGCCGTGCACGACGTTCCCGTGCACGTCGGTGAGGCGGAAGTCGCGCCCCTGGTAGGGGTAGGTGAGGCGGAGGTGGTCGATCCCCATCAGGTGCAGGATCGTCGCATTGAGATCGTGGACGTGCACGCGCTGCTCGGGCGTCACGATGTTGTAGGAGTAGTCGTCGGTCGCGCCCCACGTGAGGCCGCCGCGCACGCCCGCGCCCGCCATGAGGATCGTGAAACAGCGGGGGTGATGGTCGCGGCCGTAGTTGTCCTTCGCGAGCGCGCCCTGCGAGTAGATCGTGCGGCCGAACTCGCCGCCCCAGACGACGAGCGTCTCGTCGAGCAGGCCGTGCCGCTGCAGGTCGTCGAGGAGCGCGGCCGTCGGCTGGTCGGTGTCCTGCGTCTGCCCGCGGATCGCCGCGGGCAGGCCGCCATGATGGTCCCACCCCATGTGGAAGAGCTGGACGAATCGCACGCCCCGCTCGGAGAGACGCCGGGCGAGCAGGCAGTTGAACGCGTAGCTCCCCGGCCGCGCGACGTCGGGCCCATAGGATTCGAGCACGTGCCGGGGCTCGTCCTTGAAGTCGATGATCTCGGGCACGCTCGCCTGCATGCGGAAGGCCATCTCGTACTGTGCGGTGCGGGCCGCGATCTCGGGGTCTCCGACCGCGCTCGAGCGGGCGGCGTTGAGCGCGGCGATGCGGTCCAGCGTGGACCGTCGCATCGGGCGGTCGACGCCCGCAGGATCCGCCAGGTAGAGCACGGGATCGCCCGTGTTGCGAAATCGCACGCCCTGATGCTCGGTCGGCAGGAAGCCGGAGCCCCAGAGGCGGTCGTAGAGCGGCTGGTCGTCCCTGCGGCCGCTCCCGAAACTCGTGAGCACGATGTAGGCGGGCAGGTCGGCGTTCTCGCTGCCGAGTCCGTAGCTCACCCAGGAGCCGATGCTCGGCCGGCCGGCGAGCTGGTGGCCCGTCTGACAGAACGTGATCGCCGGGTCGTGGTTGATCTGCTCGGTCACCATCGAACGGATCATGCACCACCGGTCGGCGTGCCGGGCGATGTTCGGCAAGAGCTCGCTGAACCACATGCCGCTCTCGCCATGCTGGGCGAAGGTGAAGAGCGAGGGGGCCACGGGAAAGTTCTTCTGGCCGCTCGTCATCGTGGTGAGCCGCTGGCCCTGGCGGATCGACTCGGGCAGGTCCTCGCCCCGGCGCTTCTCCATCTCGGGCTTTGGGTCGAACAGGTCCATCTGCGAGGGCGCGCCCGACTGGAAGAGGAAGATGATCCGCTTCGCCTTCGGAGGGAACGACGGGAACGAGGCCGCGGCTGCAGGGGCGGCCGTGGCGGCGGGGGGCTGCATCAGGCTCGCGAGCGCCGCGAAGCCGAGTCCGCCGCCGGCACCGCCGAGAAACACGCGGCGGTTGAGGGCGTCCTGAATGCGTGTGGTGGCGGTGTTCATGGGGTCACTCCCGCATCACGAATTCGTCGAGGTTGAGGATCACGTTCGCCGCGAGCGAGTACGCGGCGAGTTCGCTCGCCGGGAGGGCGTCGGGCTTCTTGACGAGACCGACCGCGACGAATTGCTCGGCCCGGTCCGGCGCCGCGACGAACGTGGCGCGATCGGCGGTGAAGCCGTCCACGAGCGCGGCCAGTTCGTCCGGCGTGGGCCGCCGCCCGATCGCCAGCCGGAATCCATGGGCGATCCGCTCGGCGGGCGTCGTGCCCCCCTCGACGATCATCCGCCTCGCGAGTCCGTGGGCCGCCTCGACGAACGTCGTCTCGTTCAAGAGCGCGAGCGCCTGCAGCGGCGTGTTCGTCCGCGACCGCTTCACCACACACGTCTCGCGATTCGGGGCGTCGAAGAGCAGCATCGTCGGCGGCGCGGCGGTGCGCTTCCAGATCGTGTACATCGTGCGCCGGTAGCGGCCCGGGCCGGTCTCGGCCTTGTAGCCGCGGAGATCGCCGTATTTGCTCGTCTCGTCCCACACCCCGTCGGGCATCCAGGGCCGCACGCTCGGGCCGCCGATCGCGGGCACGAGCAGGCCCGAGGCCGCGAGCGCCGCGTCGCGGACCGTCTCGCCGGGCAGCCGGATCCGCGGGGCGCGGGCGAGCAGCCGGTTGGCCGGATCCCGCGCGAGTGTGTCCGGCGTCACCGTCGCGGCCTGGCGGTAGACGGCGCTCGTGACCACGAGCTTCACGAACCGCTTCATGTCCCAGCCGTTCTCCATGAACTCGGCCGCCAGCCAGTCGAGCAGCTCCGGATGGCTCGGGTACTCCGCCTGACTGCCGAGGTTCTCGCTCGTCTTCACCAGACCGGTGCCGAAGAGCCGCTCCCAGAGCCGGTTCACCCAGACCCGTGCCGTCAGCGGATGATCCCGCGACACGAGCCATGTCGCGAGCGCCAGGCGATCGGGCTTCGTGCCATCGGGGAGTTTCGGGAGGAATGCCGGCAGCCCCGCGGTCACCTGCTCGCCGCGCTTGTCGTATTCGCCGCGCACGAGCACGAACGCCTCGCGCGGCGGGCCCTCCTTCATCACCATGGCGTTCGTCAGCGAGCCCTGGAACGACTCGACGCTCTTTCTGGCGGCATCGCGCGCCGCCTCCGCCTGGCGGATCGGGCCATCCACGCTGCGGCGGTAGAATGTCGCGATCTCGGCCCTCTGCTCGGGCGAACGCCGGTCCGCCTCGATGGCGAGCGCCTCGCGCACGGCCTGCGGCAGCGTCGATCCCCCCACGCCGAGCAGCGCCGGATCGCGCGCCGAGAAGGCGAGCCTGAAGCGACCGATCGTGTGGCCCTCGAACGCCTCCTGTCGAATCCTCAGGACGAGCCGGGCGTTCTCCGGCAGAGGCACGGGCTTCGCGGGAAACACGGCGATCCGCCGGGGCTCACGCCTGCCCGGATCGTTTCCGTCGAGCGCCCATCCCTTGCCCTTCTCGCGCTTCGCCGCGAGGACCCCTGCCGCGGGCCACCCTGACTGCTCGTACGTCGCCTCGGCCCGCACGAGGTCCACCGGCACCGCGGCGGCGTCGCCGGGGGGCTCGATCTCGGCTTCGATCGCGGTGACCACGATGTTGCCGTTGCCCGCGCGGCCAAACCCGCCTCCACCGCCGAGGCTCGGATCGGGGAACACCTCGAGCCTCAGGCCGCCGAGCCTGTCGGCGGGCACGAGCGTCTCGAACTCGTAGGTGTCCTGTGGAGGAAGCGCGCCCTCCACGAACCACGAGCCGTCCTCGCTCCGCCGGAAACTCGCCCCGCCGACGCTCCGGAGTTCCAACGGTTCGAACGTTTCCCATTCTTCCGTGCCAGCCGCCAGGGCCGGCCGGATGGACTGCTCCCACTGCGCCACGAGCGTGTCGGTGTTCGCGATCGCCCCGTTCACCGCCGCGTCGGCATCCACGACCACCTGCTCGAGCCGGGCGAGTTCCTGCTCCTGCTCCGGCGTCGGCAGCACGTGCACCGGCTCCACGTTGCCTCCGCCGACGTGCGCCTTGCCCTGGTTCGTACCCGTCTCGGGCACGTTGTTGAACAGCGCGAAGAGCGCGTAAAACTCCTTCTGCGACAGCGGGTCGTACTTGTGGTCGTGGCATCGCGCGCACCCCGCCGAGAGGGCCATCCACGTCTGGGCCGTCGTCTCCACGCGGTCGATCACCGTCTCCACCCGCCACTCCTCGGCGATGATGCCCCCCTCGCCGTTGAGGCGGTGGTTGCGATTGAAGCCGGTGGCCACGATCTGGTCGCGCGTGGGCTCGTCGAGCATGTCGCCGGCGAGCTGGTGGATCGTGAACCGGTCGAAGGGGAGGTTGTCGTTGTAGGCCTTGATGAGCCAGTCCCGCCACGGCCAGTTCTGTCGGCTCGAATCGGTCTGGTACCCGCTCGAATCGGCGTAGCGTGCAGCGTCGAGCCACTCGATCGCCATGCGCTCGCCGTAGTGCGGGCTCGCGAGCAGCGTGTCGACGTACCGCGCGTAGGCGTCGGGAGACGGGTCGGCGACGAAGGCATCGACGTCGGCCGGCACCGGCGGCAGTCCTGTCAGGTCGAGGGCCAGCCGGCGGGCGAGCGTGACGCGGTCGGCCTCCTGGTTGGGCGCGAGCCCTTCCCGCTCG
This sequence comes from uncultured Planctomycetaceae bacterium, assembly GCA_903917235.1. GTDB lineage: Bacteria > Planctomycetota > Planctomycetia > Pirellulales > UBA1268 > QWPN01. The sequence goes on along the minus strand of CAIWZS010000293.1, from coordinate 598 downwards.
AGGCGCTCGAGGATGAAGCGGTCGATCGGCGTCTTTGGCCACGAGGCGCCCCGCACCTTGGGCACCGCGGGGCGCTCGACCCGCTCGAAGGCCCAGTGGCCGCGGTACTCCGCCCCCTGGGCGATCCAGCGCCGGAGCACCTCGGCCTCTGCCGGCGTGATCGGCTTGTTGATCCTCGGCGGTGGCATCACGACGTCGGGATCGGTGCTCGTGACCCGTGCAAGGAGGCCGCTCGTCACGGGATCATGCGGCACGACGGCGGTGCCGCCACTCGCCAGGCGGGCCGTCGCGTGGTCTCGCAGGTCGAGCCGCAGGCCGGCCTGGCGATCCTCGGCGTCGGGCCCGTGGCAGGTGAAGCAGCGGTCCGACAGGATGGGCCGGACGTCGCGGTTGAAGTCGACGGCGTCGTCGGCTCGGGCCGCATGGACGAGCAGCACGACCGACGTGAGCACCGCGTGGCCCGGGCATGCGGAAAATCGCGTGAGGCCCATGCTTCCCATCCGAGCGCTCCCGAGGGAACACCCGCGTCGCCGTCCACCTCGCCGGGAGTGGCACTCGCCGGAGCGGACGCGGACCTGCTCACGAGGTCGATCGGCGG
>CAIWZS010000292.1 GCA_903917235.1 uncultured Planctomycetaceae bacterium | reverse complement strand
TGCTCGAGTCGGCCGATCTTCGTCTCGGCGAACTCCATGCCGCCGAGTTCCTCGGCGTCGTCGATCGCGATCCGGCGGATTTGGGCGATCGCCCGCTTGCGTCCCTCGACACCGAGCCGCTCGAGATGGTGGAACGCTTCCGTCGCCGCCGCGACGGCCTCGTCCACCGAGGCGAAGATCCCGTGATGTCCCGCGAACGAGCGGCCGGTCACCGGGCCGGCGGGTGCGGAGCCGGTCTGTCGCAACTCCGCGATCACCTGGCGAACGATCGCGGCCACGTCGTGAGCGGTGGGAGCAGGAGCGGTCATGAAAGGAGGACCTCGGTTGCTGGCTGGAACATCACGCCGAAAGACCGAACCATCGTGAACACGCCGCCACGGCGGCCCGCGCGGCGTTTCGGAATCGACTCGCCCCCCGTGGCGCACGCCTCCAGGCGTGCGAATCCGCCCCCGCGTCGGCGCGGGCTTCGCCTGTGCCTCGAGTCAGGGCTGCGTTGCTCATACCTCGTCCCTCCGGAAGACGTCCTTGCCGGCGACCCGCACGGTATCGACGAGGCCGATCACGACCGCGTCGATGGGGAGCGTCTTCGTCTCGGGCGTGAGGCGGGCGCTGGAGCCCTGCGTGACGAGCACGAACTGCCCCTCGCCCGCACCGAGCGTGTCGACGGCGATGAAGGTGCGGCCGGTCGAGACGAGCCGGTCGCGGCTCTTCTCGTCGAGCCTGTAGGGCTCGACGACGAGCAGCTTGTGTCCGGTCATCGTGGGCGTCTTCTGCGTGGCGACGACGGAACCGGTGACGAGCGCGACGAACATCAGGAGCCTCCCCGTGCCGAATGACCGCCCGCAGCGGGCGACGTGCCCGCGAGCAGGTCGCGGGCCTGCCGCGCCACCACCAGTTCCTCGTTGGTCGGGATGACCCACACGGCCGTGCGCGACGAGGCGGCATGGATCGGCCGCTCGCCACCGCCGGAGGCGGCGTTGGCCGTCGCATCGAGCGCGATGCCGAGGTCCTCGAGGCCCGCGAGCACCGCCGCGCGGGTCGCCGGCGCGTTCTCGCCGATGCCGCCGGAGAAGGCGATGCCGTCGAGGCCGCCGAGTTCGACCAGCCCCGCGCCGAGCCAGTCACGCACGGCGCCGACATAGACGTCGATCGCCGTGCGGGCCCGGGCGTTCCCCGCGGCGGCGGCCGCCTCGAGGTCGCGCATGTCGCCCGAGGTGCCCGACATGCCCGCCAGACCGGCCCGCGACGAGAGCTCCCCGAGGAGGTCCTCGAACGACCGCCCTGTCGCCTTCGCGACGTGCAGCAGGACGAAGGGGTCGAGATCGCCCGCCCGGTTGTTCTGGGGCAGCCCCGACTGCGGGCTCATCCCCATCGACGTGCCGACGCTCGCGCCGGCCCGCTGCCAGCCGACACTGCTCGACCCGCCGAGGTGGCAGGTGACCGTGCGGAGCGGTCGCCCCGGCGTCGCGGCGACGAGCGCGCCGAGGCGCTCGGACACGAACCGGTGGCTCGCCCCGTGGAAGCCGAAGCGCCGCACGCGGTGACGCTCGACCCATTCGGTCGGCACGGCATAGAGCCCGTGACGGTCGGGGATCGTCGCGTGGAACCCCGTCTCGAACGCCGCCACGAGCGGCACGCGAGGGAACCGGGCGCCGAGCGACCGCATGGCCCGCACGTAGGGCGGGTTGTGCGCGGGCGCGACCTCCGACATCTCCTCCATGGCGGCGAGGACGTCCTCGGTCACCCGCACGACGCCCGTCACGCGGCCCCCGTGCACCGCCTTGAAGCCCACCGCCGCCACCTCGTCGATGCTCAGGAGCGGCCCTCCGGGCCGGGTCAGCTGGGCGATCGCAGCCTCGAGCGCCACCCCATGGTCGGGCACCGGCATCGTGGTTTCGACGTCGTCGCCACCGAGCCGCGCGGAGACGCGGCTCTCCGGAGCCCCGATCCGCTCGACTCCTCCGCGGGCCAGTTCGGCACCGCCCTCGGCCCCGCCCGTGTCGGGCAGGTCGAAGAGACGGTACTTGAAGCTCGTGGAGCCGAGGTTGGCGACGAGAATTTTCATCCGTTCACGATCGGGCGAGGGGATCGAGGGGCCGCATGGCCGCCGAGGTCAGCGGCAGAACGCCTCCACCAGGCTGTCGGCCGGACGCGGGATGACGTGGCTCGCGACGAGCTCGCCCACCTGCTGGGCCGCATTGGCCCCCGACTCGACCGCCGCCCGCACGCTGCCGACGTCGCCCTGCACGATCGTGGCGACGAACGCGTTGCCGATGCTCACCCGCTTGAGGATCTTCACGTTGGCCGCCTTGGCCATCGCGTCGGTGGCCTCGACGAGGCCCACGAGTCCCTTGGTCTCCAGAATGCCGATCGCCGTGTTCATGTGATGTCCCGTGAGAAAGATGTGAATGGGTCCCGATGCACGTTCCAGGCTGTACGACTGTCAGCCGCCCGAGGGCAGCACAATCCCGAGGTCTTCGTGGGGACGTGCGATGACCTGCACGCTCACCACGTCGCCGATCCGGCCGGCCGCCGCCGCACCCGCGTCGGTCGCCGCCTTCACCGCGGCCACGTCACCGGAGACGAACGCCGTCACCAGTCCGCTGCCGATCTTGTCCCAGCCCATGAAGGTGACGTTCGCCGCCTTCATCATCGCGTCCACCGCCTCGACGAGCGTGGTGAATCCCTTCACCTCGATCATGCCGAGGGCTTCGACTGCCTTTGCCATCTGTCGCTTCGCTCCCGTGTCGAACAACCAACCCGTCTCCGCGGGGCCGCCCCCGCCGACCGCACCGGCACGCGCCGGCTTCACGGTCCTGTTCGTCGTGTTTCGTCCCGCCCCGCGCCGCCCCCGCGAGGCCGCCTTCTTCTTCGCCACGTCATGCCCCTCGTCCGGTCGCCGCCTCAGGTCTGTCGCAGGAGTTCCACCCGCGTCGCGTGATCGAGGTCGGCCGCATTGCCTTCGTCGGTGTCGATGTGGACCTCGAGCTTGCTCGTGGCATCCGCCCGCACGAGCAGGTCGCGGAACACCGTGGAGCAGGGGCCCTCGATCGCGAGGCTCATGCGGTCGCCATCCTTGACGCCGTACCGCTGGGCATCGGCGTGGTTCATGTGCACGTGCCGCTCGGCACGGATCACACCCTCGGAGAGCTCGATCGCGCCGGCCGGGCCGACGAGCACGCAGCCGGGCGTCCCGGCGATCTTTCCGCTCGGCCGCACCGGCAGGTCGATCCCCAGCGAGATGCCGTCGGTGAACGCGAGTTCCACCTGCGAGGCCTTGCGCGTCGGCCCGAGCACCCGCACCGTCGGCAGCATCTTGCGCTTGGGTCCGACGAGCATCACCGTCTCCTCGGCGGCGTAGAAGCCGTCCTGGTAGAGGTTCTTCATGGGTGTCAGCGTGCGGCCGGGCCCGAAGAGCCGCTCGACGTGCTCGTCGGTGAGGTGGCAGTGCCGCGCGGAGATGCTCACGACGAGCTTCGCCGGCGCGGCATGGCCCGCCGCGGTCACCGCGTCCCCGGCGCCCGTCGTGATCCCGCTCGAGCGCAGCACGATCTCGCGCACGATCCGTTCGACGCTGCCGCGATCGAGTCCTGCGGGCAGGGACAACGCGCTGTTCATGCCTGGCGGCTCCGGTGGCCGGACGCCGTCCCCGCGGCGCCCTCGGGCTCGGGGATCTCGGCGATGAGGAGCTCGGCACCGGCCGCGGCGAGCCGCTGCCGCCACGCCTCGTCGAGTGCGTCGTCGGAGACGTACAGGTCCACGGCGTCGAGCGGCGACACGAGCGTGAGGCTGCGGCGGCCGAACTTCGAACTGTCGGCCACCACGATCGCGCGCCCGCCGGCACGGAGCATCGCCTGCTCCGTCTCGGCGAGGAGCAGGTGGGCGTTGAAGAGACCCTCCTCCGCGATGCCCGCGGCCGAGAGCACCGTCGTCGTGACGTGCAGCCTCGAGAGGAGCTCGTTGGCATAGGGCCCCAGGCAGACGCCACTGCGGGGCGAGACGTAGCCGCCGAGCAGCACGAGGTCGGTGCGGGCCTCGGATGCGAAAAGATTCGCGACGGGCAGGCTGTTCGTGACGACCTGAAGCGACCGTCCCACGAGCAGCCGCGCCACCTCGTAGGTGGTCGTGCCGCCGTCGAGCAGGACCGTCTCGTCGTCGCTGATCACCTCGGCCGCCCGGGCGGCGATCGCCCGCTTGGCGGCCCAGTTCGTCGGCTGGCGATCGTCGAACTCGGCAAGTCGCGGCAGGCCGCCCGCGTAGAGCACGCCGCCGTGCGTCCGCCGGGCCGAACCCTGCTCCTCGAGCGCGTCGAGATCGCGCCGAACCGTCGATTCGGAGACGCCCAGTTCGCGCACGAGTTCGTCGAGGGACGCAAACCCGCGGACCCGGATGAGGTCGAGGAGTCGACTGCGCCGCTCATGGTTTTGCACGGAAATCATCTTTTGCAGAACGCTATCATGCACGAAATCAATCTGCTTGCAAGAATCCACGCACGAATACCATCTTAAAAAGCAAGAAAACGCTCTCGTTTCCGGCCAAATCGACGATTTCCGTACAGGTTTTGCCGCCTCGGCATGTTGGGGCGATCAGCGAAAATCTAGGTCGCGTCTGGTGCGCGTGTCGCCCAGAGCGCCCCCCCGATGAAGGACACCGTCATTCCGATCGTGCACCTGTCCCGCAGCGTCACCCTGCCAGGCCTGTCGGGCCTCGAGCGGTTGTGCGGGAGGGTCACGCCCGTGGCAGCCGGCGACGCCCCGACGATCCGCGATCTCGCGGCGGCGTGCGCAGACGCCGGCTCCGGCCGGCGCACCGTTTCCGGGCGGGGACTCGCTGACGAGGTCGTGTCACGACCGGGCCGGGCCGTCGCGGCGTGGCTCGCCTGGGACGCGGTCGGCCACGGCCGTGCCGTCGGCCTCGTCACCCTCGTGACGACAGGCCCGCCGGGGAAGCCGCGTCATTCGATCGGCTGGCTCCTGGTCGTCCCCTGTGCCCGTCGCTCGGGGATCGGCACGGCGCTGGTGCAGGTCGCCGTCGACGAGGTGCGACGGCTCGGCGGAACGGAGGTGTGGGTCGAGACGCATGCGGCCTGGCCCGACGCGATCGCCTTCTGGCGACACCTCGGCTTCACGCCGCCCCCAGCCCCTCCATCCGACGCCACGCGCTCATCTGGCCGAGGTGCATCATGAGGTGGCCGCCGCAGTAGAACGTCTGCACCGAACCGATCGTCGGGAACAGGTCGCGCATGCGTCCCTCCGCGGGATTGGGCCGCTCGAACACCTCGTCTGGCGTGCTGCGGAGCGCCGCGGTGACCATTCGGTGACCTTCGAGGAAGAACTCCACGATCTCGTCCCGCGACGGGTACAGATCGCCATCCGGGTCGTCGACGCACGTCGCGTCTTTCGAGAAACGGGTCTCGAAGTGCTCCGGGATCGTCGGTGCCGGGTGCCCGAGCTGCCGCAGCACGCGCGGTGCGTAGAGGCTCAGGTGACCGTAGATGAACGCAGGGTGATTCGACGCGACGACCGCGCCGCCGGGGCTGGCAAAGCGCGGGAACCGCTCGGCCGGGACGCCGACAAGAAGCCGCTCTGCGTAGCCGAGCGAGACCTGGAGCGAATCGGCGATCAGGTGGCCGAGCGAACGGTGCATGCGGAAGCCTCGGGGAGGGTGATCTACGAATGGTACGAGGCCGACGAACGGGCCGCCGTCGCGATGCTGGCGATCGCCTCGGGCAGCACGTCACACTCGGCCGCGAAGACCCGCGCCGCGAGCGACTCGGGCGTGTCGTCCGGCAGCACGGGCACGGCCCGCTGCAGGAGGATCCGGCCGTGATCGTACTCGGCGTCGACCAGGTGGACCGTGCAACCGGAGATCGTGCAGCCGCGCTCGAGCACGGCGCGGTGGACGTGCATCCCGTGGAACCCGCGCCCCCCGAATGCCGGCAGCAGCGACGGATGGATGTTGATGACCCGATCGACGAAGTCGGACGGGATGTCGATGAGGTGGAGAAAGCCGGCCATGACGACGAGATCCGCCGCCGCGTCGCGACAGGCCCCGAATACCGCCGCACTCCACTCGTCGCGGGCACGTCCGGCGGGCGGCAGCACGGCGACCGGCACGTGTGCCCGCCTCGCGATGGCGACGCCGCGCACGTCGGGCCGGCTCGACACGACCGCGGCGACCCGGGCTGAAAGCCGCCCTGCGGCGATGCGCTCGAGCAGATTCTCGAGGGTGCGCCCCGAACCCGACACGAGCACGGCGAGATTCAGCGGTGCGGCGGGGTCGCTCACGACCGGCCTCCCGCGTCGACGGCCGCGCCACCCGCCCCGTGGGTGACCTGGAGGCTGATCCCGAGGCCGTGACCATCGACGTCGATGATCGGCCCGTCGTGCCCACCGAACGACACGCGCGTCGCGAGCGTCTCGGCGGCGACGTAGTCGAGATGGGCCTCGATCGCGGCCCGCAGGTCGGGCGACTCCGTGGCGAACACGAGTTCGATCCGGTCGGTGAACTCGAGGTCGAGGCTCTTGCGGTGTGACTGCACCGCATGGACCACCTCGCGCACGAGCCCCTCGGCCACGAGCGCCGGCGTCAGTTCGGTGGACACGACGACGACCGCCTGCCGGCCCTCCGCTGCCGCCCAGCCCGGCCTCGCGCTCGTGCGCACGAGCAGATCCTCCCGCTCGAGCGTCGCCTCGCCGCCCGCCCACGCGACCGTCACGCGGCCGTCACGGGCGAGTGCCGCCAGCAGGGCGTCACCGTCCGCTTTCGCGATCGCGTCGCGTGCCTTCGGCAGATCCTTGCCGAGGCGGGGGCCGAGCTTCTTCAGGTCGGCCTGGACGGTCCGCGTGATGTACCGCTCCGGCTCACGGCAGATCTCGAAGCCCTTCACGTTGAGCTCGTCGCAGACGAGCTCCGCGTGCGACTCGAGCCACGCGGCGTCGCCGGTTGCGTGAGGGCTCGTCGCGTCCGCGAGGATCACCTCGACCTTCGCGAGCGGCTGTCGGACCTTGAGCTTCTCGGCCGCCCGGGCCGCCCGGCCGAGCGACGCGACGTCTCGGACGAGCGCCATCCGCCGAACGAGGTCGCCATCGATGAGATCGGGTTCACCGATGGGATAGTCCGTGAGGTGGACGCTTTCCGCAAAGCCCGCGCCACCCCCCGCGACGGCCAGATTGCGCCAGATCTCCTCGGACACGAACGGCACGAACGGCGCGGCGAGCCTCGCGATCGTGAGCAGGGTCTGGTAGAGCGTCCAGTAGGCGTCGAGCTTGTCCCGGTTGCCCTCCGGCCCGACATCGGCCCGGCCGGCCGCCCAGAACCGCTCACGGCTGCGGCGCACGTACCAATTGCTGACCGCCTCGACGAGCGCGGAGAGCCGTTGGGCGGCGCCGAAGTGATCGAAGGCATCGAGCCGCCCGACCATGTCGATGGCGGTCGCATGGACCTCGGAGAGCATCCAGCGGTCGAGCTCGCCATAGTCGGATACGGCACGCCCGCCGCGCGCGACCGCGAAGGAGCGGTCGTCCACGCTGCCGGTCAGTCCGGCCGGGTCGAAGCCGTCGATCCGGGCGTAGATCACGAAGAACGAGTAGACGTTCCAGAGCCGCAGCAGGAACTCGGGAATGCTCTCGCGGATGGCTCGCTCGTTGTAGCGGATGCTCGTCCATGGGGGCTGGCCGGCCAGAAAGTACCACCGCAGGGCATCGGCGCCGTAGGTGTCGAAGATCACCTTCGGCTCCTTGTAGTTCCGCCGGCTCTTGCTCATCTTCTGCCCGTCCTCGCCGAGCATGTGGCCGAGGACGATGCAGGTCCGGAAGGGATGCGGATACGGCTTCTTCGCGTCGCCGGGCTGGCTGCTCCCTGGCGTTCGCCCGAAGAGGAGCGTGCTGATGGCGAGCTGGCTGTAGAACCAGCCCCGCGTCTGGTCGATCGCCTCCGAGATGAAGTCGGCCGGAAACTGGGCCTCGAACTCGGCGGTGCCCGAGTGCGGCCAGCCCCACTGCGCGAAAGGCATCGCACCGGAGTCGAACCAGCAGTCGATCACCTCCGGCACCCGCCGCATCCGCGATCCGCCGGCGAAGGGGGAGTCGTACGTCACCGCGTCGATGTAGGGCTTGTGCACCGCGAGGTCGTCCGACAGCTGCGGGTTGGCGGCCTTCGCCCTCGTGAATACGTCGGTGCCCGCGATGCCGGGCTTCGCGAGGAGCGCGGCATACGACGGAATGGCCTCCATCCTCCCGGTCGCCTCGCACTCCCAGATCGGCAGCGGCGTGCCCCAGTACCGCTCGCGGGAGAGGGCCCAGTCGACGTTCGTCTCCAGGAAGTTGCCGAACCGACCGTCCTTGATGTGCTCGGGCAGCCAGGTGATGGCCGCGTTGTTCGCGAGCATCGCGTCGCGGAACTGGCTCGTGCGGATGAACCAGCTCTTCCGCGGATACTGGATGAGCGGATCGGCATCGGCCCGCCAGCAGAACGGATAGTCGTGGACGTACTGCTCCTGGTGGACGAGCAGGCCGCGGGCCCGCAGGTCGCGGGCGATGTCGCGGTCGCACTCCTTCACGAACCGCCCGCTCCCCATCGCGAAGGCGTCGGTGAACGTGCCGTCGGGGGCGACGCAGTTGAGGAGCGCAGGACCCGTCCCGGGGGCGAACCGCGCCTGCTCCGCGACGAGCACGCCGTAGTCCACCTCGCCGAAGGCGGGGGCGACGTGCACGATGCCGGTGCCCGAATCGGTGGTCACGAAGTCGGCGGCAACGATCCGCCAGCCGATCGTGTCGCTGCCGCCGCCGGCGAGCGGGGCCGATTGAGGCGGTCCGGCCGGGCGGAACGTGTCGAACGGAGGCAGGTACGAGCGCCCGACGAGCGCGGCTCCCGGCAGGCGCTCCACGATGTCAAAGGCCCTCTTCAGCTTCTCGGCGAGGGTGGCGACGAGCGGTTCGGCGAGGATGTACTCGGCCTCATCCGCACTCCCCGTCTCGCGGACGACGACGTAGTCGAGGTCCGCCTTGACCGCGGCGAACTGGTTCGAGGGGAGCGTCCAGGGCGTGGTCGTCCAGGCCACAAGGCTGCGATTCGTCGGCCGTCCGGCCGCGTCGACGAGCGGAAAGGCGACGTAGACGCTCGGGTCGGCCACCTCCTTGTAGCCCTGGCCGACCTCCCCGCTCGAAAGCGCCGTGCCCCCCTGCGCCCACCACCAGACGATCTTGTGCCCCTGGTACAGAAGACCGCGGTCGAAGAGCGTGGCGAGCGCCCACCAGACGCTCTCGACGTAGCTCTGTTGGTAGGTGACGTAGGCATCCGAGAGGTCGATCCAAAACCCGATCCGCTCGGTGAGCGTCTCCCACTCCTTCATGTAGCGCCAGACCGACTCCTGGCACTTGTGGATGAAGGGCTCGACTCCGTAGGCCTCGATCTCGGCCTTCGAGTGGATGCCGATCTCCTTGCAGACCTCGACCTCGACGGGCAGGCCGTGGGTGTCCCAGCCGGCTTTGCGCTCGCAAAACTCCCCACGCATCGTGCGGTAGCGGGGGTAGAGATCCTTGATGGCCCGGGTCAGGCAGTGGCCGGGATGCGGCATCCCGTTGGCGGTCGGAGGCCCCTCGAAGAACACGAATCGTGGCGCACCGCGCCGCAACTCGAGCGACTTCCGGTACACGCCGCGCTCGCGCCAGAACGCGGCAATCCCGGCCTCGATCTCGGGAAAGTCAGGCTGGCCTCGAACGGGAGCGAACATCGGCACTGCTGCAGGGCCTGGAGCGCGGGTGGCGGGAGACGCGTCGGGGCCGTGCCATGCCGCATCCCGTAGTACCCGTCATACAGAAAATTCGGGCGTCAGCGTACCGCCGGGCATCACAACGCCACAGGGGCCGTCTCAACGTGCCGTTTTGCGGCACCCTGCCAGTTCCGGCGGTTCCCGGTGGCGTGCGTCGGCTCGTGCCCGTCGGATGTCGTGACACCCGCGCGGCCGGTCGCAGCGACTGATTCTCGGCCTCGGGCGTCGTGCCACGGGACTCGGCCGCGACACAGCGCCGCGACGACATCAAGATCAAGCGGCTTGTGGCCGCGGGTGGAGCCCCCCCTTCGCTGGATTTCGCGATGAGAACCGGACGACGTTACGATTTTGGACTGCGGAAAAGGTGAGCGTCGGGGGAGGGCGGGTTCCTCGCCATCCTCGTGTGGCACGCGTCGGCACTTGGGAAGGGTATCGATGAAAGGCTTCCCGGCTTTGGCCCATCGGCAGCACCGCGGTTTCACGCTCGTGGAACTGCTCGTCGTGATCGCGATCATCGCCGTCCTGATCGGCTTGTTGCTTCCAGCCGTCCAGGCCGCCCGTGAGGCGGCGCGGCGGTCGGTGTGCACGAGTAACCTGCGGCAGATCGGGCTGGGAGTGCTGGGCTATGCGAACGCGAGAAAGAGTGTTCTGCCCTACGGTGCGCACTACGCCAGCACGGCCCCCGACGGGATGCGAGGCTCGGGCCTGGCCCTCATCCTGCCGTGGATGGAACAAGAAGCGCTGGCCAGCGCCATCGATTTCGACAACCGATCGATCGCGGTGGACAACATGACGATGCCGGGGACGTCGCAGCCGATCCGTGCCGTGATCGTGCCGGTCTTTACCTGTCCGAGTGACGACCGGCCGCTGCTCGACACCAGCACGCAGACCGCAGCCGTGAACTACAGTGCGAGCAGTGGTCCAACCGCTCATGCCGACAACGGAGCATGTTCCTGCGCGTCGGCACTCGCGTTGAACGCGTACCAGATCCCGGCGTTTCCCCCTTCGCTCTACGGCAACGCCGCCCAGCATTCAGGGCCGTTCAACCGACGGGGGATCGCCTTCACGGTCACATCCATCACCGACGGGCTGTCGAAGACGATTCTGTACGGCGAAATGCGACCGCTCTGCTCGGATCACCACCGCCAGGGCTGGCTGCGTTCCAACAGTGGCCAAGGGCTGACGAGCACGCTCGTGCCCATCAACACCAATACCTGCGAGCCGGCGTCTGCCGACGGCTGCAGGCGTCCCTGCAACTGGAACAACGAGCTTGGTTACCGGTCACGGCACCCGGGCGGTGCGGGATTCCTGCTCGGTGACGGATCGGTGCGATTTCTTCAGGAGTCGATCGACCACACCCTGTACCAGCAGCTCGGCGCGAAGGCGGACAACCAGTCCATGACGATGCCATGACGAGGGATGAACTCGACGCAGGCGGATCGGCCCGGTCGGGCGTGCCAGCCCTGCCTGCGATCGCCATGCTCGCGCTCCTGATCGGTGCGGCGAGCGCCGTCGGCGGTTGTGCTCCACGACGCCCGCCGACCGTGCCCGTCCGGGGCACGGTGACGCTCGACGGGATGCCGCTGGGCGGTGCGACGGTGCTCTTCCAGCCGCCGTCCGGCACGCCGGCGCGGGCCGTCACCACGGATGATGGCTCGTTTACCCTCACGACGTTCGAGCCAGGGGACGGTGCGCTGGTCGGACGCCATCGTGTGGCCGTGACCAAATTCACGATGTCAGGGCTCAGCGACGTAGGGGGAGTCACAGGCCCCGTTGCAGCCGGCGATGTCCGGGAGCAGTGGGTAACCCCGAAGAAGTACGCCACGCCGGCCGAGAGCGGGCTCGAGGTCGAGGTCGTGCGTGGCTTGGGTGCGGTCGCGCTCGAACTCGAGTCGCGGTGACCCCAACAGCACGAAACCACCTGCCGGGTCCCCAGGCCGTGTCGGCGTTGGCTGAGACGCACGCTATCGCGGTGTTCCGCACCGCGCGCCGCACAGGAGCGCAGCACGAGTTGGGGGTGTCTCACTCTGAAACCGGCTGGGCCGTCGCGCAGGCAGCGGACACACCGGGAAAGTCGGCTCGGGGCGGGCGATTCGTTGGCATTGTGACCTTTGGCACACGGCTTGCACGCTGCAGCGGGAGCCTCGATCCCTCCGATCCAGCGCCCAGCCTTTTCATCCGCGGAACAGGAGCCTCCCCGCCATGCGTCAGCACCCCATCACCCGTCTGGAACCCCTCGAGTCTCGCTTCGCGCTCGCCGCGGTTTTCACGTTTCTCGACAGCGATGGCGACGTCGCGACGGTGCGATCGACGCAAGGCACGGATATCGATCTTTCGTCTGCCATGTCGCTGTCAGCCGCCGGAGTCGGCTTCCAACTCAGTCGCGTCGATCTGTCATTGCCGGTCTTCGCCGGGACGCGACTCCGGATCACCGCGACCCCCTCCGGTGGTGACGGCCTCGTGCATGTCGGGGAGGTCTTCACGCCCCACGATCTTCGTGCCGTCGTCGTCGGCGGCGACCTCGCAAAAATCACGGTGGGCGACGCGGACCCCACGACGCGTGGGATCAATCGCCTGGCCGCCGACTCGATCGGCCTGTTTGGACCGGCCACCGGAGCGCCCAATACGGTGTCCGCGATCACGGGCGGCCTCGGCTCGCTCGAGGTCGGCGGCAATATCACGGGGGCGTCGGTCGGTGTGTCGGGCCCGATCGACAAGGCGACGGTCGGAGGATCCGTCATCGGAGTCAACACCTTCGACGGCATCACGGCCACGTCGATCGGCACCCTGAGCATCGGTGGCGCGGTGGAGGGTGGTAGTACGTTCGCCAGCGGTCAGATCACCACCACCGTCGGTGCGATCAATCAACTGCGGGTCGGCGGCATCGTGGGGGGGGCCGCGGATCTCAGTGGCAGGATCAGCAGTGCCTCGAGGATCGAATCCGCACGGGTGATTGGATCGATCCTCGGTGGCGGCGGCCTCTCAAGCGGCTCGCTCGACGCCGGAACGATCCAAAACCTTCTCATCCGGGGCAGCATTGTCGGTGGCTCGAACGACGACAGCGGCAGCGTGCGGATGGCGGGCCGCATCGGCAGCGCCCGCGTCGATGGCGGAATCTACGGCGGAGCCGGCCTCCGCAGCGGCCGGATCGATGCCCCCGCAGGCATCAGCAGCCTGCTCATCGGCGCGGGAATCCAGGGCGGATCCAACGCCCTGAGCGGGTCCATCGCCGCCGGAGGTGGGCGGATCGGGCGGCTCGATGTCGGTTCGATCCTGGCAGACACGGGTCCTTACAGCGGGTCGGTCACGGCGGCGGACATAGGTGCCGTCGTCGTCCGCGGTGATGTGGCCGGCTTTGGCTCGAACCCGGCGGTGATTTCGGCAGTCGGCACCGTCGGTCAGGCGATCCGGTCGCTGACCGTCCGGGGCAGCCTCTCCCAGGCGCTCGTGCTTGCCGGATACGACGTCGGGTCGCCCGTGCAGGGAGCGGCTCGAATCGGGAGGGTCGATGTCCGCGGCAGCCTGCTGGCGTCGAGCATCGCCGCAGGCGTCGCGAACACCACCCCGGGTCAGTTCGGAAACTCGGGTGACTTCGCGATCGGCGGCGTGCCCGGGTCGAGGATCGGCTCGCTGACGGTGCGTGGTGTCGCCTTCGGTAACAGCGTCCCGACGGATTCGTTCGGAGTCGTCGCCGCTTCGTTCGGTCGCGTGCGGATCGGCGGCACGACGCTCGCGACGCCACCCGGGTCGATCACCTCACCGAGCGGCTCAAATCTGTTCATCCACAGGCTGTGAGCACGGGCGGAACGCGGCCGAGGCTTCCCACGCGAAAACTGTTGACAGTTTTTCAGTGTCGGCCTACCATCTTCGGGGCGGGACCGACCGTCGCGGGCATATTCGCCCCGCGTGGCCCGTGCCGCGACGCCGTGTGGAGTCTCGCCGCATGCCCTCGTCTCATCCCGTCGCACGGTCTCGACCGGGTCGATCGACGCTCGTCGCCGAGGTGGCGGATCGGTTGCGGCGCGAGATCGTGACCGGCACGAGGCCTGCCGGCTCCAAGCTGAGCGAGCCGTCGCTCGCGGTCGAGCAGGGCGTCAGCCGCGGACCGGTGCGGGAGGCCCTGCGGCAGTTGGAACGTGAGGGGCTCGTCGTTTTCGACGCCGTCGGTCGCTCGCGGGTCGTCACGATGAGCGCGGCCGACTTCGCGGACATCTCGATCGTGCGCGTCGCGCTCGAGTCCGCCGCCGCCGCGCACGTTGCGGCCTGCTTCGATGACCGCCTCCGGACGACCCTCGAGCGGAACATCGCGAAGATGGAAGCCTCGAGGACGCTCACGGATGTCAGCCGGCTGGATCTGGCGTTCCACGAGGCGGTCATGGAGGCCTCCGGGCGGCGGCGGCTCATCACGACGTGGCGTTCGATCCACTCGCAGCTGGAGCTGTGGCTCGGTTCGCTGCATCGGGCGCGAGAGGCGATCACGTCCGACACGCTCGCCGAGACCGTGCGGTCGCACTGCCTGCTCGTCGATGCGCTCGCGGGGGGCGATGCCACACGGGCGCGCGAGGCTGCCGCCGAGCACGCGGGAGGGCTCGTGCGCTGGGCGCCCCTGCATGGCGTCATGCCGGATGGGACGACGGGCTCACCGGTCTTCGTGGCACGATCGTAAAGGGGGTGCTCGCGTGAACCGCCAGCCCCGCATGCAGCGGATGCCCCGCCTGAGCCGCATGCCCACGCGGGCCCGCGCAGGGATCGTCGTCGCCGTCCTCGCGTGTCTGCCGGCGCTCATGGGACCGTCACACGCGGCCGAACGCGGCGCCGACACGTTCACACACGCGATCCTTCCGCTCCTGCGCGACCACTGCGTGACGTGCCACTCGGCCGAGAAGCAGGCCGGGGAACTCGATCTCGAGCGATTCACGGACATCGGGGCCGTCCGGGAGGATGCCGCGACCTGGCAGCACGTTCTCGAACAGGTGACGTCGGGCGAGATGCCACCGGCGGAGGCGCGGCCGCTCGCGCCGGAGCACGCCGCCACCTTCGCCTCATGGATTCGCGGGATGCTCGACGAGGTCGCGCTCGCAGGCGCCGGCGACCCGGGGCCCGTGGTCCTGCGCCGACTGTCGAACCGCGAGTACACCGCCACGATCCAGGATCTCACCGGCGTGGACACCCTCGACGTGGCCAGCGAGTTTCCCGCCGACGGGGCGGCCGGCGAGGGCTTCACGAACGCGGGCGCCGCCCTCGTGATGTCGCCCGCCCTGCTGCAGAAATACCTCGATGCGGCGAAGGAGGTCGCGCGGCACTGCGTCCTCCTGCCGGAGGGCGTCCGGTTTTCGGCGAGCGACTCGCCGCAGGATTGGACCGACGAGGCCCTCGGACGCATCCGAGCCTTCTACGCCCGCTACACGGTCGCCACCGAGGTCGTCAACGAGGTCGGGGGCACCGGAAAGGTCAAGAACGAAGGGGGCGCGATCCCTCTCGATCGCTACCTCGACGCGCTGCAGGGGCGGGGTGACCCGGCCGGTCTGAGCCCGAAGTACCTCGCCATCCTGCGCGAGGCGCTGACGTCGGGCCCTCCGTCGCCGCTCCTCGACCCGCTGCGTGCGACGTTCGCCGCGGGCAGGCTCACGGCCGCCGACATCGAGCCGTGGCAGAAGGCGCTGTGGCGATTCACGACGATCGGCCACATCGGCAAGCTGAACGGACCGAAGGCCTGGCAGGAGCCGGTGACGCCGCTGGTCGCGCGGCAGGAGATCCGCGTCACGCTCGACGGCGACCGCGATCACACGCTGTTTCTCGTCGCGACGACCGCGGGTGACGGCGACGCGGGTGACCTCGTGCGTTGGGAGAACGCGAGGCTCGTCGCCAAGGGTCGGCCCGACATCCAGCTCGCGAGCCTGCCGGAGCTCGTGCGCCACCTGGAGGAATCCCGGGCACGCGTGCTCGCCGAGACCGAGCGGTGCCTCGGGGCGATCGCGGCCGGCACGACCGACGCCGATGACGCCATCCTCGGTGCGTGGCGGGAGTATCTGGGGATCGGTGCGACCGCGCTTGCACCCCTGTTGACGGGCCGACTCGAGCGCACGCCCGACTACGACTTCGTGCGCGGCTGGAAGGGGGACAACGCCCTGAGCGTGCTCGCGAATTCCTCCGACGCGACCGTCCGCATTCCGGGCATCATGCGGGCTCACTCCGTGGCCGCCCATCCGTCCCCCGATCGTGCCGCGGTGATCGCATGGCAGAGCCCGGTGAGCGGGGCGCTCGTCGTCCGCGGCGCCGTGACCGACGGCCATCCCGAATGTGGCAACGGCATCGAGTGGTCGCTCGAGGTGCGTCGCGGCACGACGACGCAGCGACTGGCGACGGGCGTGTCGAAGGGTGGTGAGAGCGTCCCGTTCGGGCCCATCGAGGGCGTGGCGGTGGAGCCCGGGCAGGCCATCGCCGTCGTCATCGGCCCCCGCGACGGCAACCACTCCTGCGACCACACGACGATCGATCTCACGCTCTCCGACGGCATCACGACGTGGGATCTCGCCGCCGACGTGTCGCCCGACATCCTCGCCGGGAATCCGCACGGACCGTGGCACTTCCTCAGCCAGCCGGCGCGGGGTGTCGCGGCGACGGACGTGCCCGCGCCGATCGCCGCGTGGCTCGCCGAGCGCACGCCGGACCGCGCCGTCGAGGTCCGCCGACACCTCGAGACGTCACTGCCGCCGACCCACCCGCTCCTCGCGTGGGCGTTCGGCTCGTTTCGCCCGTCCGCCAAGGGTGAGGCGCTCGAGGCCCAGGCACCGAGCGTGCTCGACGTCGAGATTCCCGCGGCACTCGCCGCCGGGGCGGAGTTCGTCGTCACGGCCACGCTCGCCCCCGGCAGCGACGGGAGCGTCCAGGCGCGGGTGCTCCAGGAGCGGCCGGCGGAGGTGGAGGATCTCGTCGCGGGCAGGGCCGACTCCACGCAGAAGAAGCGGCTCTGGAGCGACCACGAACTCGTGACGAGCCACGAGGCGCCGATCATCGTGGGCGAAGGCACCGAGGCCCGCGCCCGCTTGCTCCGGGCCTGCGACGAGTTTCGCGCGGTCTTTCCGCAGGCTCTGTGCTACTCGCGCATCGTGCCGGTGGACGAGGTCGTCACGCTCACGCTCTACCATCGCGAGGACGAGCATCTCAAGCGACTCATGCTCGACGACGCCGAGGGACGCGAGCTGGATCGGCTCTGGGAGGACCTGCTCTGCGTCAGCGACGCCCCGCTCAAGCAGGTCGACGCCTACGAGCAGCTGTGGCAGTTCGCGACGCAGGACGCCGACCCCAAGGCGTTCGAGCCGCTGCGCACCCCGATCATGGAGGCGGCGGCCGCGTTTCGGGAGCGGAAGGCGGCGGCGGACGTTCCCCAGCGCCAGGCCGTGATCGATCTCGCGAGCCGCGCGTGGCGGCGCCCCCTGACCGCCGCCGAGCGAGCGACGCTCGGCGCGTTGCCGCCCCGCATGATGCTCGTCCGCGTGCTCACCTCGCCGCATTTTCTCTACCGCGCCGAGGCCGTTCCCGACACGACCGGCCCCGTGACCGACCATGAGCTGGCGACGCGGCTGAGTTTCTTCCTCTGGTCGTCGTTGCCCGACGCCGAGCTGCGGGAATTGGCCGACGCGGGGGCGCTCCGCGATCCGGACGTGCTCGCCGCGCAGGCCCGCAGGATGCTGCGCGACGGGAAGGTGCGGCGGCTGGCGACGGAGTTCGGCTGCCAGTGGCTCCACGTCCGTGACGTGGCGACCCTCGACGAGAAGAGCGCACGGCACTTCCCCGAGTTCACGTCGCTGCGCGCCGACATGCAGGAGGAGGTGGTGCGATTCTTCGTCGATCTCTTCACGAACGACCGTGACGTGCTCTCGCTCGTCGCGGGGGACCACACCTTCGTCAACGGCCCGCTCGCGCGGCATTACGGCCTCGCCGTGGAGGGAGAGGACTGGCGGCGCGTGGACGGACTGCATGCCGCCGGCCGCGGGGGCGTGCTCGGCTTCGCCGCGACGCTCGCGAAACACGCGGGGGCCTCGCGCACCAGCGCCATCCTCCGGGGCACATGGCTCTCGGAGACGGTGCTCGGCGAGCGGCTGCCGAAGCCGCCCAGGGACGTGCCGGTGCTGCCCGAGGAGCCGCCCGCGGGGCTCTCCGAGCGGCAGCTCGTCGAGCGGCATTCGAGCGACCCCCGCTGCGCCGGCTGCCACCGGCGGATCGACCCCTTCGGCTTCGCGCTCGAGGGGTTTGACGCGATCGGCCGCGCCCGCGCGGCGGACACGACCACGACGCTGCCCGATGGCACGGCGATCGACGGGCTCGCCGGCCTGCGTGACTACCTCGCGACGCGACGCAGCGACGACGTGCTGCGGCAGTTCGCCCGCAAGCTGCTCGGCTATGCACTCGGCCGGAGCGTCCAACTGTCGGACGAGCCGCTCATCGACGCGCTCGTCGCGTCACCGGGCCATCGCGCCGCCGACCTCGTGGAACTCGTCGTCAGGAGCCCCCAGTTCCGCACCATTCGTGGCCGATCGTCGGCCGACGGCGGTGCCCGGTAGGATCGTGGACCACCCCGGAGCGTCTCCCATGCACCAGCACCTCCTCGGCCGCCGCGTCTTCCTGCGCGGCGTGGGCGTCACGATGGCGTTGCCGTGGCTCGAGTCCCGGACCGTCTGGGGAGACCTGCCGGCGGGCACGGAACCGGCCAGCGGGCCACCCCTGCGGCTCTGCGTGACGTTTTCGGGCAATGGCTTTCACTCGAAGGAGTGGTGGGCCCGGGGGGCGGGCCGTGAGATGGAACTCGGCCGCGTCCTCGAGCCGCTCGCCGAGTTTCGCGAGCGGCTGCTCTTCGTCGGGGGCCTGTATCACGCGGAGGCCCGCAAGGGAAACATCCACAGCTCGCAGACCGGCAACATGCTCTCGGGCGCGCCGATCGCCTCGGGGGGCACGATCCGGTCAGGGACGAGCTTCGATCAACTGCTCGCCAAGGCTCATGGCCGCAGCACGAAGGTGCCGAGCCTCGTGCTCGGCTGCGAGCAGTCGAATCCGTCGGTGCACAAAAACTACAGCATGCTCTACAGCTCGCACATCTCGTGGAGCTCGCCGACGACGCCGGTGCCCTTGGAGCTCTACCCGGCGCTCGCCTTCGACCGGCTCTTCAAGGACGAATCGTCTCCCGAAGACCGCAGCGTGCTCGACGCCGTGCTCGGGGACGCAACCGACCTCAGACGGTCGATCAGCGCGGGCGACCGCGTGAAGCTCGACGAGTACCTCGAGAGCGTCCGCGACGTGGAGCGGCGGATCGAGGCCGCCGGCAGCCGGGGTGAACTCCAGGGCTGGCGGCCCACGCTCGCCGCGCCGACCATCGACCGGCCGGCCGACGGCATTCCGCAGGACATCGGCGAGCACATGCGGCTCATGATCGACATCCTCGTGCTCGGATTCCAGACCGACACGACGAGGATCGCGACGCTCAAGCTCAACAACGACCACAGCGCGCTGCGGTTCCCGAACCTGCCCAGCGTGCAGCAGCCCGGGCACGGCATCGACTACATGATCCACCACCTCCTCTCGCACAGCGACGGTGAGGACTGGCTCGCGGTCAACCGGTTCTTCATGGAGCAGGTGGCCTACCTCGCCCGCCGGCTCGACGCGATCCGGGAGGGGGAACGCACGCTGCTCGACAGCACGCTGCTCATGCACTGCTCGAGCATGATGGCCGGGGCGAAGCACGACAATGACCGGCTGCCGGTGATCGTGCTCGGCGGCCGTGCCGCCGGTCTCGAGGGGGGACGCGTGCTCGACTACGCGCAGGCCGGCGAGCGGCAGCTCTGCAGGCTCTACCTCTCGCTCATGGCGAAGATGGGCGTACCGCTCGACACGTTCGGCGACGCCACCACGCCGCTGGCGGAGGTGTGAGCCGAGCCGCCCGCCGCGCTGGGGCGTATCATGCGGCCCGAGGACGCCCGGGCTCGCTTCACCGCGGCGTGGTTCTGGCACTGCGGGCGATCGAAGCGCCCTTCCTTTCGGAGCTGTTCATCATGAGCCTTTGCTTCCTGCTATCGTGTCGCGCGGGCATCCTTCTGGCCTTCGTCATGGCGGTCGTCGTCAGCGCGACCCCGAGCGCGGCAGCGTCGGCTGCCGAGCCCGCCGCGGTCCGCACGCTGCGGCACGTCGTGCTCTTCAAGTTCAAGGACTCCTCGACCCCCGCCGACGTCGCCCGGATCGTCGAGGCCTTCCGCGGATTGCCGCAGCGGATTCCGGTGATCAAGGGATTCGAGTGGGGCACGAACGTATCGCCCGAGGGCAAGGCGGAGGGATTCACGCACTGCTTCTTCGTGAGCTTCGCGACGGAGGCCGACCGCGACGCCTATCTGCCCCACCCGGCCCACAAGGAGTTCGTCGGGATCGTGGGGCCGCACGTGGACAAGGTCTGCGTGGTCGACTATTGGACGCAGCCCTGACGAGCGCCGGAAGGCCGGGCGACGTGACCGCCG
>CAIWZS010000291.1 GCA_903917235.1 uncultured Planctomycetaceae bacterium | reverse complement strand
GCTCGTGCCTTTCACGGGGGGCAGCTTCTCGGCGGGCGTGAAGGTGTATTCCGTGACGGTCGTGGGGGCCGACGTGTCGGCCGCCTCGGAGGCCATTCCCTCCGCACCACCCCCGCTCCCGGACGCACCACCCGGTGCTCCGCCGGCGACGGGTGCCGGGGGCGCGACGTCCGCCGCGAGCCGCGGACCGAACATGCCGGCCCGCCAGGCGGCGAGGCCGACGAGGCCGAGGATCACGGCCCATACGGCCAGCCAGAACGGAGCTTTGGGTTGCCCTGCCATCTCTCAATCCTCCCTGTCACGCCGTCGAACCTGTCACGCCGTCGAACGACCAACGATGCCGCGATCCCCGCCCTTGCCGTGCTCAGCCGCGGAAGGCCGTCTTCGGGCGCGCCTTGCCCGCCATGTGGAGCGCCTGCATGAGATCGTAGGCGGTCACCTCGCAGAGCAGCCGCGTCACCTTCTCGTGCGCCTCCGGCGAGAGCAGCGGCTCCACCTCGCGCATGAGCGACACGAGCCGTTCCTCATGCTCCTCGAGTTCACGCGTCGTCACGCGGCCGTCGGCCACGGCGTCGCAGAACGAATCGAGCTTGCGGGCGTATTCCGACAGCATCGGGGTGTCGGTCGACTCGTCGAACCACGGGGTCTTTCCCGCGGCGGTCTGGTTCTTGGCCATCATGCGTCTCCTGGTTGCCTCGTTCTTCCGATCACGATCCGAGCGTGCCGTATCCGCACTGCACGTGTACCCCCCGCCGCCGGGTGCGTCCCGTTCCTGCGGCATCGCCGCCCGTGGCGGCGTCCCCGCCGCTCATGAACTGATCACCTCGCGGATCGCCGCCAGCCGCTCCTGGAGTCGCGCGCGACCACCGGGCTTCCCGACGACCTCCCGCCAGTGTTCGGGGAGGAATCGTCGCTCGGTGCATTCGAGCACGGCGGCGATTTCCTGCATCTCCTTTTCCAGTCCCTGGGCCGACGGCATGAAGTCGTCGAGGGCCCCACGGAGATCATCCGCGCCGATTTCCTCGGGTGCCGGCACCCCCGCTTCGGTGGCCCGCTCGAGCGACCTGCGGCGGGCCGCCAGCACCACGCTCTCGATGTCGGCGCCGGAGAGGCCGAGTTCGAGATCGACGGGACCGGGCAGGCCGGCGGCCAGCCGCACCCGGCTCTTCCGGGCCATCGCGGCGAACATGGCGTCGATCTCAGCCTGATCGTGCGGATAGAAAAGCGGAATATGAACCTCGGCGCGTCCCTGTCGCTTGAGGTCGATCGGCAGCAGGTCGGGTCGGCTCGTGAGGAGCATCCAGACGATCTTGCCGCGATAGCGGGTGTCTCCCATCTGCCGCGCGATCATCGAGAACACGCGCGCCGAGGTGCCCGAGTCGCCCCCCTGCTCCCGGTTGCCGAGCGCCGCATCCGCCTCGTCGATGATCACGACGACCGGGCCGAGCCCGCGCAGCACGTCGAGGGCATGCTCGAGATTGCCCTCGGTCTCGCCGACGTACTTGCTGCGGAAGTTCTTGAGAACCGCGCAGGGGATGCCCACGCTGCCCGCGTAACACTCGGCGATGAAGCTCTTGCCGGTGCCGACCGGGCCACAGATCAGATAACCCATCGGAGCCGACTCGAGCTGGCCGCGTCGGATCGCGCCGGCGTCCGATTCCAGCCGCTTCTTCGCCTCGACATGGCCCGCCACGGCGTCGAGTGTGAGGCGGGGCTGGAGAAACTCCACGAGCCCGCGGCACGACCGCTCGATCAGATCCTTCTTGCGGGCGGCGAACTCGGGTCCGTCGGGCGCCGACCCGTCGCGGGCCGCGAGCGCGATCACGGCACGGATGCTCTCGAGCGACAGGCCGCCGGAGAGCGACGCCATCCGGCGGATCGCGTCGCCATGCTCGGGCCTCATCCCGGCCGCGGCAGCCGCCGCGAGGGCGTAGCGTTCGCGCTCCTCACGGTCGGGCAGCGGCACGTCGATCGCGGTCACGGCCGGGTTTGACGCCAGCCGCGGGTGCACCTCGGCGAGGGTGTCGGCCACGAGCACGATCGCGACGTTGACCCTTCGCAGCAGCGGATTCGTGGCCCACGAGAGCACCCGGACGAGTCGGCCTGCACCGGCACGACCTCCCCCCTCGGCATCCGGCACGAGGTACTGCGCGTAGTCGAGGACGATGGCGATCCGCTTGCGCTGCTCGGGCGGGTCGATCAAATTCCGCTCGAGGATCGCGTCGATCGCGCCGATCGCGGCCTCCGGCTCGCGGGGCCAGCCCGAGGCGTTGCCCAGCCGCTCGGAGAGCCATTGGGCCATCGTGCGGAGTCGCGCCGGATCGTTGCCGGCCAGGGGCCGCAGTCCGCGCCCCACGTCGTAGCCCAGCACCACGTCCCACCGCCCGAAGATTTCGCGGGCGAGAAACTCCGGCAGTGAGCCCCACGAGGCGGCATCGGGCGTCGCGCCGGACGGGGCGATCGGCACGGCGTCACGCACGTTGCCGTGGAGGAGGAAGACGCAGCTGGTGCCCGAGAGGTACGCATCGCCGAGCCGTTCGGCCCAGTCGGGACACCACGCGGGCAGGGCGGCGGACGTGCCCGGTGCGACGGTCGCCGCGCCGAGCGTGGGCCGATCGACGGCGACGGCACCCTCGACGGTGCGAGCGCCGTTCTCGGGCGGGGCTGGAGTCACGGGCGTCGGTGTCACGATGAATCCGCCGCTGGACGGCGTCGTCAGAAGTGCGATCGTGGGGGCAACCCGCGGAGCCGGTCGCGCGGGTGCCGCGTCAGCCCGCCGTCTGGCTCACCCGGCCGGTACCGAGTTCCTTGTCGTCCGCGGTCACTCCGCTGGTCTCGGGCGAGACCATGCCGAGCTCGATCTCGAACTCGCGGAGCGCCTCGTTCGCCATCGCCTGCTCGACGGCCTCCTCGCGACGGATGTCCTCGAGGCCCTCGCCGGAGAGATCGGCGGCCACGCGCACCTTGGCACGGTTCAGGCCGATCTTGTCCTGGATGACGTCCTCGATCTGCCCGAAATCGGTCGTGATGTCGAAGTTGAAACTCGTCGCCAGCTTGGCGAGCTCGGCCTCCGCGCGCGACAGCTTGAGGTCGGCGTCGTACTTCTGGATCTTGTGCTTGAGGTCGGCGAGCTTCTTCGTGGCGTGCTTCACCTTGGTCACGTTGTTCTCGTAGGCCGTCTCGTGGAGCTTCAGCTGGGTCTCGTTCTCGGCGAGCTCCTTCCGCGCCTTCTGAAGTTCGAGCGCGAACTTCGAGGCCGTATCGCGCTCCCCGGCCTTGAGGTAGGCCTTGACCCGGGCCTCGAGCGAGGCGACGTGCTGCCGATCGCCGTTGACCTGCCGGGTGACGCGTTCGACGAGCGCCCGATACTGCTCGAGGCCCTCGCGTCCCTCCTTCATCTGATCGACCGCCTTGTCGTACTCGTACTGCAACTGGGCGATCGGGTCGGCCGTCCAGAAGAAGTTGGCGACCTTGTTCATCTGGGCCGCGAGGGCCCGCCACAGCTTGCCGAGGATCATGGCCGAAATCTCCGCGCGAGGAGCTTGGGAAAAAGCGTACCGTGCGGCCTCGTTCTTACCGGTGGCCGGAGGGGGAGTCAAACCGCCGGCGGAACCGCGCCAGGCGTCAGGGTCGCCGCAGCGCCGTGACGGTCGTCCGCGGAGCGTCCGGTCGGTCACGGGCCTCGTGAGCTCGCGCGGTCGGCGTGGTATCATCCATCGCCGAAGGCCGGGCGGTCGCGGTCGATGCCGTGGCCGAGTCCCCCGGTCCATGCCGGTTCGGCTCGCGAGGACGTGCACACCGGTGCACGCCGGATTTCGAACGTACTCGGTCTCGGGCCTGTGCGTCCGCGGGGCGCTCCGTCTCAGGGCCTTTTTTGGGGAGGGTGTCACATGCCTCGGGCGACGCGTCGTGGATTTCTCGGAAGTGCATCGGCGGCCGGTGTCGGGTACTTCGTGGCCGCCGGCAGTCGGCCGGCCTGGAGCAACTCCGCCAACGAGCGCCCGCAGGTGGCCTGCATCGGCGTGGGCGGGAAGGGGGGCAGCGACTCGAGCAATGCCGCGCTCTTCGGCGACGTGGTCGCGATCTGCGACGTCGACCGTGGCACGCTCGAGAAGAAGGGGAGCGCGGAAGGGTTCACGTCCGCGGCCCGGTACACCGACTACCGCGAACTGTTCGCCGCGCACGCGAAGAACATCGACATCTGCACGATCAGCACCCCGGACCACATGCACGCGCCGGCCACGCTCGAGGCGATGCGGGCGGGCATCTCGTGCTACACGCAGAAGCCGCTGACGCGCACCATCTACGAGGCCCGGCTCCTCGCGAAGGTGGCCCAGGAGACCGGCGTCTGCACCCAGATGGGCAATCAGGGCACGGCCCTCCCCACGTCCCGCGAGGCGATCGCCCAGCTGCAATCGGGCGTGCTCGGGACGCTGCGGGAGGTCTACGCCTGGTCGAATCGCCCCGTCTGGGCCCAGGGGCCCGACCGCCGCATGAACCTGAGGATGTATCAGGCGCAGGCGATGGCGCAGGTCTCCGAGGAGGAGGACGCCAAGGTGGGTGCCGACGAGATCGCCAAGACGGTCGCCGATCTCGTCAAGAAGAAGAAGGACGAGATCGCGCAGGCGCTCGAGCGGCTCGACTGGAAGAGCTGGATCGGCGTCGCGCCGTTCCGCGAGTTCTGGCCGGGCCTGTACCACTCGTTCCAGCACCGCGGCTGGTGGGACTTCGGCACCGGCGCGCTCGGGGACATGGCCTGCCACCAGCTCACCGTGCCCTTCGCGGCGTGTGGACTGCAGGATCCGGTCTCGGTCGTCGCCCGGACGACGGGCCATGACTTCGACAGTTACCCGGCGAGCTCGGTCATCAAGTTCGAGTTTCCCCAGACGAGTACGCGGCCCGCGATCCCGTTCTGGTGGTACGACCGCAAGGGAAACAAGCCGCCGGCGGAGGTGTTCGCGAAGTGGGGCATCGACAAGGTGTCCGACAGCGGCGTGCTGGTGGTCGGGGAGAAGGGCGCCTTCTACAGCTCCGACGACTACTGCGGGAAGTACGAGCTGAAGGGGGTCGAGAAGGTCAACGTCGACTTCGAGCCGGCCGAGGATCAGGGGAAGGGCAACGACGTCAACAACATGTTCGAGCTGTTCCGGGCGAAGCAGGCCGGCGACCCACGGATCACCAAGTCGAACTTCATCGATCGGGCGGGTCCGCTCACCGAGATGATCCTGCTGGGGAACCTCGCGGTCTGGGCGGCTGCCCAGGGTGGACCGGAGGGTCAGCTCGGCGAGTGGGGCGAGACGATCGCGTGGGACGCGAAGAAGCTCGAGGTCACGAACCTGGCCGACCTCAAGACGCCGCGGGTGGCCGACCTCATCAAGCCCACCTACCAGGAAGGCTACCGGCTTGACTGACGCGCGGGATCGACACGTCGTGCCCCGGCGCATCGCGACCGTCGTCGCGGCGCTGCTGGCGATGCATCTGGCCGGTGCCATGCAGGCCGGGCGACGGGCGACGGCCTCGACGCCGGATGCCGCCGTCGCGGCCAGGTTCGCGGACTTCGGCGGAGCCGCCCGGCACGTCGTCGATGCCGCGGGGCACCTCACCGAGGTGTCGATCGCCGACGGCTCGCTCCTGACCGACGACGACGTGGCGCGGATGGCCTCGCTCGAGCACCTGCGCGTGCTGCAGATATTCGACTGTCGGATGCTCGACGACGCGGCGGCGAAGGCCCTCACGGCCCGCGGCACGCTCGAGGTGCTCGCGATCACCAATGCCGGCCTCACGGATGACGGCGTGAAGGCGATCGTGGCCCAGTGTCCGCGGCTCGTCGAGCTCGACCTGTCGTCGAACACGAACCTCACCGGGGCGTCGCTCCGGGCGATCGCCGACCTCGGGCACCTCGAACGCCTGACGCTGGTGCAGACCCGCCTCAACGACCTCGCCACACGGCGGCTCGCGCGGCTGGAGGGGCTGCGGGCCCTCGATCTCCGAGGCAACATGGAGGCGGGCGACCTGACGCTCGAGGTGGCCGGCGGCCTGCCGAAGCTGGCGGCCTTCAAGCACCGCAGCACCGTCGTCACCGATGCCGGCGTGGCGGGGCTCGCCGCGAGCACCACGCTGAGGTCGCTCCTCCTGCAGGACTTCGCGATCACCGACGCGTCAGGGGCGCATCTCGCACGACTAGCCGGGCTCGAGTCGCTCGAGATCTTCCGGTGCCAGGGCTTCGGTACGGACGGGGTGCTCGCTTTGGCCGGCCTGCCGCTGACGCGTCTGACCCTCCGGGATCTGCCCGACGTGCGCGATCCGGCGCTCGAGGTGCTTCGCGACCTGCCGAAGCTCCAGCGGCTCTATCTCCACGAACTGCCGTCGGTGGGTGACGACGGTCTCGCGCGGCTCGCGTCGGCGACGTCGTTGCGCGTGCTCGACATCTGGAGCGTGCCGGCGATGACCGATGCGACGGTCGAGGCGATCGCCATGCTCCCGGCGCTGGAGGAACTGTCGATCCGTGAAACCGGTGCCGGTGAGGCGGCTCTCGCGAGAATCCTCGCGATGCCGAAGCTCACATCGCTCACCTTCAAGGACAACGGCACGCTCTCTCGGGAGACGGTGGCGGCCCTGGCGGGGAAGCGGTGGAAGAAACTCGACCTCGGCGCCGATACGCCGGCCGCGTCCCGCTGATGCTCGACCAAGCGAAGCAGGGTGGCTGACGGGATTCGAACCCGCTACCCCCGGTACCACAAACCGGTGCTCTAACCGAGTGAGCTACAGCCACCGCAGATGATGACGCCGGCCGCTGGCATCACGCCGGGGCCGTGGGTCGTCCGGGATGATACCACGCTCACACGGGCGATGGCAGCGGTGCCGGGGATCGCCCGCAACGTGGTGCCCCCGCAGCGGCATGCGGCCGACCGTGCAGGTGGTCACTCACGTCGACGCGAGTCGATGAGGATCGTGACCGGGCCGTCGTTGACCAGCCGCACCTGCATGTCGGCGGCGAAGATGCCACGAGCGGTCCGTCGCCCCGTCTCCCGATCCAGAGCGGAGAGAAACGCCTCGTACAGCGGGATGGCCTCCTCCGGTCGGGCGGCGCGCGTGAAGCCGGGCCGATTGCCGCGCTCGGTGCTCGCGTGCAGGGTGAATTGACTCACGGCGAGGATGTCGCCGCCGATGTCCCGCACGCTGAGATTCATCCGCCCGGTGTCATCTGGAAAGATGCGCAGGGCGGCGACCTTCGACGCCAGCCACTCCACGTCCGCCGCCGTGTCGCCGGCTTCCACACCGACGAGCACGAGCAGGCCGCGGCCGATGGCCGCGATCGACGCGCCTGCGATCGTCACCCCGGCCTCGCGCACCCGCTGCACCACGACACGCATGGCGGACGAGTGTAGCGGGCGGGCGGCGACCGTCCGGCCGCACCGGGCTCGTCGATGGCCCTGGCGTGCGGGCAATCTGCCCTTCCATCGGCCCTGGTCGATTGCTTCAATCCGCTCCCGATCCGGAGCCTGTCCGATGTCCACGCACCCCGTCACCACGACCTCGCTGCCGCCGGGCAGGGGCACGGTCAACGACGTGGCCCTGCTCGCGCGGTCCATCCCCCTGTTCCCCGTCGACCGGACGCTCGCGCTCGACGAGCTGGCGGCGGTACGGAGGGTGACCGCGCCTCGCGTCGGCTGGGCCGCGCTCTTCCTCAAGGCCTACGCGCTCGTGGCCCGCGAGATGCCGCTCCTGCGCAGTTGGATCGTGTACCGGCCGCACGCCCGCCTGGCCACCTCCGGCGACAGCGTGGCCACGCTGGCGATCAACCGCGCCGACTCCGGGCACGACCGTCTGTTCTTCGCCCGACTGGCCCGGCCCGAGGAGACGGCGCTCGCGGCCCTGCAGGCGTCGATCGACCGTCACGTGACGGCGCCCGTCGACGAGGTCTTCCGCCGGCAGCTGGAACTTGAGATGGTGCCCGGAGCGCTGCGGCGGACGATTCTCCGCTGGCACATGAACTCGGCTTCACGGAAGCGTCCCGGCCGGATCGGCACGTTCAGCCTCTCGACGCTCGCCGGGTTTCGCGCCGGCAATCACTTCCACCCCACGCTCTGCACGACGAGCCTCTGCTACGCACCCGTGGAAGCGGATGGTCGCTGCCGGGTCACGATCATCGCCGACCACCGCGTGCTCGACGGCGCCACCGTGGCACGGGCACTCGAGCGGCTCGAGCAGGTCCTGCGCGGCACGATCACGACGGAGCTCACCCGCCAGTCGCTTCGTCCGGCCGCGGCTCCCGCAGCCGCCGCCTGATCTCGGCGAGCCGGCTGCCGAGATCGCGCTCGAGGCCGCGATCGGTCGGCTCGTAGTAGGTCCGGTCGACGCCCAGATAGTCCTGTGCGGCGATGGCGTCGGGGGCGTCGTGCGCGGAGGCGTAGTCCGTGCCGCGGCCGAGGCGCGCCGCGCCGGCGTAATGCCTGTCCTGCAGATGACGTGGGACGGGGATCACGGCCCGTTCGCGCACGTCGCGCCGGGCGGCTCCGATCGCGCGCGTGCAGGCGTTGCTCTTCGGCGCGAGGGCGAGGTAGGTGACCGCCTGCGCGAGCGTGAGCTGGCACTCCGGCAGGCCGACGAACTCGGTCGCCTGCATCGCGGCGACCGCGAGCACCAGCGCCCGCGGATCGGCGTTGCCGATGTCCTCGCTCGCGAGGATCACGAGCCGCCGGGAGAGAAACCGCACATCCTCGCCCCCCTCGAGCATGCGGGCCAGCCAGTAGAGTCCGGCGTCGGCGTCGCTCCCACGGATGCTCTTGATGAGCGCGCTCGCGCAGTCGTAGTGCGTGTCCCCGGCATCGTAGGCCACGACCTTGCGCTGCACGCTCTCCCGCGCGAGGTCGAGCGTGAAGGTGAGCGGCCGGTCGGTACTGGACAAAACGCCGACCTCGAGCGCCCCGAGGGCCCGCCGGGCGTCGCCGTCCGCGGTCTCCACGAGAAACGCGCGGGCGTCCGCATCGAGCGAGACCGCATCACCGCCGAGGCCATGCTCCCGATCCGCGAGGGCGCGGTCGAGCAGCGTGCCGATGTCCGTGGGCGTAAGGGGGGCCAGCTCGAAGATGCGGCTCCGGCTGACGAGCGCCGGAGTGAGGGCGAAGAACGGATTCTGGGTCGTCGCGCCGATGAGCGCGATCACGCCCTGCTCCACGTCGGGCAGGAGGACGTCCTGCTGGGCCTTGTTGAACCGGTGAATCTCGTCGATGAAGAGGCAGGTGCGCGCACCGTCGTCCTCGAGGCGCCGCCGGGCCGCGTCGAGCACGTCGCGGAGCTCCTTCACGCCGGCCGCCGTGGCGGACAGCTCGACGAAGCGCCGGCGGGTCTCGTGGGCGATGATCTCGGCGAGCGTCGTCTTGCCCGCGCCGGGGGGGCCGTAAAGGATGATCGAGCCGAGCCGGTCCGACTCGATGAGCCGCCTGAGCAGCCTGCCCGGGCCGACGATCGCCTCCTGCCCGACATAGTCGGCGAGTCGCCGGGGGCGCATCCGGGCGGCGAGCGGGGCCGCCCGAGCGATGTTGGCCGCCCGCGAGGCGGCGAAGAGATCGGCCATGGGGGCTCTTTCGGGGTGCCGCGCTCAGCCCGTCCAGATGAATTCGACGGGGGCATCGATCTCCGGATGAATGCTCTGATGCACCGGGCAGGTGGCGGCCGCCCGCTCGAGGACCGTCCGCTGCGGATGATCCGCCGAGAGCGGAATCGTGATGCGCGTGCGCAGGGACGCGATGCGCCGCGGGGCGCTCGCGCTCATCACCTTCTCGGTCTCCGACGTCATGCCCGCGAGGTCGAGCCCATGACGCTCCGCGACGATGCCGATGACCGTGAGCATGCACGCGCCGAGCGCGGTGGCCACCAGGTCGGTGGGCGAGAAGCTTTCGCCCCGGCCGTGGTTGTCGACCGGCGCGTCGGTGACCACCGACGTGCCAGACGGTCCGTGGGTCGCGCGGCAGCGCAGGCCGCCCTCATACGTGCTCGTGAGCCGGATCATGCGTGCCTCTTGAAGCGTGCCATCGCGGGTGGAAGGGCGTCCCGCGCCCGGACCGAGGCTATAGTACAGCCGGCCGATGCACGCTGCGCGAGCGTGACCCGGTCGTGTCGCCGCGGCACCGGTGTCGTTCATGGGATTCCGCTCACTCGCGGCGTGCGTGACCGCCCTCCAGCGGGAAGGGGAGGCGGTCGTCGTCGACCATCCGGTCGATCCGCATCTCGAGATCGCCGAGATCCAGCGACGGCTCTTCCGGGCGGGCGGACCGGCTTTGCTCTTCCGTCGGCCGCGCGGCTCGTCCTTTCCCGTGCTGATCAACCTCTACGGCACGCGCCGGCGGATCGAACGCATCTTCGCCGACACGCTCGAGCGGGTGCGCCGGCTCGTGGAGCTGAAGATCGATCCGACAGCGGCCCTCCAGAGACCCTGGCGCTACCTCCGCGCGCCGCTCGACGCGCTGACCACGCTGCCGCGTGGCGTGCGGTCCGGGCCGGTGCTCGCCCGCACGACGTCCCTGTCCGCTCTGCCCGGGGTCGTCTGCTGGCCCGGTGACGGCGGCCCCTTCGTCACCCTCCCCGCGGTCTACACCGAGGATCCCGCGCGCCCCGGCACGCGGCACTCGAATCTCGGGATGTACCGCGTGCAGCTGGCGGGCAACGACTACGTTCCAGACCGTGAGGCCGGCCTCCACTACCAGCTCCATCGCGGCATCGGCGTCCACCATGCCGCGGCGCTGGCCCGGGGCGAGCCGCTGCGGGTGGCGATTTTCGTCGGGGGCTCTCCGGCGATGGCGGTTTCCGCGGTGATGCCGCTTCCCGAGGGACTGTCGGAACTGACGTTCGCCGGCGCGCTCGCCGGGCATCGCATCCCGATGATTCGACGCGCGGGCCGCCCGTCGATCTATGCGGATGCGGACTTCGTCATCGAGGGCACCGTGGCGCCGGGGCAGACGAAGCCCGAGGGTCCGTTCGGTGATCATCTCGGCTACTACGCACGGCGGCACGACTTTCCGCTCATGCAGGTCGAGCGGGTGTGGCACCGGGAGGGGGCGATCTGGCCGATCACGGTCGTCGGACGCCCGCCCCAGGAGGACACCCTCTTCGGCTGGCTCGTGCACGAATTGACCGGGCCGGTGATCCCCACGGTGCTGCCGGGGGTCTCGAGCGTGCATGCGGTGGACGCGTCGGGCGTGCATCCGCTGCTCCTGGCGGTCGGCAGCGAGCGGTACCTTCCCTGGAGGCGTTCCGACCGGCCGGCGGAGCTTCTCACGCAGGCCTCGGCCATCCTCGGCCAGGGACAGCTGTCGCTCGCCAAATACCTCTTCATCGTCGACGGCGCGGAATGTCCGGGACTCGACGCCCATGACGTGCGGCCGTTCCTCGCGCACCTGCTCGCACGGGTCGACTGGCGGCGGGACTGCCACTTCCACACCGAGACGACGATCGACACGCTCGACTACTCCGGCGCGGGCTTCAACGTCGGCTCGAAGCTCGTCGTGGCCGCGCGCGGGCCGGCGGTCCGTGACCTGCCGCACGACCTGCCGTCGGGCGGCGGGCGGTTGCCGGAGGGGTTCGCGGAGCCGCGGGTATGCCTGCCTGGCATCGTCGCCCTCACGGGACCGCGGATCGAGCCACGGCCTCGGCTCGATGCCGGGGATGACGCGGCGATCTGGTCGGCGACCGAGCAGGCGGCGTGGACCGGCGACGTCGAGCGGCTGTGCGACGCCCTCGGAGCCGGCCATCCGCTGCGAGCGTTTCCGCTCGTCATCGTCGTCGATGACGCCGGCTTCGCGTCGGCGAGCCTGGAAAACCTTCTCTGGGTCACCTTCACGCGGTCGAACCCGGCCGTCGATGTCCACGGCGTCGAGGCCGAGGTCCGGCAGAAGCACTGGGGCTGTCGCGGGCCGCTCGTGATCGACGCCCGACTCAAGCCGCACCACGCGCCTCCGGTCGAGGAGGATTCCGAGGTATCGCGCCGTGTCGACGCCCTGTGCCGGAGCGGAGGACCGCTGGCAGGTCTCGGCCTCGGGTGACCACCGGACAACAGGGCTGCCGCCAAGATGCCGCGCGTCGAGACGCCGCGAGTCAAGACATCGTCAGGCGGTGATCGCGGCGATCTTCACCTTCGTCGCCAGGGCGCGATGGCCCGTGCGACGGCGGTAGTTCTTGCGCCGCTTGAACTTCTGCACGAAGATCTTGGGACCCTGCACGAGGCTCAGAACCTCGGCCGTCACCTTGGCGCCGCTCACCTTCGGGGCGCCGAGCGTCAGTTTCCCGGCACGACTGACGGCGAGCACGTCGCTGAAGACGATCTCACTCCCGACAGGAAGGGGCGTGCCATCCGGGGCATGACGGAAGTCGATCTCGAGTTCCTGTCCCTCCATCACGCGATACTGCCGTCCGCCGTCCACGACGACGGCATAGGTGTGGCCCGAGCCGGCCAGGGCAGCGGACGAGGCAACGGTGGGGGACATGGCTCAAACTCCGGCAGGGGACCCGCACGGCTCTCCGCGCGTCATGAAGGGAGGGTACCGGACCGGAAGCACCCGGTCGAGAGGGGGCCGCAGAGGCCGTGTGGAGACCGCGCGTTCATGGCCCGGAGGGCACGGCCGGGTCAGAAGGACGCGAGCGCCTTCTTGGCCCGTTCGGCGAGGCCTTCGGGAGACTGCATCGCCTCCTTCGCGAACGTCGCGAACACCTCCGCCTTCGCCGCGTCGACGGCCTTCACCCGGGCGGTGAGGTCGTCGAACATCGAGGCCTCGCTGCCCATCGGCCCTCCCGCCGCATAGGCCTGGAGGACCGAACGCGCCTCGCCCACCGGATCGGGGGCGTTTTCGATCACACGATCGCGCTGCCCGGGATCCGTCTTCGCACAGCCCGACGCAGCCAGCGAGACGATACCCGCCGCCATCAGCATGGCCTTGACCCAGTGACGACTTCGCGTGTTCATCGGCTCTCCTCGTGGCTTGCTTCTCGTTCGATCGTGCAGATCGCCCATCACAGACCTGCTGCATTCCCGTCCGACCGGTGACCCAGTCGCTGGAACGTGAGCAGCTGGACGCTGTTGGTGATCGTCGCCACGGCACCGTCGGCAAAGATCGCATTGACCGCGCCCGGATGACGGCTCCGCGGTGGAAACACACCCCAGCCGCCGTCGAAGGCCTGGCCGGGGGTGCCCGTGCCGCCGGATGGGGAGGGCCAGTTCGGTGGCACGGTCGTGTTGATCGCGGCCGAGGCATGGCCGTACCAGCCCCACTGCTGGCCGCCATTGCCCAGCCATGTTCCGGCCCCGCGGAGCGTGCTGCCCATGGCGTCGACCTCCGCCTGCGTGGGGAAGTTGCGATCTGCCGCCGTCGAGAAGACATCCGACACCCCGATCGCGATGTTTCGCGGCACGTCGCCCGTGCCCGCGCCAGAGCCGCAAATGAGTTCGGATCCCATCAACACCTTCGACAGACCGTCAGCGAATTGCGACTCGGTGAATCCCGGCCACGCGTTGTTGATCTCGGTGCGCGATGGGTTGTTGTTCCCGCGTCCCTCGATGTGGATGAACCCGTTGGCCGTGGAGCGATTCGCGCCGCCTGCAGCGTGGGGCGAGCTCCCGGTGGACCAGCCGTAGTTCGACGGTCCCCAGTTGTTGGATCCCGGGCCGATGTCGGACGGGCAGACGAAGGCGTCGACCCGCGACCGGATGACGGCGTACATCGCACCGGCCGAACCGTCGAGATTGATGCGGTCGAACACCTCCTGCTGCTCCATGAACGGCAGGAGCTGATAGTTCGCCCCCATGCGCTCCCAGTTCTGCCAGGCGGTGCCAGCGTTTGGGTGATAACTGTTGGAGGGAAATGACTTCTTCGCGCTGAGGTAGGAGTGCATCGCCAGCCCGAGCTGCTTGAGCTTGTTGCTGCACGAGCTCCGCCGAGCCGCCTCCCGCGCCGACTGCACGGCGGGCAGGAGCAGGCCGATCAGGACCGCGATGATCGCGATGACGACCAGCAGCTCCACGAGCGTGAAGCCGCCATGCGGGTGACGACTCACGGGCCGTCCTTGGGACCTGGACATCGGGTGGACTCCCTGAAAACAAAAGGAGGAGAAAACGAAGGCACGCGATCTCCGCGAGCGAGGCACTTCCCGCGGCAGCACCACGCGGAAACGCCCTCCCACGGACTCCAACTCATGGAATCCTAATCAAGGACTCCGGAGCGGTCCAGTTTCAGGTCGCCGACGGGATGGCGTGTCGTCCCGGCACTGCCGGGTCAGGGGAAGCGGAGGCTGCGGCCGCCCGAATCCCACGCCTCGAAGACGAGGTGCTCCGGTGAGACGCCGTCCTTGCCGTCCACGTGCAGCTGGATGTGGGTCTCATCCTCGAACTGGGTGATCTCCCGCCGCTTGCGGTTGTTGATCCACGTCGCCACGTCGTCGTGCACCGTGACATTGAGGCGGGCGACGTCCTCCCGGGTCGCGGAGAGGTGAAGGATGCGCATCACCTCGATCGCCATGCTCTCGGCGGTCTTCACCGTGCCGGTGCCGCTGCAGGTGGGGCAGTCGCGGAAGATGCTCTTGCGCAGCGACGGACGGATGCGCTGCCGTGTCATCTCGACCAGGCCGAAGGGGCTCGTGCGGAGCACCTTCGTGCGGGCCCTGTCCCGCTTCATCGCCTCGTGGAGCGCCTTCTCCACGCCGCGGCGGTACTTTTCCTTCCGCATGTCGATGAAGTCGTTGACGATCACGCCGCCGAGGTCGCGCAGCCGCAGCTGTCGGGCGATCTCCTTGGCCGCGATCAGATTCATCTGGTAGGCGTTCTCCTCCGCGCTCTTCTCGGTGCGGAAGCTCCCGGAGTTGACGTCGATCGCCACGAGCGCCTCGGTCTGGTCGATGACGATCGAGCCGCCGCCCTTGAGCGGCACCTTCCGCTGGTGGATCCGCCCGATCTCCTCCTC
This sequence comes from uncultured Planctomycetaceae bacterium, assembly GCA_903917235.1. Classification (GTDB taxonomy): domain Bacteria; phylum Planctomycetota; class Planctomycetia; order Pirellulales; family UBA1268; genus QWPN01. The sequence goes on along the minus strand of CAIWZS010000291.1, from coordinate 1,073 downwards.
GAGTCCGTAGCGGTGGAAGAGAGGCTCCTTGCCGTCGTAGAACTGCAACCGGGGCGCGTACTTCGGCATGACGAGCTCGAGGAACTCACGGGCCCGCTCGTAGGCGGCCGGCTCGTCGATGAGGATCCGCCCCACGTCCTCCGTGAACATGTCACGGATCGTGCGGATGATCATGTCGCTTTCCTGGTAGATGTCGATCGGGGCGGAGTACTTCCGCATCCGCCGCACGATGCTCTTCCAGAGTCGCAGGAGGTAGGCCATGTCGCGGGCCATCTCCGCCTTCGTGCGCTCGGTGCCCGCCGTGCGGACGACGAAGCCGACCCCCTTGGGCGGCTGCAGGTCGAGCATGATGTCGCGGAGGACGCGACGGTCCCGCTCGTTGTCGATCTTCTTCGAGATGCCCACGCGGCCGAGCGGCGGCATGAGCACGAGGTAGCGCCCCGGAATCGAGATGTAGGTGGAGAGGGTCGGGCCCTTCGTGCCGAAGCCCTCCTTGATCACCTGCACGAGCACCTCGTCCCCGCGCCGCAGGATGTCCTGGATCGGAGGCTTCACCCGCGGCCGGTCGCCGAGCCGCGGCTTGCGGCGCACGGCCGTGCGCTGCGTTGCGTCCGCGTCGCCTCCCTCCGCCGCCCGTGCGGGTTCGGTGACGTCGAACGCCTTGTCGGGATCGAGGCCACCCTGCCGGTAGTACTGCGGCTCCACGTCGCTGATGTGGAGGAATCCGTTGCGGCCGACGCCGAAGTCGACGAAGGCGGCCTGGATCGACGGCTCGATGTTGACGATCCGTCCCTTGTAGATGTTGCCCACGTAGTTGTCCTGGCTCGTCCGCTCGACGTAGAGCTCCTCGAGCAAGCCATCCTCGATGATCGCGATCCGGCATTCCTCCGGCTGCGACACGTTGATCAGCATTTCCTGCTTCATCGACTCGTTCCTTTCGCTGCTTCTGGTCGCCGGACGGCGCCGCCCGCGGATGTCCGCGTCACGCGAGCGTCTCGGCGAGCCGGCGACGCACCTGGTCGCGCAGGTAGGCCTTCACCTCCCGCACGCCGTCCATCGCCAGCACCTTGTCG
>CAIWZS010000290.1 GCA_903917235.1 uncultured Planctomycetaceae bacterium | reverse complement strand
TGTTCGCGCTCCCGACGACGACGATGCGACTGGACATGGCGTTGATCCCGTTATAGACCAGCGACAAGGGATGACGGTTCCTTCCGAGAACGTCGTGGGCGACAGGGTCCAGGAGGGGGTGCCCGTGCCCCGGGAGCCGGCGTGGCTGACAAGCGCAGGCAGGGATGCCGAAGCGCAGGCAGCCTCGAGAGAGCGGAGGCCAGGAAGGCCACAGCGATCGTCCGGCTCGCGGGGCACGGGCAGCCCCGACCCAAAGCAATCCCAGATGGACCGGATGACGCCGCGGCGGAAGTGAGGGGACTTGGACATGGGCGGCTGGCCACGGCTCTGGTTCGGGACGCAGCTCCCCGTCTCGCGTTGCCAGTACGCCGCCAGCGGCTGCGGGCTCGCCCTCTTCAAGTACGGCATCGAGGCGGCAGCCATCCAGGCCGTGACGGGCCGGTGGCTCGGCCCCCTCGACTTTCTCAATCCGTCGCTCGCCGCACGGAGCGAGGTGCTGGCGGGGGCGCCGGACTGGCTCGGCTGGGCCCTGTTCGCGTGGAACCTGCCGTTCGTCTGGATCGCGCTCTCGATGAGCGTGCGCCGCGCGTCGCTCGCCGGGGTCTCGCCGTGGACCGGGCTGGCCGTGCTCGTTCCGGTCGTCGGGCTCGCGGTCATGCTCGCCCTCTGCCTCGCGCCCGACCGCACGCCTGAACGCTGGCGACCGGCGACCGGCGTCGTCGCTGCCGGTGATCCGGGGGGCTCGGCCGCCGGTGCCCTCCGCGCCCTCGGAGCGGCCCTCGCCGTGGGCGTCGCGATGCTCGTGGTGACCGTCTATCTCATCGCCACGTATGGCGTGGCGCTGTTCCTCGGCACGCCGCTGGTGATGGGCGCGGTGGCCGGGTTCCTCTTCAACCGTCCGCTGTCGCGGTCACGCGCCCTGACGACCGGCCTCGGAGCCGTGGTGATGGTCGCCGCCGCCGTCATCATGCTCGCCTTCGCACTCGAGGGGCTCATCTGCATCGCGATGGCGGCGCCGATCGTGATGCCGCTCGGGATCGTCGGTGCGCTGCTCGGCAAGGCCGTCGCCGACGCCACGTCGATATCCCCGGGGGGCGTCGTCCCGCTGGTGATCGTGCTGCCCCTGCTCGCCGGCGCCGAGCAGCTCGCGATGCGCAGGCTGCCGGAGCACGTGGTCCTCACGTCCGTGGACGTGGCCGCACCGCCCGAGCGCGTCTGGCCGCACGTCGTGTCCTTCCCGGACCTGCCGGAGCCGCGGGAGTGGTTCTTCCGCTGCGGCATCGCCTGCCCCGTGCGCGCCCGGATCGAGGGCGCGGGCCCCGGGGCCGTGCGTCACTGCGAGTTCACGACCGGGGACTTCGTCGAGCCGATCACGGTGTGGGACGAGCCGCGGCGGCTCGCCTTCGACGTCACGAGCCAGCCCGACCCGATGCGGGAGCTGTCGCCATGGCGGCACGTTCATCCGCCGCACCTCGCCGATCACGCGCTCGCGAGCCGACGCGGCGAGTTTCGCCTCGTCGATCTCGGCGACGGGCGGACGCGGCTCGAGGGACGCACGTGGTACACGTTCGACATGCACCCGCGGGCGTACTGGACGCTCTGGAGCGACATGGCGATCCATGCGATCCACCGCCGCGTTCTCGATCACGTGCGCCGGCTCGCCGAAGGGGCGCATCGCGATGCCGGTGCCACGGCGGACACCGGTCCGGCGACACGCGACTGACGCCGCCGACCCGGCGGATCACGCCGGCAGGTCGTCCCACATCGGGCACCAGAGAGGCACGCGCGGGAAGAGCTGGCCGGCAAGCCGCTGCGCCATCTGGGTGGAGGGTTCCATCCGCCCCGCGGCCACAGCCTCCGCCGGATCGCACTGGCCCAGGAGCAGCCGCGCGAGCTCGGCCTCGGAGAGCCGCAGGTAACTGCGTCCGAGGCGGCCGGGATGCACCACGGCCTGCGGTGCGACACCGCCGCGCCGCTCGGGAACGACGATCGAGCCGCGAAAGCCCGGCGCGTCGAGTCCCAGCTCCACCGTCTCACGCGTTCCCGCCGCCGCCACCCGCGCCGCCACCGTGGGGGCGACCGCCTGGAGCAGCTCGAGGGGCCGGAAGACACGGGCCACGATCATCCGGTCGCCGGCCGGCACCAGGCCGTCCGCTCCCGCGACGGCGGCATGCAGCGGATCGGCGACGCTCGACTCGTAGACGATTTCCTGCCGATCGTTTTCGATCGCCTCGGCGCAGGCACGCGCGAGGATCTCGCGCTCGAGGCCGGCGAACTGCGGATCGGCGGCGATCTCGAGGATTCGACTGCCCGACTGGACGCAGTATCCGACGATCCGCGCGCTCGATTCGTGGAGCTCGTATCGATCCTGCCCGACAAGGGCCACGAGGATCGAGTCGAACGCCGCACGGCTGACCAGCCAGCGGCCGTAGTTCTCATCGCGGTCGCACGCGCCCACGAACCGCGCGGCATTGTGTCGGTAGATCCGCAGGATCGCGGGAAGCTCCACGTGACGCCACTGCCGCATCGTCACCGGCTCGCCGGTCCGGGCTGGTCCCTCGAGCAGCCTCGCGAGGATTTCGGTCGGCCTGCCCGGCGTCACACCATCGCGCCCGAGCACGCTCCAGCCGAGGTCGTGAAACGAGGAGGCGATCCGCGTGCGGGTGAACGCCACGACCGTGCCGGCCTGCCGCATGCGCTCCTCTGCGGACTGCACGAGCCGCTGGCCGTGTCCCGCGCCACGGCACTCCGGAAGCACCGCCACCCGCTCGAGTACGGCGCCACGCACACCCGCGCTCGATCCGGAGGCGACCGGCCCCAGCACGATGGTTCGAGGCACGATTTCGGCATGGCCGACGATGCGGCCACCGAGCCGGGCGACGAGGCGATTCGAGGGGTCGTACTCGGGATGATCGACCGCCGCATGAAACTCGCCACGCGACGGGGGCGACGGCAGCCCGGCGAGGAGCTGGAGAATCTCCCCCTGGTCACCCGCCCGAGCCGGTGCGACGTGGCAGTGTTCGAGCATCCACGCCGGCGGTTTTCGCGGCACCGGAGGCAGGTTCGGCAGGTGGAGAATCGCGGGACGCCGCCCCGGCGCGCGCCGGCTGACGGTCGTACCCGAGGGCCTCACCTCCACCGCCGTCACCGCGCCGGCGGCGGGCGTCGCCCGGCCACGGCTGCGTTTCGGTGGCGTCACCGCGGCAGTTTCGGCGGAGGGTGGGGCGGTCCGCGCCGCCACCGACACGTCGTCCCGTGACGTCGCCTTCGCGAGCCGGATCGCCTGCGTGCCGGCCGAGCGTGATCGGCGGGACCGAACGCCCCGGGCACCCTGGGCTCCCCGGCCCGCACGGTCCGCCGCGGAGGACTCGACGGGAGTCTTCAGCCGCGTGGCCACACGCTGCACGCGCTTTGGAGCCAAACTTGGGGCCAAGCTGGGCGCCACGCTGGTGGCGACGCGGGTTCCGGATCCACCAGCAGACCGAACCTTCAGCCGGGGCGGTCGCACGCGCCTCGGCACCACCTGCGCCTGGCTCGTCGTGCGGGAACGTTGCGGCCGCTGCATGGTGCCTCCTCTCCCTGGGGCATGTGAATCCGTTCGCGAATCCAGTCAGTGCGCCGAAGGATAGGAAGAATCTCCTCGTGTTTCCAGTAGTAGGAACCGCCGCAGCGTGGTTTCCGGAAAAAAACACCAGGGATGGTCACGGGAGTCCAGCACCTTTCGCGCGCGGATGGCGGACGCGAGCGGACCGACGCGGGCGAGCAGATCCTGCCGGCGCCCAGCCAGATGAAAGGCCATCCGCTCGTTGGCCGCCCGGATCTCGCGGCAGCGGCGGCGGGCCAGGGCGGGTGTCGGAAACGTGTCGATCCAGCGTCGTTTCTCGGTCACCAGCTCGTTCACGGTCGGGGGCAGCCCGTCCACCGCACCGAGGTGATGCTCGGGGTGGAACTCGAGGTCCCGCAGCTCGCGCTGCACGGCGGCCAGCCGGGCCGCGGGGTCGGCGGACGCGAACCCCGGATGCACCTCGTCGATCGGCAGCCGCAGCGTGCCTGACACGACCGCGTGCCGCGGTGGATCGCAGCCGGTGAGCCGACGCACGATGTCGTCGGTGAGGTGGTCGTAGGCCGCCCCCCCCACGCCATGCACGAAGACGTCGGCGACGAGCACGCGGGCGATGAGGGTCGTGACGAGCGCGCGGGGGCGGAGACGCAGCTGATGCTCCTCGAGCCGCGAGAGCGCATCGACCCATTTCGAGGGGGACGTGTCCGGGGCGATCGGCAGCTCGATGCGCAGCGTTTCGAGATCCGACAGCGCCAGCGCGCCCGGCGTCGCCACCGACGCGAAGACACGGCGGCGGCGCGGGTCGTCACGTGACCAGAGCCACCACGGCACCTCCAGCCATTCGCCGGACGCATCCCGACGCACGGCGAGGTCGGGCATGGGCCGGCCGCGGCCCCGGACGCGATGCTGCCGCCGGTGCGCGGCCAGCGCGTCGTTGTACGCCTCGTGCAGCGCCCGGGCGTGCGCGAGCAGCCAGCCCGTGAAGACCATCACCGTGGGAAGCCGCAGCAGTTCGCTCACGGGCAGCTCGAGCGTCTCGAGGCCGAACCGTTCCTCGAGCAGGTGCCGCGCCTGGGCGAGCGCGAGGCCGAGGCGGTGCGACTCCGCGGCACGCTCAACCGCCAGCGGCCACCAGCGGCGCACGATGGCGTCGGGCGAGAGCGGCGCGAGCAGGTCCGCAACGCGGGCGCCGAACGTCGTGAAGCAGTCGCGATCGAGGACCGCGCGCTCCTCCCAGGCGATCTCCGGCCCGCCCGCGTCGAACGGCACGTGCTCGAGCCGCGCCTCGCGCGGGGTCCCCACCGGCACCGCCACGGTCGCGCCGACGCAGCGGTCGATGTCGACCACGAGGTTGACGGCGGTGCCACCCACGGCCCGCGCGTAGGCGTCGAGCGACGCGTTCTTCAGCCACACGCCGGCGTGGAAGAGCTCGGGCTGATGCCCGCCCATGATGATCGGCCGGCTGATCCAGTCGGCGACGTCGTCGGGTCGTCGTGCGTGCCGGTAGCTCCCCGTGTACTCGGTGGCGACGGTGAGCACCTCCCGACGCGTCGCGGCCGCCAGCTCCCAGAACCGCAGATCGCCGATCCGCGTGTCGAAGGCCGCGCGGAGGAGGCGGTTGTTGTCGACGAGCGCGCCGATCGAGCTGGCCCCGGCGGGTCCCGGCCGCAGCGGCGGATCGACGATGCGTTCCCCGGACGCCTCCGGGGCTCGATGGGTGCGACGGGATGGCGGCATGGATCACGGGGCCCGCGGGCCGGTCGAATGCTGGGGGCGTGCAGGGCACGCCACGCCCCGAGATGCCGGCCCGATCAGGACGCGGTGTCCATCCCGTCGGCCGCCGACGCGGCCACCGCCGCCTCCGCACGATCGAGCACGCCGCGATAATAGGCCAGACGGGTCGCCGCATCGTCCAGTGCGCCGCCGAAACTCCGCGCGAGATCGAGGTAGAGGAGCGGGACGGGCACCTCCTCGATCACGAGCCCGGCGGCGGCCGCCTGCACCCAGACCTCGAGCGGCATTGCGTAGCCGGTCTCCGTCACCCGCAGCCGCTCGAGCGCCCGCCTCGTGTAGGCCTTGAAGCCGCAGAACGCGTCGGTGAGCGACAGACCAAACCGCCGGTTGATCTCGGCGGTGATCTCGGCATTGATCCGCCGCCGGGCCGCGGGCGGCTCGCTGTCCCCGGGGAATCGCCGGAGGTAGCGGCTGCCGCTCACGATGTCGCACCGCGCGGCCCGGTCCACGAACTCCGGAATGAGCAGCGGCTGGTGCTGGCCATCGCAGTCGATCGTCACGAGACCATCCCAGCCGCCGTCGAGCGCCTCGCGAAACGCGGTGGCGAGCGCCGCGCCATAGCCCCGGTTTTCCGGATGCCGCACGACGCGCACGCCGGCGACGGCCGGGCCGGCCGCCACGGCCTCGGGCGGGGCGTTCGCCACCGTGATGATGCCCGACAGGAGCCCGGATGTGCCGTCGGTGGAGCCGTCATCGACCACGAGAATGTGGTCGGTGACCTTGCGCACCTCGTCGATGACGCCGAGGACGTGCGCCGCCTCGTTGTACACAGGCAGGGCCGTGAGGTAGCGGGGCATCGTGCGGGGTCTTCCCTGCGTCAGCGAACGGACGCGAAAGTGTAGCGCTGGCGGCCGCGCGATTCAAAAACCCGGACCAGCCGCTCGGTGTGGCGGGCCGCGCGCGTCACCGCACGCTCCCGATCCATGCGAGCGGATCGTCATCCGCCGCCACCGTCCTGCAGTCCAGCCCCGGCACCGCGGCTGCCAGCCGCGCCGAGAGCACGTCCATCGCGAACCGCTCGCTCGCATGGTGGCCGACCGCGATCACGCCGAGGCCGGCGGCCCGTGCCTCGAGCGCCTCATGCAGCTTGAGCTCACCGGTCAGGAGCGTCGCGCAGCCCGCGGCGACGATGCTGTCGATCGAGCCACCGCCACTTCCACAGACGATCCCCACGCGTCCCGCGGCGCGCCCGACGTCCCCGACGACGGAGACTCCGGCGAGGCCGAGCGCCGCCGTCATCCGGCGCGCGAGGTCCCCGAGCGTCGCGGCGCCGGCATCGCCTCCGCGACCGAAGCCCGATCGCGGTTCGACGGCATCGGGCAGGAGCGGGGCGACGGCGCCGAGCCCTGCCATCTCGGCGAGCTGGTCGTTGATGCCGCCGACGGCCGAATCCCAGGCCGTATGGCTGCTCCACACGCCGATGCCCGCCGCCACGAGGTCGAGCAGCACGCGGCCGGTGCCGGTCGCCTCGGTAATCCGCGCGACGGGGCGGAAGGGGAGCGGATGATGCGTGACCACGAGATCCGCGCGTCGCGCCACGGCTTCTGCGGCCACCTCGGGCGTGAGCGACAGGCAGACGATCGCGCGCGCCACATCCTGGCGGCGGCCCCCGACGAGCAGCCCCACGACGTCCCAGTCGGCGGCCAGACGCAGGGGTGCGATGGATTCGAGCGCGGCGGTCACGTGGGAGAGCGGCGGCATCTCGGGAGAATACCGTCGCTGACGGGGCGGGATACGATGGCGGTCGGCGGCGGGGCCGCCGCGCTGCCCGGCCGCCGCCACCCGAGCGCCGCGCGGCGGTGACCGGACGTCGCGACTCGCCCCACCATTCGCCCGGACCGGCCGGCGCCTTCGCCCATGGACACCTCCCGACTCTCGACGGCGGCCGACGGACTGGCGAAGGACTTTCGCCAGGCGCTGCGCCGGGCCCGCGACCTCGGGCTGCAGGGTGTCGAGATCGACGCCCGGAACGCGTTCGAGCCGGCACGGCTCACCCAGACCGCCATGCGTCAGCTGCGCCGCTGGCTCGGGGACGAGGGCATCGTCGTGTCCGCGGTCGCGTTTCGCACGCGCGGCGGCTACGCCGAGGCGGAGCGGCTCGAGGGCAGGGTCGCGGCCACGAAGGCGGCACTCGAACTGGCGCGGTCGTTCGGGGCGGACGTCGTGCTCAATCATGTCGGTGACATCCCCGCCCACGATGACCCGCGCTTCGCGATGCTCGTCGACGTGCTCACCGACATCGGTGCCTGGGGGGAGCGGGTCGGCGCGCGGCTGTGCGTCGCCGCGGGCCCAGCCGCGCCGGCGGATCTCGCGAGACTCATGGCGGCGCTGCCGGACGGGGCGCTCGGCTGCGACCTCGTCACCGGCGCACTCCTCGTCAACGGATACGATCCCTCCGCGGCGGTCGCGACGCTCGCCGACAGCATCGCCGTGGTGCATGCCACCGACGCGGTTGCGGGACCGTTCGCCGGACGCGGCAGTGCGGTCGTGCTCGGCACCGGCCAGGTCGATCTGCCGGACGTGCTCGGCACGCTCGAGGAACGCGGCTACCGCGGCTGGATCGGCCTCGAGCCGGTGGACCCGGCGGACGCCCGCGACGAGCTCGCAGCCGCCATCGCGCACCTGCGGAATCTCTGAAGCACGTCGTGTGCAGGTGGAGCGACGACGTGGCAGACCGAGCCGGTGCTCCGGGCGCGTCACGACGACGGCGCGACTGCCTGCAGCCCGGCGGCCAGGGCGATGGCGGCCGTCTCGACCCGCAGCACGTGCGGCGCCAGTCCGGTGCGCCGCGCGCCCCACTGCTCCAGACGGGCGACCTCCTCGGCGGTGAATCCGCCCTCGGGCCCGACGACGCCGACGAGCCTCCGCGCATGGGCCACGGGATTCGCGGGAAGCGGCGGAGCACCGGGCATGGCGAGGATGACGACGGTGTCGGCGGGCAGCGCGGTGACGAGGGCCTCCGGGTCCAGAGCCGCAGCGACGTCCATCAGCGTGTTGCGGCCGCACTGCTTGCACGCCTCGATCACGGTCCGCCGCAGCCGGTCGGCGACGGCCGGCGTCGCCGCGGCCACGCCGCGCTGCGTCAGGAGGGGCACGAGCCGGGCCACACCGAGTTCCGTGAGCTTCTCCACGAGCCATTTCTGCCGCTCTCCCTTCGGGAGCGCGACGGCCATCACGATCTCGCCCTCCGACGGTGGATCGACGCGGACCGGACCGAGCTCGAGGTCCACTCGGTCGCGCCCCACGCGTGCGATCCGCGCCGGCCACTCGCGGCCGGTGCCGGCGAACACGACCACCTCGTCACCGACGTCGGCTCGCAGCACCCGCACGAGGTGGCGCGCCTCGTCACCGCCGAGCACCGCCCGGTCGCCGTCGGGTGCCGTCTCGAGGAAAAAGCGCTCGCCCATGAGGATGTGGTCGTGATGGTGGACCGGTGCGCAGCCGGCGGGAACTCGTCCTGACCCGGGCGACACAGGCCGTTACACTCCCTCGCCATGGTACGGGACACACCATCTGCCGCCGCGTTGCCGTTCTCCGGGGCGCCGGAGCCCGCCCGGTTCTTCCGTGGCCCGCCGCAGGATGAGTCCCTCGCCCGACTCGAGTGGCTCGCCGTCGAGCGGCAGCGCTGCGGGCTCGTCGTCGGGGCGAGCGGTCTGGGCAAGAGTCATCTCATGGCCATGGCTGCACGGCGGCTTGCGGGACTCGGTGCCGAGGTGGCGGTCCTGTCGTTGCGCGGGCTTGCGGCCACCGACTGGCTCCCCATGCTCCTCGATCGCCTGCCCCTCGATCCGGCCGCTCGTGGCGAAGGGCTGCGTCCGTGGCAGATGCTCGAGCAGCGGCTTCGGGAAAACGCGCTCCTGGAGCGGACCACGGCGCTCATCTTCGACGACATCGACGCGGCGCCCGACGACGTGGTCGACGGCGTCACGCGCCTGGCAACCGCGGTGGAGCCGCGATTCGCCCGCACGCTCGTCGTGGCCACGACGCAGCCCGAGGGCTGGGGACGGCTGCCCGAGCCCCTTCGGCGCCGCGCGGTGGTGCGGATCGAGCTTGCGCCGTGGACGGCCGAGCTCGCCGCCGGGTATCTCGCGCACGAACTCGAGCGGCACGGGATCGCTCGCGACATGTTCACTCCGGAGGCGTCCGGAACGATCGCCCGCTGCGCCGAGGGAGTGCCACGCGACATCGTCTCCCTCGCCAGGCTGGCGCTGGCCGCGGCGACGGGCGACGGCGCCTCGGTGGTCGATGCCGGCACGGTCGAACGCGTGTGGCGCGAGCTCTCGACGTCGTGGAACCAGTCGCCACCCGGCCCGGCATCGGGCGCGGCCGCGCCCGATGCCGACGATCAGCCGCGGGTCCGCGTCGTCCGGCGCCTGTGGGGCTGATCGCGCATGCCTCATATCGCGCGTGCCCGCGCTGTTTCCGCGCACGGCATCGAGACGTAGACTGTCGTCCGCACGAGCGACGCCCCGGCGACACCCCATGCCCCCACCGCCATCGACGCCCGCCCGGCCGGGGCACGTGATCGTCCGCTCACCCGACGACGGTGCGGAGATCGATCTCCGCAACCCGGCCGTCGCCGCGCTGCTTGCGTGGCTCGTCCCCGGATTGGGGCACCTGTACCAGGGCCGCACCGCCAAAGGGGGCCTGTTCATGGGCGCCCTGCTCGCCATCCTCGTCGCCGGCCTCTGGCTCGGCGAGGGACGGGTGGTCTACGCGTCGTGGCGACCCGGTGAGGCTCGGCTCGCGTTTCTCGGCCAGGCCGGCGTCGGTGCGCTGGCCATCCCCGCGCTCGCGCAGGCGTGGCGGCTCGGCAACGCCGCCCACGAGACCTTCCTCGGCAGCACGTGGCTCGCGCCGCCACTCCACGCGGGACAGTACGTCACCCCGCGCTACGCCGATCGCGTCGAGCGTGCCGAGCCGGATCTTCCCGACGGCGGCTTCGTGGACAGTCCGCCCCTCGCGGTCTGCACGTTCGACCAGCTTTCGCTCTGGCACCAGCGGCTCGGCCGCTTCTTCGAGATCGGCACGCTCTACACCGCGCTGGCGGGCATGCTCAACCTGCTGGTGGTCTATGACGCCCTGTCTGGACCGCTCGCTGACCGTCGCGAGGACGGTGAGGATCCGGCCCCATGACGCCCGGCGCCGCGTGCCTCGCGCTCTGCCCGCTCCTCGCCATGCTCCCCGGCGGGTTTCCAGGCGTGGTCCTCGGCCTGCCGCTCCTGATCGTGGCGAGCCTCGTCTTCGCGGCGACGCACCACGAGGCGCCGGAGGCCATCGCCCGCGCGACGATTCACTGGATCGTCTGGCTCGGCGGCATCCTCGGCGCGGTGCTCGTGTTCGTCACGGTGCTCGGCTGGTTCGCCTGAGCCGCCGCCCGCCGCAGCTGCCCGCAGGCCGCGTTGATGCGGTGACCCTTGCGGCGACGCACCTGCACGTTGACGCCCGCCTCACGGAGGACGGTGAGAAACCGTTCACGCGAGGCGGCCGACGGCTCCTGCCAGGGCATGCCCGCCACGGCGTTGTAGGGGATGACGTTGACGAGCGCCGCGCGTCCGCCGAGGAGCCGGACAAGGGCCCGCGCGTCCTCCGCCGCGTCGTTGACGCCCCCGAGCAGCACGTATTCGAACGTCAGCCGGCGGCCCGACGCCTCCCAGTAGCGGTCCGCCGCGGCCATCACCGCGTCGAGGCCGATCGAGCGATTCACGGGCACCAGTCGCGTGCGCAGCGCGTCATCCGCGGCGTGCAACGAGACGGCGAGGTGGTAGCCGGGCCGCGCGGCCGACAGCCGGTCGAGGGCCGCCGGCAGGCCGACGGTCGAGATCGTGATCCGCCGCGGCGAGATGCCGAACCCGTCGCGATCCTGCGTTCGCTCGAGCGCGACCAGGAGCCGGTCGAGGTTCGCCAGCGGCTCTCCCATCCCCATCACCACGACGTGGCTGATGCGCTCGTCCGCCGGCAGGAGCGCCGTCAGGTGCACGAGCTGTTCGAGGATCTCGCCGGCGGTGAGGTTGCGCACCACGCCGTCGATCCCGCTGGCGCAGAACACGCAGCCCATCGCACAGCCGACCTGCGAGCTGATGCAGGCGGTGATCCGTTCGGCCCGGGACTCGCCGTCGTCGTCTCCCGCCGCGGGATCGCCCCCGCCGCGCAGCAGGACGCACTCGATCCGCTGGCCGTCGGCGAGCGCGAGCAGGAGCTTTTCCGTCCCGTCCTCCGCCCGATCATGAACGGCGACGGTCGCCGACCGGATCGTGAACGCGGCGGCGAGGTCCCGGCGCAGGGCGGCCGGCTGATCGGTCATCGCCTCGAACGACGCGGCCCGTCGCGCGAGCGCCCAGCGCAGGATCGCCCGGGACCGCCAGGCGGGATGTCCGCGGACCGCCAGCCAGCCCGTCAGATCGCCGTCCGGGTCGAGCAGGTGCGCCCGGGCTTCCGCCTCGGGCAGGGACCCGGTCGGCGATGCAGCGGGAGGGAGGATGGTGGGCTCGGTCACGGATCACTCGCATGCGGGGGTCGGCCCGCGGACTCGCGCCGGATCGAACGGCACTGGCGGCGGGTGCCGGAGCCGACTAGATTCCTGCGAGACGACCGATGATATCGCGCGCTCGGGCGAATCTCCGCCGCGCCCGCCTCACCCCTCCGCAGACGCCCCCCACCGACGCCCCCCATAGACGCCATGAGCGAGAAACGCTTCGAGGAACGAACCGCCTGGGTCTATGACGAACAGGCGTTCCCGGTGTGGAACCGATCCTTCGACAAGCCGGCGCGGATGGAGATGATCCGGGACGATCTCTCGGCCGGACGCAGCATCTCCATCCTGCTGGCCGTGCTCGTCGCGATCGGTCTGGTCCTCGCCCTCGTCACGCTCTCCTTCGTGTCGACCTGGCGCTAGCTGTCCGTGGACAAAGCCTTCCATGGCCTTTGTCCACGTGGCCGACCGGTGGGAACGCCAAGGGTTTCCACGGTCGGCACGCCTCGCATCCTGCTCGGGCAGACTTGTTCCCTAGGCAGCGAGTTCAACAGGCAGCGACGCACGGTCGCTGACGCTCGGGCTGCATGCGCCGAGGCCGGAACGGCCGGGGGCATCCGCCCGGGGCGCACGGCCGTTGCTGATTGACCCTCCGGGCCTCGATCACTAGAGTGCCGCGGGTGCTGGGGGGAATTCTGGTCGGCGGCGAGGAACCCGCGGAGGTTCGTCGCCACGCGAGCCCCTCGGCCGTTCCCAACGAATCGTACCGACGGGTCGTGTGACGGACGCGGGCGCATGCAGACGACGACTCCTGCCGCGACGATCACGATTGCCGCGCCGGCCAAGCTCAATCTTTCGCTCGCCGTGCTCGGTCGCCGGGCCGACGGCTACCACGCGATCGAGTCGCTCATGGTGGCCGTGTCGGTGGCGGATACGCTCGTCCTGCGGGCTTCGGCCGTTCCGGGCATTCACCTCGCGCTCCGTGACGGTGGCTGTGGAGTCGCCGACGACATTCCCACGGACGACCGCAATCTGGTCGTGCGGGCGATCCGTGCGGTGGCTGCCCGAGCCGGCGTCGAACCGGCCCTTGCGTGCGACCTCGTCAAGGCGATCCCCGCCGGCGCCGGACTCGGCGGCGGATCGAGCGACGCGGCCGCGGCCATCCGGGGCGTGGCCCGCCTCTGGGGTCTCGACTGGCCGGTGGAGCGCCTCGCCGACATCGGCGCGACCGTGGGGAGCGATGTCCCGTGGTTCTTCGCCGGTGGTGCCGCGATCGCTTCCGGACGCGGGGAGCACGTCGAATCGGTCGCGGGCCTGCCGGCACTGGCGGCGGTGATCGTCTGGCCGGGAACGCCGCTGTCGACCGCTGCGGTGTATCGAGCATGGGGCGAAAAAAACGTGGACGAGGCCTCCCGCACCGGTGACGCCCGGCGGCTGGCCTTGGCGCTCGCCGAGGGGCGGTGGCGTGACGTCTGGCCCCTCCTGCACAACGACCTCGAACCACCCGCGCGGGCCTTGTGCGCGGATGTCGACGACGCGCTCGCCGCACTCGCGGAGGCGGGGGCGATCGCGCCGCGGCTCACGGGCAGCGGCAGCGCCTGCTTCGCGCTCACCCGGACGTACGCCGAGGCGCAGACGCTCGCCTCACGGCTCGCCGCACGCCACATCCCCGCCGGGGAGGCACGGTGGCCATTCGTGCGCGCCGTGCGGCTGCCGGTCGGAGGCGGAGGGTGAGCCATGCAGATCACGGAGGTTCGCATCAAGCTCGTCGAGAACGGGGCGGAACGCCTCCTGGCGTTCTGCTCGATCACGATCGACGGGGCCTTCGTGGTGCGCGACCTCAAGGTCATCGGGGGTCCGAGCGGGCCGTTCGTGGCGATGCCCAGCCGCAAGCTCTGTGGACACTGCCCGTCCTGCGGCTTCAAGAATCCGCTTCGTGCGTCCTACTGCAACCAGTGCGGCGGGAGGGTGGAGGGAGCCGTCCCCAGGGACGAGGGTGGCCGGGCCCGGCTTTACGCCGACATCGCGCATCCCATCAATGCCGCGTGCCGCGAGCTGATCGAACGCCGCATCGTGCAGGAGTACGAGTCGGAGCTCGTGCGGGCCAGGCAGCCGGGATACGTCTCGCGCTACGAGGCGTTCGGAGACGAGGAACGGCCGTCGGGCCAGCGGGCCTGACCAGGCGGCCGTGACAGGCGACGGGCATCCAGCAGATGTGCCGGCCGGTCGTGAACATGTCCGGTACCACCACGTGCCGGGCGCAGGCCGCACGCACCCAGGAAACCGTCGGCACTCGTCTCGATCGGGTCGGACGCTGGTGAAGCGCCGGCTCAGGGGCGGCGAAAGTCTCCTCGCTGTGGCCGCGGCGGCCACACGCTCGTCGAGCGTTCGCCGACCCCATTCGCCTCCCCGACCAGGTTACGGGCGCATTGCTCCGGCGAAACCGAATCTGCTTGATTGAGCCAGGTGGAAATGCCTCGTCGAGCCGATTCGGTGTTTTTGGCACGTTTTTTGCTTCTGAAGTATTTCGTGAATCTGGGCATTTTGCGCGCTTTTTTCTGGACTTTCGTGACATCGTGTTGCACCTTGTGAGGAACGTCCGTCGGAGCCACAGCTCTGGCGGGGCTCGCTGGCAGCCTTGTGGCACGAAGGCCTGGGCGGGAAGGCGTCGTGCCTTCCGTTGGTTCCCACGCGCATCCGTTGTCGGACTCATGACTTTCAAGGGAGGTTGATCCGTGATGATTTCGTTCGTGACCCCGAAGGCTGACCGCCGCGCGCCGCGCGGTTCCCGTCGTTCCTCCAGCGTGAAGGGGCCGGAGCGGCTCGAGGAGCGGATGCTCCTCGCGAACACGGTCGGCCTCATCTCGCAGGTCTCGGATTTGGCCCATCAGGGCTACACGCTCTTCGCACCGTCCAACGCCACCACGACGTATCTCGTCGACATGGCGGGCAACAAGGTGCGGAGTTGGCAAAGCACCCTCTCACCCATGACCGCGGAACTCCTGCCGGACGGCAGCCTCATCCGTGCCGGCCGGGTCCCGACGCAGGGCGTGCCGGCGGGCCAGGCGAAGCAGTGGGCTCCTGGCACCTCTGGCCGGATCGAGAAGTTCGACTGGGACGGGAATCTCACCTGGTCGTACACGCTCGCCACGCCCGACGAGCACCTCCACCACGACTTCGAGGTGAAGCCCAACGGCAATGTGCTCGCGATCACGTGGGAACGGAAGACCTACGCGGAGGCCGTGCAGGCCGGACGGCGGCCGGACGACGTGCCCTTGGCACCCGGCGCGGGTGGCGCCCGTGAACTCTGGCCCGACAGCATCATCGAGGTGCGGCCGAACGCGCCCGCCGAAGGGGAGACCTTCGCAGAGGGGGGCGAGATCGTGTGGCGGTGGGATGCCTGGGACCACCTCGTCCAGAACGTCGATCCCACGAAGGACAATTTCGGTCCGGTCGCCCGCAGCGCCCACAAGATCGACGTCAACTACTACCTCAAGGGCACGGGCATGGGCGGCGTCCCCGCCGACTGGACCCACTTCAATTCGATCGACTACAGCCCGGAACTCCAGCAGATCATCGTCTCGCCCCGCGAGTTCGGCGAGTTCTGGATCATCGACCAGAGCACGACGACGGAGGAGGCCAGGGGGAGCACCGGCGGACTCAGCGGCAAGGGGGGCGACATTCTCTTCCGCTGGGGCAACCCGGCCGCCTACGGCCGCGGCACCTGGCAGAACCAGCAGCTCCATTACCAGCACGATCCCCACTGGATCAAACCGGGCCTGCCCGGCGCCGGCAACATCCTCGTGTTCGACAACGGCTGGAGCTCGACCCCCGAGCGGCCCAGTTTCTCGCGGGTGCTCGAGGTGAAGTTGCCGTACAACGGCAGGGGTGGCTACACGTCCCCCACCGCCCGTGCCCCGGTCGTCTGGCAGTATTTCTCGAATCCGCTGAACCAGTTCTTCGCCCGGATCATCTCCGGTGCCCAGCGTCTGCCCAACGGCAACACGCTCATCAACGAAGGCACCGAGGGAAGGTTCTTCGAGGTCACGAGTCAACGACGGATCGTCTGGGAATACCGGAACCCGGTCGTCAACGCCTCCCCTTCGGGCATCCTGCGACAGGGCCAGCGGCCACCTGTGAATCAGGCGATCAGGGGCCTCAAGATCCCGGGCGTCTTGACCAACATGGTGTTCCGGGCCTACCGCTACGGCACCGACTTCTCCGGCTTCGTCGGGCGGGATCTCACGTCGCAGGGGCCGATCGAATTACCACGCCCCGGAGTGACCCCGTCGGTCGCCACCGCCTTCGCCGGCCTCGGCAGGTGATCACCGGGCAAGTGTCTCGAGGACCTCGCGCACGACCGCTCCGGCCGGCTCGCTGACGAGCCGGCCGGCTGCGGAGAGCGCGGCGACCGACGTATGGCCACCGAGCAGGTCGCGGAGCGCATCCGCACCGAGCCATGCCGTGGGAACGTCATGGGCTGGAAGCCCGACGTGAAGCGACGATGGTCGGCCGCCATCGAGGGCGATCGTCCACTGTCCGCCGCCGCCCCCGATCGCGGCGAGGCCGACGGCGGCCCCGGTCGGCGGGGTCCAGCGTGCCGCGCCGAGATGCCGCTCGAGCAGTGCCCGGCCCGATACGCTTCGCGGCGTTCGACCGGCCGGCGGCCAGCGGAAGTCGTTCGCGATCGCGAAGCGACACAGTCGCCGCAGTGAGGCCTCATCGAGCGGCGGCGCTGGGAGGTCGGGCACGGCCCGCCGCGTGTTGGTCGCATCGAACGAAGGGTCGTCGCGCCAGTAGGCGCGATAAACGTGCATCTGGTCGAGGAAGAGGCGGCCGAGCGTCTCCGGTCCGAGCCGGGAGACCGCCTGCGCACGTTCCGGCACGCCCTCGTCGGCCAGACGCGCTCGTCGTGTGGCCGCCATCTCCACGACGAGGCTCTCGAAGACCTTGCACAGCGTGCCGACGTCGGTCGGCACGTCGCTCGTGAGGTGGTAGGTGCGGCCGTGGAGCGACTCGTCGCGGATGATCCTCGTCATCACCGCCGACACCCAGTCGACCGGCACGAGATTCTTCCGCTCGGCGCCGTTCATGCCGAGCACGTCGAGCAGTGACCCCGGCTCCATCGACGCGGTGAGGAAGGCCTCGACGAACGGCTGCACGATCCGGAGCGGCTTGTAGAAGCCGTGAAAGGTGTTCGTGAAGCCGTGCACGAGATCGCCGACGATGATGCTCGGACGGTGGACGGTGCAGACGTCGATCCACTCCGCGGCGGTCGCCTCCCCTTCCGAGACGATCTTGCTCCGCTCGTAGTCGTTGCCCGACTCCTGACCGACGTCGAGCTCCCCTTCCAGGATCGTTCCGCGACGCAGGCCGCAGACATACGCGCTCGACACGTGGTGGAGCCGGCGGATTCCGGCCTTGCGGCAGAGCGCGAGGACGTTCCGCGTGCCGGTGACGTTGCTCGTGTAGGGTTCACCGTCGGCCGGCCGCAGCTGGAACGAGAGGCTCGCCGCCGAGTGCACGACGTCACGCACGTGACGGGCGATCCACGCCGTCTGCTCCGCCGACAGGCCGAGGCCGTCGACCGACAGGTCGCCCCCGAGCACGACCGGGCAGGGCACCGACGCCCCGGCCACCTGCCACCAGTCGTCGAGCAGCTCGTCCACGCGGTCCGCGGCGGGAGCCGCCGCCGATCCCCGCACCACGACCGCCACGCGGCGTCCCGCCGCCGCGAGGTCGCGCACGAGCGCGCGGCCGAGCAGGCCGGTGGCGCCGGTGAGCAGCGTGTAGGCATCGATGGAGGATGGCGACATGGCGTTGACGGATCCGCGACTGCCCGGGAGGCCGGGCACGACGCTCAGACGTGGATCGCCGCCCCGCCGTCGACGACGAGCGTCTGCCCCTGCACGAGGTCCGCGAGGGGACTCGCCAGGAAGAGGACGGCGTCGGCGACATCCACCGCCTCGAGCATCCGCTCACCGGTCATCGTCTTCGAACGCCGCCCGGCGAACATCTCGGCGGCCCCGGGCAGGCGGCGGGTCGAGTCGGTCTCGACGAGGCCGGCCTCGACCACGTTCACGTTCACGCCCCGATCACCCAGCTCGAGCGCCCAGTGCCGTGCGAGCGACGTGAGGGCCGCCTTGGTGCCGCCGATGAGCCCGTACATCGGCAGGGCCATGTGCGTGCCGTGGCTGGAAAGGACGACCACCTTGCCACGGTCGGGACCAGCCTCGAGGAGTGGGGCCGCCTCCTTAAGCAGATGCACCAGCGACAGCACGTTCGTGTGCATGGCCGCATCGAAGTGCCGCTGCGTGGTGGCCGCCAGCGGCCGGAAGCCTCCGGTGGCGGCGTTGTGGACCAGGATGTCGAGCCGACCGAACTCCCGGCGCACGAAGCCGATCATCTCGGCGACGTCCTCCTCTTCGCCGACGTCGGCCCGGACGCACGCGACCTCGCGCCCGAGTGCGGCGATCGCCTCCGCCACCGCCTCGGCCTCCGGCGCGCTCGTGACGAAGTTGACGATGACGTCGGCGCCCGCCTCGGCGAGCCTCAGCGCGCACGCCCGGCCGATGCCCCGGCTGGACCCGGTGACGAGCGCGACCTTTCCCGTGAGATCGATCATGGCCGTGGGCACGCTCCGTGCGACAGGGAAGGAATGTGGTCCGCGACGGCCACCGCCAGCATGTGGCCCTCCTCGGCGACGAAGATCCCGGCCCCGTGGACCGCGTGATACCTGCCGTCGACGCTCCAGCGAAACCCGCTCGCGGAGACCCGCTCGACGACGATCCGCCGCGGCCGAAATGCCTCGTCGAGCGCGGCGGCCTTGTAGGCGGCCTCCTTCGCGGCCCAGAGCCGCACCGCATGCCGTGCGTCGGCGGCGGTCGCGGTCCGGGTGGTCGCGAGGAAGCGGGAGAGCGACGCCGTGGACACCTCGGCCGGCACGACGAGATCGATCCCCACCTGCGCGCCGCGACAGGCCGCGACGGCGACCAGACCACTGCCGCTCGACGGAGCATCCGCGAGCCGCGGACGAAGGTGCGAGATCGAGATGCCGCAGTCGCCGGCGGACGCGGCACATACGACGACCGGCCGTCCGGAGGGCGCCAGCGGAGCCACCCGCAGCGACGAGCGGGCGACACCGAGCACGTCGGCCGCGAGGCGTTCCGCAAGCCGGCTTCCGGCGACCGAGAGCGACCAGCAGTCCGCAGCCGTCACCCAGATGTCCACCCAGCGACCATGCACGGCCACCCGGTGCCGGGAGATCGGCGATCCGCCGTCGGAGGCCGGTCGTGTCGGATGGGCGATCACGACGTCTCCTCCGCCGGGACGATCGCGAGGTGGAGGCCCTCGACGGCGAGGATCGCCCGGCCGTCACTCCCGACGACGACGAAGTCGTAGACGCTCTCGTGCTGCGACTGCGCCTGGAGCAGCAGCCGCATGCGACACAGTTCCCCGGCCGCCGGGCGCGAGGCGAGGCGGACCTTCGCCATCCTCACCGGGATTTCCACACGCCGTCCGCAGAGGAGGTAGGAGTAGACGGCGCAGGCGACCAGACAGCCGTCGAGAATCTCCACCGGCACCGTCCATCCTCGGGTGCCCCGCGGCAGGGACACGCCCTCGCCGCGTGGCGCGACGAGCCGCCCCCATCCGCCGCTCCGGTCGAGGTAGAGGTCCTTGAGCGAACGGAACGACGGCCCGTGCACGAGCGGCGCGTCGTCCTGGTAGATCATCGGGTTGAAGGGGAATGGTGGATCGCCAACCGACGCCGCGATCGGCTCGGAGGACGTCCCGACGGCGTCACCGCGGAAGTGCACCCATTCGACGGTTCGATCGAGGCCGCTGACGGGCCTGGCGTGCCCGAGGACGCGGAGCGCCCCGTTGACGCGCTGCACCTCCGCCCGGACGACCCTGGCATCGGCCTCGGGAAACTCGAGCGGCCGCTCGACGACGAAATCGTGAATCTCGGCGACCCGGTCGCATCCGCCGGAGGCCCGCGCGGCCTGGGCCACGATCTCGAGCCCCATCACCGCGGGCAGGAGCGGCCGACCGTGCAGGCGGTGCTCGAGGAGGAAGCGATCGCTCGACGGGTCGAGCCGAACGAGCACGTCGACGGCGTCGCCGTGCCGGTCCACCCGATCGACGAGGCTGCCCGCGTCCGCTGCACATCCCGCGTGGGCAGACGGCTCGCCGCGGGACTGCCGCGGGGCGACGGGCTGGCCTGCCACCGGCTTCGGCGCGAGCGCGTCGGGACACATCGCCGGCTCGGTCACCAGCACCTCGGCATCCGGCAGGCCGGCCTCGATGTCCTCGACGAACCGCCGCACACCCTCCGCGAGCGGCATGAAGTGGAGCCCCAGGCGCTCGAGCGCGAGCTTGCTCTCCGGGCGATAGGCCATCCCGACCTCGCCCCAGGCGTGCCAGTGGAACGTGGTCGCCGCCAGCCCGCGGCGCCGTGCCCGCCAGGCCGCGACACTCTTGGCGAGCAGGTCATTGGCCAGCGAATAGTCCGCCTGGCCGAGGCCCCCGAGCCGCCCGCTGGTCGATCCGAAGCCGACGAGGCACTCGAGCGAACGCGGGTCGACCACCGCCATGAGATGCTCGAGCCCGACGCACTTCGGTCCGAGCGTCGCCTCGTAGCCGGCCCGCGACTTGCGATCGAAACGACAGGCCGCCTCCTGACCGGCGCCATGCACGATGCCGCGGATCGGGCCGACGTCGGCCACGACCTGCCCGACGAGCCGCCTCACCGCCGCCGCATCGGCAAGGTCACAGGGGAGATAGCGGGCCGACACTCCCGCCCGCGCGTACTGGTCGAGTGCCGTCGCGATCTCGATCGACTTCTCGACCACCCGCCACGCGGCCCGTGGGTCATCGCCTCGCTGGCGAGCCTGCAGCATCACGTCACCCATCAGCCCGCGCCGGCCCGCCTCGTCGAGCGCGAGCCACGAGGGCTCTACGGCGATCGGACGCGTCGAGCCGACGAGCACCAGCGACAGGCCGTGGCGCCTGCCGAGTTCGAGGGCGCAGGCCGCCGTCACGCCACGGGCACCACCGGTCACGAGCCAGACGCTGCCGCGCTCGAGTGACTTGGGGAGCCGGCCCCGCTCGGCCAGGGGCGCCTCGCGTGCTCCGACGGTCACCCGTCGCAGTCCGCCCACGGGACCGGGACCGGGCACGAGGCCCGTTTCGACAGCCCCCGCGGCGTCGGTCATCTCGGTGACCACCGCGGCGGCGACGACCGCCTCGGTGAGGCTCGCCGGAGCATCGAGCACCCGCACGTGAAGATCGGGAAACTCCCTGGCAAGAGCCTTGCAGAGACCGGCGAGACCGCCGCCGTCCGCGGCCGTGATCCGACCGGAAACCCCGAAGTCGCCGCCGAGATCGACCACCGCCGTGAGCGTCGTCCCGGCAAGGCCGCCCGACGCGAGTCGGGCGGTGATCCAGCGCTGGCAGGCGAAGTAGGCCGCCGCGAGCGCCCGCTCGCGCCTCGCGATCCATGACTCGCCGGCGGCATCGACCGGCCGTCCGCTGAGCAGCACGAGATGACGCACGGGCGCACTGCGGTCTGCCTCCTCGACGGACGCGATCGCTTCGGCGACCGTCGCACCTGTGGCGTGCGCGGGCCGGGCACCCGCCGCCGTCAGCGCGGTCGCAAGCGCCGTCGCCGCCACGTCGTCCCCGAACAGGAGCACGTGCTCGCCGGCAAGGAAGCGCGTCGGAATCGGCGGCACGCGATCGACGATCTCGAGACGATATCGGCGGGTGACATCGGCGGACGACACAGCCGAGCCGGACGTCCGCGAGGGGACGATCGAGCCGACCGGCAGGCTCGCGTCGTCACCGAGCCAGTCGCCCGTCAGCGGACCGCCGGAGTGCGCCACCGGGCCGTCGCCGTCGATCCCGACGGCGAACCACACGCAGGCACTCGACAGGGCGGACGCAGTTCGTGACACAGGTGACCGGGCGCCGAAGAGGGTGGCACACGCATCCGCCGCGGCACGGGTGCCGTCTTCGAGGAGCACGCTCGCAAGCGGAGAAGGCGCCACCGCATCCTCGAACGTCTCTCCAGCCGGCACGAGGCGTCCAGCCGCGTCCACGACGTGGATGCCGCCAGCCGCCAGGTCCGCGACCACAAGACCCTCCGCCTCGCACTCCACACCAGCGATGAGGTCGCGTGCCATGGCCGCGCTGCGGCAGCGCGTCGCGATCCGCTCGACGAGCATCGTCACGTCCGCCGTCGCCGCGCTCTCACCAGGCGGTGCCACCGCGACGAGGCCCGTGTCGTTCCAGCCCGCGACGGCACCTTCCACTCCGGAAAGCCGCACGAGCGTGCACCGCACGTCCATGGCGACACGCTGCGTCACGGGCCTCGCATGGCGTGCGAAGCAGACGACCATGCCCCGCACGCCGCGGCCGCCCGCTGGTGCGACCACCAGACGATCCCAACGGACGCCCGCGGACGCGACGCGGGAGACCGGATCGAGCACCGCCGTCGTCGCCGTGGAATCGTCTGCCGATGCCATCTCGAACGCCGGCGCGACCGTCGGACGAGCGGTGGGCCTCAGGACCGCGGTGCCGGGACCCGCCGACGGGCCGGCATCACGACCGGGCCAACCGTGTCCGTCGGACAGCCCGCCCGCGCCGAACCCTGCACCAGACGAGGCACGCGGTTCGACCTCTGCGTCGTCCGCTCCATCCACGCTCGGATCGCGATCAGAAGCGACGCGGTCGTCACGATCGCACCCCACGCGTGGCAGCAGGTATTCGAGCAGGTGCCTGAGCGTCGGGAACGCGTCGAGCGACACGTCGTCGTCCGCCGTCAGCCCGTACTTCAGGCCGATCTCGCCCACGAGCTGCGCCTTGCGGATGCTGTCGATCCCCAGA
>CAIWZS010000289.1 GCA_903917235.1 uncultured Planctomycetaceae bacterium | reverse complement strand
TCAGACGTGTGCTCTTCCGATCTCACCCTCCCGGCCCCGCACAGCCCGACTTCTTCATCGAGAACGGCCTGCTCGTCTTCACGGCCGCTTCGCAACTGAACCGCCTGGCCGAGGTTCAGTCCCCAGACGCGCACCACTTCGAATCGCTGCGGGCCGCTGAAAACGGCATTGATGGGCGATATAGGACTCGAACCTATGACCCCCAGCTTGTCGAGCTGGTGCTCTAACCAACTGAGCTAATCGCCCGGGTCTCGCAACCATGAAGTCTCGCGCGGGATCGGAGCGCAGTCAAGCCACCGCGTGCTCGACGGCCCGCCGCACGCGGCTTGCCCCTCCCGCATGAAGGCAGATACGCTCCGGGCGATTCGTCGCGCATTCCCCGTGACGCTCGCCCCGTCGTTCCCCCATCGACCACGTCGACCACGCCAGCCATGCCCACCGTTCGCCTCCCCGACGGCTCCACCCTCGATCTGCCCGCGCCATCCCGCGTGGCCGACTGCGTCGTGCGCGACACGGGTACCGCCCCGAAGCGACGTGGGGCGCCGGTTGCCGCGCTCCTCGACGGGAAGGTCGTGGGCCTCGACGCACCACTGCCCGCGGAGGGTACCGCCACGGTCGAGCCGCTCTTCGCCGGTGACGCCCGTGCCCTGGGTGTGATGCGGCACTCGGCCGCCCACGTCATGGCCCGCGCCGTCATGCGGCTCTTCGAGGGGGTCGAGCTCGCCTTCGGCCCGACCGTGGGCGAGGGCTTCTACTACGACATGCGCGCGAGCCGGCCGATCACCGACGACGACCTGCCCGCCATCGAGGCCGAGATGCGGCGGATCATCGCGGCCGACGAGGCCTTCGAGCGGGTCGAGGTGCCGCGCGACGAGGCCGTCGCGATCGTCCGCGACCTTCACCAGCCGCTCAAGGTCGAGCACATCCAGACGGGCCTCGCCGCCCATCCGACCCTCTCCTTCTACCGCCAGGGTGAGTTCGTCGACCTCTGCCGCGGGCCCCATGTGCCGAGCCCCGGCTGCATCGGCGCCTTCAAGCTCACGAACATCGCCGGTGCCTACTGGAAGGGGGACGCGAACAACGCGCAGCTCCAACGGCTCTACGGCACCGCCTGGTTCACCCAGGAAGATCTCGACGCCCACCTCGCGGCGCTGGAGGAGGCGCGCCGCCGCGACCACCGGGTGCTCGGCAAGCAGCTCGACCTCTTCACGACGAGCCCGCTCGTCGGTTCGGGACTCGTGCTCTGGATGCCCAAGGGAGCGACGCTGCGGGCCACGCTCGAGTCGTTCGTGCGCGAGGAGCTCGCCGCCCGCGGCTACGAGCCGGTGTACACCCCCCACATCGGCAAGGTCGATCTCTACAAGATCTCGGGTCACTATCCCTACTACGCCGACAGCCAGTTCAAGCCGATCGTCATGGCCGACGACGAGCAGTACCTGCTCAAGCCCATGAACTGCCCCCACCACACGCTCATCTACAAGGCGCGGCCGCGCTCGTATCGCGAGCTGCCGCTGCGGCTGGCGGAGTTCGGCACCGTCTACCGCTACGAGCAATCGGGGGAGCTCGGCGGGATGACCCGCGTGCGCGGATTCACGCAGGACGACGCGCACATCTTCTGCACGCCCGAGCAGGTGGAGCAGGAGGTCGAAGGCTGCATCGGCTTCACGCTCGAGGTACTGGAGAAGCTGGCCTTCGAGAACTTCCGCGTGCGGCTCGGGTTCCGCGATCCCGCGAGCGACAAGTACGTCGGCCCGCCCGAGCGGTGGGACGAGGCGGAGGCGGCCATCGAGCGCGTCGCCCGGCGCATGAATCTCCCGGGGTGCGATCCCGAGCCGGGCGAGGCGGCCTTCTACGGCCCGAAGATCGACTTCGTCATCAACGACTCGCTCGGCCGGGAGTGGCAGCTCGGCACCGTGCAGCTCGACTACAACCTGCCGAGCGGCGAGCGGTTCGACCTCGAATACATCGGGGCCGACAACGCGAAGCATCGGCCGGTGATGATCCACCGGGCGCCGCTCGGCAGCATGGAGCGGTTCGTGGGCGTGCTCATCGAGCACTTCGCTGGCGCGTTCCCGCTGTGGCTCGCTCCGGAACAGGTGCGGGTGATCCCGGTGAGCGAGAAGAGCGCCGGCTACGCGCAGGCCG
>CAIWZS010000288.1 GCA_903917235.1 uncultured Planctomycetaceae bacterium | reverse complement strand
GGCGGAACTGGTGGGTCGGATCGTCGCCGCCGCGGGGCTGCCCTGCCAGGTGGGCGGAGGGGTGCGATCCGTCGCCACCGCCGCGGCGTACCTCGACGCCGGCGTGGCCCGGGTCGTCGTCGGCAGCCTGGCCATCGACGACCCCGACGCCTTCTCCGGGCTCTCCTCCGCCTATCCGGGGCGGATCGTGCTCGGACTCGACGCCCGCGACGGGATCGTGGCGGTGCGGGGCTGGCGCGAAACCGGTGGCACGGCGGCACTCGAGGTGGCACGGCGGCATGCCGCGCTGCCGCTCGCCGCGATCGTGTTCACCGACATCGCCCGGGATGGCATGCTCGAGGGGCCGAATCTCGCCGCCCTGGGCGCGATGCTCGCCGCGTCATCGGTGCCGGTGGTCGCGTCGGGAGGCATCGCATCGGCGGCCGACATCCGGCGGGTGGCCGCGGCGGGAGCGGCGGGATGCATCGTCGGCAAGGCGCTCTACACCGGCGCGGTGCCGCTCGCCGAGGCGCTCGCCGCGGCCGGTGACGTCGCCTGAATCCGGCGGACGCGCTCTTGAGCGGCGTCGCCTCGCGCCGCACATCCTGCCCCGCTTTCCGGCGCGGGGGCCGTCGGGCGGGATCGCTGCCCGCGGGGCGGGAGAACCTTCAATTCCGTGGGGTCGTCGCGCCGACCGAACGGGGAGAACGTTTGCGACGCCTGGCACGCCCCCCTACCATCGATCGTCATGGCCACCGACATCCGCCTCAAGGAGCAGTTGCCCCAGCTCACGAAGCGGATCGTGGAGACGTACCGTGACGTTCCCACGATCAACTACCTCGGCCACTGCCCGCTTCCCAACTACGAGTCGATCATCGCCGCCTGCGAGGATCTCAAGGAGATCCTCTATCCGGGCTATCGTCGTCGCGAGAACCTGCACCTCGGCAACGTCACGTACCACGTCGGCGACCTCGTCGACGGCCTGCACGACAAACTCACGACGCAGATCGGCCGGGCCCTGCGACACTCCCTCGCCGCCCAGAAGACCGCCGTCGAGCAGGGAGTGGAGCCGCCGACCGTCCCGGATGCCGTGCAGCACTGCACCGAGGAGGCCGATTTCGAGGCGCTCGGCCAGGCGAAGGCGGTCGAGTTCCTCGAACGCATTCCCGACCTGCGGCGTGTCCTCGCGACCGACGTCCAGGCCGCCTACGACGGCGACCCGGCCGCCCTGACCTATGCCGAGGTCCAGCTTGCCTACCCCGGCCTCCTTGCCATCGCGTCGCACCGGATCGCCCACGAACTGTACGAGCGCAACGTGCCGGTGATCCCCCGGGTGATGAGCGAATGGACCCACGCGCAGACCGGGGCGGACATCCATCCCGGCGCGCGGATCGGCCAGTCGTTCTTCATCGACCACGCCACCGGCGTCGTCATCGGCGAAACGACCCGGATCGGCCACCGCGTGAAGCTCTACCAGGGCGTGACCCTCGGCGCCCGCAGCTTCCCGCTCGACGAGGTGATCTTCTGCTACCCGGGACTCGAGGCCGTGACGATCCACCGGCTCGCGCACCTGCTGCACCGCCTGGAGGTGCCGCTGATCCCGCGGATGATGGCCGAGTGGGCGCATTCGCGCACGGGCATCGACATCCATCCGGGCGCCGCGATCGGCGACCACTTCTTCATCGATCACGGCACCGGCGTCGTGATTGGCGAGACCTGCGAAATCGGCAGTCGGGTCAAGCTGTACCAGGGTGTGACGCTGGGTGCGCTGTCGTTCCAGACCGACGCCGACGGCCACCTCGTGCGCGGCACGAAGCGGCATCCCACGATCGGTGACCGTGTCGTGGTCTATGCGAACGCGACCATTCTCGGCGGCACGACGGTGATCGGTCACGACTCCGTGATCGGCAGCAACGTGTGGCTCACGCGATCGGTGGAGCCGCGGACCACCGTCGTGCTCGAGCGACCCAGGCTGCGGATGCGCGGCGAGGCGCCCGAGCCGTCGAACGACTGGCAGATCTGACGCGGGATCCCGTCAGGGCCCGAGTGGATCGGGGTGCTCCGGCGGCCGTGGCAGAGGGCGTGGGCGGGGCATCTCCCCTCGCACGCTCCGGTCCACGAGCCTTCAGCGGCCGACCATCCGGCCGAGCACCTGCACCACGTCGATGAGGGCGCCGGCCTGGGCGCTGAGTTCCTCGGCGGCCGCGGACCCCTGCTCCGCCGCCGCCGCCGACTGCTGGGTGACCTTTTCGATCTGCTCGAGCGACTGGCCGATCCTCCCGATCGCGCGATTCTGCTCGCCGCTTCGCGCGCGGACGTCATCCATGAGCGTCCGGATCGTCGTCGATCGGGCGGTGAGTGCGTCGATCGCCGTCGCGAGGTCACCGACCTTCGCGCGTCCCGACCGAGCGGAGGCGATCGAGTCGTCGATGAGGCCCGCGGTCTCCTGTGCCGCCCGTGCGCTCCGCTGCGCGAGGCTGCGCACCTCGTCCGCGACCACAGCGAAGCCGAGCCCCGCTTCACCCGCGCGTGCCGCCTCGACGGCCGCGTTCAGCGCGAGGATGTTCGTCTGGAAGGCGATCTCGTCGATCGCCTTGTTGATCTTGGAGATGCGGCCGCTCGTGGCGTCG
Organism: uncultured Planctomycetaceae bacterium; assembly: GCA_903917235.1. Taxonomy (GTDB): domain Bacteria; phylum Planctomycetota; class Planctomycetia; order Pirellulales; family UBA1268; genus QWPN01. The sequence goes on along the minus strand of CAIWZS010000288.1, from coordinate 1,339 downwards.
ATCTCCTCCATGGCCGCCACCATCTCGGCGAGCCTCGCGGCGGTGGCGGCGAACTCCCGCTGCTCCTGCCCCACGAGTTCGCTGGCTGCCTGGGTGCGGCCCACGTTCTCGGTCGCCATGCCACTCGTCGTCCGTGTGGAGGTCGTGATGTCCTCGACGGCCGCAGCCTGCTCCGAGGCACCCTCGGCGAGAGATCGGCTCGTCGCCGCCATCTCGGCGGCTCCGGCATTCACGTGGGTGGACGTGGTCGCCAGTTCGTCGATCGCGCGGGAGAGCGTCTTTCCATGACGCCGCAGGCTGAGCCAGGCGATCAGCGCGGCGCCGCAGGCGACGCAGACGACGAGCGACATCAGCAGGTCGCTGCGCCGTCGGGCGGCGCGTGCCGCAGCGGCCGTGCGTCGATCGAGCAGGGTTTCGAACAGTGAAATCGGCTCCATGATCGTGCGCTTGTCGGCGTGGTACGTCGCGTCGTGCATGATGCGGCGGGCCATCTCGGGATCCGGCTCGCCCTTGCGGGTGAAGTGCCCGTGGCCGTCGTCGAACAGGCCCTTCACGGCGGCCATCGCGATCCGTTCGGTGGTGACCAGCGCGTTCGAGTTGTCCTCCGCCTCCTTCAGTCGTGAGAACTCCTCGGCGCTGAAGCCCTGCCGCTCCATCAGCGTGCGCAGCGACACGGTGCGGCCGTCGGGCCGCGGCTTCCTGCCGTTGCGCACATCGAGCAGGTGCCAGTACGCCTGCTCGTATGCCGGGTCGCCCGTCACCACGTAGGTGCGTGCGAGCCGCGTGAGCTCGTCCGAACTGGCCCGGAGCTCGTTCGCAAGCCGGGCGGACTCGAAGCGGTTGTCGTAGGCGCGGTTCAGGGCGGCCTGATCGAAAAAGGCGAGCAGCGAGAGGACCACGATCCCAGCGATCGGGCCCAGGGTCGCGAGCCGCAGCACGCGCATCGTATTCATCGGAACGCCCGGACCACGGGACGGGTTGGACACCGGCCGCCACCCTCAGGAGGAGTCTAGTGCGCATTTTTCGGCCGGGCGGGACCGGAGGGAATCGCCGCATTCCCGGCTCGGCCCCGCTGTCCGCGGCCCGGGACGCGATCGGACGGCATGCGTCCGGTCGCGAGCTAGGATTGCGGCGGCCTGCGACGGACTCGCCGTCGTGCCGGCCTCATCGAGCCCGCCCATGAATCGTGACGACGCCAACGCCGCCGCGCACGCGATCCTGTCGCGCATCGGGCTCGAGCTGGCCTTCATCGGCCCCGACGCGTCCGCGGGCACCGCGACGCTCGCGAGTCTGCTCGACGAGCTCGCCGGTGCCGTGGCGACGGCGCCCGCCGCCATCG
>CAIWZS010000287.1 GCA_903917235.1 uncultured Planctomycetaceae bacterium | reverse complement strand
GTGGTGCTGGCGACCGACAGCACCGGCAATGCCAGCGCGTTCACGAGGGCGGGGAGCCCGACCACGACCTCCATGACCCGGGCCGACGTGACGAACAGGCCCGTCTGGTAGTCGCTGGCGACCAGCGACACGATGATCACCATCGCCCCGCCGTAGAGCACGATCATCGTCGAGGCTACGGCCAGGGGGAGGGTCTCGCGGGCGAGGCGTCGTACGGCCGCGCCGCTGGCCCGCAGGCCGATCGGGAGGGTCCGACGGACGTAGGCGATCGTGAGGAGCAGGAGCAGCGCGGCGATCGGGACCTGCAACGCGAAGAACGCCTCGAGGCCGGCCTCGGCCAGCACGAGGGCGAGGATGCCCGCGAACGTGAGGACGTGGCGGAGGACCTCGAAGCCGGTCATGGGGATGATGCGCAGGGTGATCAGCAGCGGGATCGTGGCCATCGCCTGGAGGCTGATCAGGATCACAGACGCCCCGACCAGAGCGGCGCCCAGCGTCAGCTGGGCCGATCCGTAGGCGATGGCGGCGAACGCGACCGCGATCGCAACCCCCGCGGTCGTCGTCACGAGCCGCAGGAGCATCAGCGTCGAGGCGAGGCGCTGGCGGGCAGGCCCGTCAGCCGTGGTCGAGAGCTCGCGGGCCCCGATCGCGGTCAGGCCGCCGTCGGAGAGCGCGAGCACGATGCCGAGCAGCGCCGCGATCGTGCCGTACTTGCCGTACTCGGCGACGCCGAGGTGGCGCAGGAGCAGCGCCGAGGTCGCGAGCCCGAACAGCACCCCGACGCCGAAGCCCGCCACTCGGATGGCGCCGCCGCGGACCACGCGGCCGCCCGCCTCGCCGGTGTGGAGGACGTCCGCCGCCGGGGCGCTTCCGGCGGGTTGCTCGTCGGCGTCGGTCATGGCGTGGGCGGGGCGACCGAACGGACCGGCCCCGATGGGTACTATGGCGCGGTGGCCCGTCGGACCGCCCTCATCACCGGGATCGCCGGCCAGGACGGCTCGTACCTGGCTGAGTATCTCATCGGTCGGGACGTGCGCGTGCTCGGCGTGGAGCGACCGGGCTCGAACGGCGACCACCCGAACCTCGCCGCCGTCGCCGACCGGATCGAGATGGTGGAGGCCGATCTGGGCGACGCCGCGGCGGTCGTCGGGATGGTCGAGCGGCACCGGCCCGATTGGATCTTCCACCTCGCGGGGGCGACGTTCGTCCCCGAGTCGTGGCTGCATCCGGCGCCGACCGTGACGATGGCTGCGACCTCGACCGCCGCCTTCCTCGACGCCATCGTCAACGTCGACCGCTCGATCCGCTTCTTCCAGGCCGCCTCGGCCGAGGTCTTCGGCCGGCCGGATCGCGCGCCGCAGGACGAGTCGATCCCGATCGCGCCGATCACGCCCTACGGCGCGGGTAAGGCTCTTGCACTCTTCCTCACGCGCATGTATCGCGAGCGCTACGACCTTCACGCGTCCTGCGGGATCCTGTTCAACCACGAGTCACCTCGCCGGCCGGAGCGCTTCGTGACGCGCAAGGTGACGCGGGCCGCGGCCGCGATCAGCCT
>CAIWZS010000286.1 GCA_903917235.1 uncultured Planctomycetaceae bacterium | reverse complement strand
GTTGCCGGCCGTGTCGGTCTGGAACTGGAACCCGCCCGTCGCCGTGACTGCGTATGAGGCATTAGGCTGGGCCAGCGGGCTGACGATGCCCGTGAAGTTGATCTCGGCGGCCGGCTGCTCCGGGCCGTAGCTCCCGAAGGGCAACTGCACGACCACGAGCTGGTCGCCCGGCTTGCCGCTGACGACGACCGGCGTGCCGTCGGGGTTCTTGGCGAAAGGGTGCGTCGCCTGGCCCTGCGCGTCGAACGTGAGCACGGTCGTGGCGAGCGACAGGCCGTTGTAGGTGGCGCTATTGGGCTTGAACGAGATGCCGTCGTTGGGCAGCGGCGGCGCGTCGCCCGTCGCGGGCATCACGATGTCGACGAACGGCGAGTAGCCGATGTCGGCGGGGTTGGTCGCCGTGTTGTCGAACGTGACGGTGAGCGGGATCTCCTGACCGATGAGGGCCCCTGAGCCGCCGCTCACGGTCGCGCTGGGGATCGCGGCGAGGGCCAGCCGGTGCTCGAGCCGCTCGGCGTGCAGCCGCCGCTGACGTCGGCGGCGTGTCGCGGCGTGGCGACCCTGCGGATTGTGCGGCTTGGAGAAACGTCGCGAAAGAAACTGGGTCAGGACGTGCAACGAGGTGCTCCAATGTTCATGGTCCGGAGGCCACCATTCCCGACTCCGTCGGTGTGAAAGCCGCCTCGATCAAGTGGCACTGACGACTTCGGATCGCCCGCACCGGAACCTGAAACTTCCATCCCCGCAACGCCCCCGTCAAGGAAGCAGCCCGCCCCGGGGTCGCCGGGCCGGCCCGGACCGTCCATGCTGCGGTCGATGGCTGCCGCGACTCGACCGGGTGGGCAGACGCTGCCACGGCCCCGCCCCCCCCCTCACAGTTCCCCCGCTGTCTCGCCGATGACCGAGCGGGGGAGTGCGACCGATGGGGGCAGTGGACATGCGACGGACATGCGGTCGTGCGCGCCGGCGGGTCGCTTCAGTGGCGGTCGTCTGCGCGGTGACGTGGTTGGGGTGGCATGGACCCGCCTCGGCGTCCGGACCCGAGCAGGAGGATCTGGCGGTCGCGGTCGGGGTGCCGGCCGACGTGGCGGTGCGCACGCTCGAGGCCGGTCCCTTCGACGGTCCCGCGCTCGACGACGAGGCGTGCATGGAGGTGCTGCGGCGGTGCTGCTGCTGCCCCGGCTGGGAGCACTACGCGATCTTCGACGTGCTCTTCCTGCAACGAAACAACCAGGCGGGCAACCAGCCCCTGCTGATCAACGACCAGACCGGCCTGCCGGTGATGACGGCGCAGGACCTGCAGCCCTCGGTGGCGACGGGCGTGCGGGTGTTCTACGGCCATCTCATCACCGACACGATCGGCTGGGAGGTCGGCTACACGGGTATCTACGGGATGTTCGGCCAGGCCGCGGTGGCGGGCCCGGGCATCATCGACTTTCCGGATCCGCTCGGCACGGAGTTCACCGACGCCAACTCCGCTCGAGCCACGTGGTGGTCCACGCTCAACATGGCCGAGGCGAACGTCTTCTGGTACGACTGCTGCGAGGAGTGCGGGCCGTGCTGCCGCCGCAGTTGCCACTGCTGGAGTTGGCTCACGGGATTCATCTGGGCGGGACTCGACGAGCAGTCGTCGATCGACACGCTTTGCTGCAATCCGCCGGAGGCGAACAAGTATGGCTCGGTGCGCACGAGCACGAACTACTTCGGTCCGCAGGTCGGCATGTGGGGCCGGCGCGAGTGGCAGCGGTGGGCGGTGGAGGGCTGGTGGAAGACGGCGGTCTGCGGCACGAACGCCTACCAGGCCCAGGATCCGATCGTGAGCACGGTCACCGGGCAGGTGCGTCCCGGTCGCTCCGCGACCGACACGGGAGTGGGCTTCATCGGCGGGCTCAACGGCACGCTCGTCTACCGGATCACCGAGGTGTGGGGCCTCCGCGCGGGATACAATCTGTACTGGCTCACCAACGCGGCACTCGCCCCCACGCAGTACGACTTCGGCCTCTTCGCCGACAGCGGCACGCGGGTGAACGACAACGGCGGTCTCTTCCTCCACGGTGCCAATCTGGGCGTCGAAGCCCGCTGGTAACGCCCCGTGTCGTGACACGACCTCCCCCCGCGCGCATCATGGTGGCGACGCGAGGAGGTGACGGGCGTGGCGACAGCACAGGTGTGGATCGACGGGCGGTGGACGGCATCGACGGGGGGTGACACGTTCACCGCGATCGATCCCGCGACCGGACGGCCTCTGGACGAACGGTTTCCGGTGAGCGATCGCGCGGAGTGCGAGCGGGCGCTGGCGGCGGCGGACGCCGCCTTCGCCCAACTGGCCGCGGTGCCCCGCGACGAGATCGCGCGATTCCTCGACGAGTACGCCGCGGCGATCGACTCGCATGCCGACGAACTGGCCGCGCTCGCGGCGCGTGAGACGGGCCTGCCGGTGTCACCGCGGCTGAAGGACGTCGAACTGCCGCGGACGACCGGACAGCTCAGGCAGGCGGCCGCGGCCTGCCGCGACGGCTCGTGGGCACTGCCCACGATCGACACGAAGGCCGGCATCCGCTCCGTGCACGCGGCGATCGGCCCCGTCCTCGTCATCGGTCCCAATAATTTTCCGTTCGCGTTCAACGGCGTGGCGGGAGGGGACTTCGCCGCCGCCCTCGCGGCGGGCAATCCCGTGATCGCGAAGGGCCACCCGTCGCATCCGGCGACCACGAGGCGGCTCGCCGAACTGGCCGACGGCGCGCTCCGGACATGTGGGCTGCCGGCTGGCACCGTGCAGCTGATCTATCGCATGTCCGGTGCGGACGGACTGGCGATGATGCGGGACCCGAGGCTCGCGGCGGTGGGCTTCACGGGCAGCAAGGCGGCCGGTCTCAGGATCAAACAGGCGTGCGACGAGGCCGGGAAGCCCTCGTATCTCGAGATGTCGAGCGTCAATCCGGTGATCCTGCTGCCCGGCGCGATCCGGGAGCGAGCGGCGGATCTGGCCCAGGAATTCGCGAC
>CAIWZS010000285.1 GCA_903917235.1 uncultured Planctomycetaceae bacterium | reverse complement strand
CCGGCATGCGCGCGGTGCGGCGGGGTGACTGGAAGCTCGTCAAGTACGAGTCGCCGCAGGGCGGGCTCCACACGCAGCTCTTCAACCTTCGCGACAATCCGCTCGAGCTCCTCGCCGAGCATCACGCCACGGGGGTGCGCGAGGCGACCGGGACCGCGCCGACCCCGACGCAGACGAACCTTGCCGATGCGTCGGAGCATGCGGCGGTGCGGACCGAGATGGAGTCGCTCCTGCTCGCCGAGATGCGGCGGCTCGACGATCCGTATCGGTTCAGCGATCAGCCGGAGCCACCCCGGGGGCGATAGAGAAGATGGACCGATTCCCGTCACGATCTCCCCGTCGACCCTCCGTCGGCCGGATTCCCTGCCAGTGCGCCGCCATGCGCGGCATGATTCGCGGCAGAGTGATGGCCCTGCGGATCGTGGTTGCGGCCTTGGCTTCATGGTCGGCGCTCCCGCACGCAGGGCCTGCACGGGCTGACGAGGTGGGGCTTGTCGTGCAGAAGCGGTCGCGGGTGGAGCAGGACGGCGGGTGGGTGGTGCGGGAGACGACGGAGACCTGGGACCCGCATGCGACGGCGATCATCGTGTGCGACGTGTGGGACGCGCATCACTGCCTCAACGCGGTGCGACGCGTGGAGCAGATGGCACCGCGGATGAACGAGGTGCTCCACGCCGCCCGGGGCAGGGGGGTGCTCGTGATCCACGCCCCGAGCGGGTGCATGGCGGCCTACGAGGGGCACCCGGCGCGGGACCGCGCGCGGTCGGCCCCGACCGCCGCCAATCTGCCCCCCGACATCGGCGAGTGGTGCCGGCGGATTCCGGCCGAGGAGCGGGTCGTCTATCCGGTCGATCAGTCGGACGGGGGCGAGGACGACGATCCGGTGGAGCACGAGGCCTGGCATCGGCGGCTGGCAGGACTGGGCCGCAACCCCCGGGCGCCCTGGCTCGCGCAGCTCGACGCGCTCGAGATCACCGCCGACGACGCGATCAGCGATTCGGGGGTGGAGATCTGGAACCTCCTCGAGTCGCGGGGCATCGCGAACGTCGTGTTGCTCGGCGTGCATACGAACATGTGCGTCCTCGGCCGGCCGTTCGGCCTGCGCCAGCTCGCGAAGAACGGGCGGAACGTCGTGCTCATGCGCGACATGACCGACACCATGTACAACCCCCGACGCTGGCCGTACGTCACGCATCACGTCGGCACCGAGCGGGTCGTGGAGCATGTCGAGCGGGTCGTCTGCCCGACGATCACGAGCGTCGATTTTCTCGGCGGTGAGCCGTTCCGGTTCCGCGACGACCGGAGGTCGATCGTGATGCTCATCGGCGAGGACGAGTACCGCACCGCCGAGACCCTGCCCGAGTTCGCCGCGACCGAGCTCGAGCCGGCCGGCTTTCGCGTGACCGTGATCCACTCGTCGCCGGACGATCCGCGACGCTTTCCAGGCCTGCGGGCCGCGCTCGAGGGGGCCGATCTCTTGATCGTGAGCGTCCGCCGTCGTCCGCCACCGCTCGACGACCTGGATGCGATCCGGGCGCACGTCGCGGCCGGCAGGCCGCTCGTGGGAATCCGCACCGCGAGCCATGCGTTCGCCCCGCGCCGCGGCGAGACGCCCCCGCCGGTCACGGCACGTGGCCCGACTTCGACCCGCGGGTGCTCGGGGGTCGCTACGTGGGCCACCACGACGCGGGCCCGGCGACGAGCGTCACGGTGGCATCTGGAGCGGCCGGGCACCCGATCCTCGTCGGCATCGACGTCGCGCGGCTCGTCGGTCACGGGTCGCTCTACCGCGTCGCGCCGCTCGAGCCGTCGGCCACCGCCCTCCTGAGCGGCGTGGCCGCGGATCATCCTGCGGAGCCGGTCGCCTGGACGAACGCGCCCCGCCGGGGAAGCTCTCGCGTCTTCTACACGTCGTTCGGTCACGAGGACGACTTTCGCGAGCCCGAGTTTCGCAGGCTTCTGCTGCAGGGCATCTGCTGGGCGCTCGATACCGCCCCGCCTCCGATCGCGGCGCAGCGCGTGGCCGCAGGTTCGTCGGCGCCGTGAGCCACGGTCGCGCCCGGGCCGTCGCCGGGTGCGGGAAGGTGGAGCCCGACGCGGTGACGCCCGTCGCCGCTTGGCGGTCCACGCTGGGCAAGCGGGGCGGTTCGTAGCGATCGGGAGGCCGGCCCGGTCGTTCCGCACCGCCCCGACCGATACCAGAGGCGGGAGACTCCGCATGGATCGTCGAATCCTGACGGTGGCCGCGCTGGTGTGGGTCGCCTCCGGCGGCGCCGCGCTCGCGGTCGCGCTGCCCTCGTCGCCCGCCGAGGAGCCGCTGCCGGCCGCCCAGCGTTCGCTGCGCCGCGCGGCCGAGTACCTCGGCGCGTCCTGCGAGATGCTGAAGCGCTGCGACCGTCATGCCATCGACGGCTACTACGTCGCCTGCCAGGAGGCGTGGAACGCGGCACAGACCTGCCCGCAGGCGCCGGAGGTGTTGTGCGAGGCGACCGAACTCTACGCCGACGCGCTCGCCGGCTTTCTCGAGGCCTCCTGTCGTCATGGACGCATCGCCGACGGCGGCGTGTGGGTCGGCCCGCCCACTCGGCTCGTGAAGGTGCCGCTCGTGCCGAAGGCGCTTCCGGTGCCCGTCGAGGCGATCGCCTCGCTCGAGCCGCAGGCGCAGGCCGACGACAAGCGGCTCACGCGGCGCCACCTGCGAGACGGGTTCGGACTGCCGGTTGCGGTGCGGATCGATCCCCGGCGGCTCGGTGAATCCGACGCCCGCTACGCGCCGGATCGGCAGTCGCTCGCGGCGACGGCCGTCCTGCGCTTCGACATGCCCGGGCACGAGAACGTGGTGGAGAAGTTCGTCGGGCCGGTCCTGCGAGACCATGCCCCGGCGGTGCTCGATCTGGCGAATCCGGTCGAGATCGCGGCGGTCAAGATCGGGCCCGCACGGCCGCACCTCGCGGCGGATCTCTCGGCGCCCCTGCTCGACATGCTCGCCGGGATGCCCCGTTCCGGGCTCGAGGGCTTCATCCAGCCCTTCGGCCGCACCGACACGCAGCCGCGGCTCGAGTTTCTCGAGCCACACCAGCCGGGGCGGATTCCGGTGGTGTTCATCCACGGGCTGGCAAGCGACGAGGGCACGTGGTTCGACCTGATCAACGAGCTGCGGGCCTGGCCGGAGTTTCATCGCCGCTTCGAGCCCTGGGTGTTCCACTACCCGACGGGCTCGTCGTTCCTGCAGGCCTCCGCGACGCTGCGGCGGCTGTTGACCGAGGCCGTGACCGGCCTCGACCCGCAGGGACGCGATCCCGCGCTGCGCCGGCTCGTGCTCGTGGGCCACAGCATGGGCGGGCTGCATGCGAAGATGATGGTGGTCGATTCGGGCACCGCCATCTGGGACTCGATCGCGACGGTGCCCTTCGACCAGTTCCGACTGCCGCCCCGCGCTCGTGCGACCGTGCAGCAGCTGGCGTTCTTCCGGCCGCTCCCGTTCGTCCAGCGGGTCGTGTGGATCGCCACGCCCCACCGCGGCTCGGTGCTCGCGTCACTCGGCGTCGGACGGCTCGCGTCGCTTGTGGTGCGCGAGCCGCCGGACATCGCGGCGATCCGCGAGCAGGCGGCGGCACTGAATCCCGGCGTGCTCCGGCCCGAATACGCGAAGCGGGTGCCCACGACCGTGGACCTGCTGCGGCCGACGGCCACGACGCTTCAGGCGCTCGAACGGCTGCGGCCGGCCTGCTGGGTGGCGACGCACTCGATCGTGGGGGACGGACACCTCTCGCTCACGGGCGGCCGCGATGACTGCGTCGTGTCGGTGGCCAGCGCGCACGCTCCGTGGGCACTGAGCGAGATCTGCGTGCCGGCGACGCACACGAAGGTGCATCACCATCCGCTGACGGTGGCGGAAGTCCGCCGCATCCTCACGCAGCACCTCGACGAGGCGGCGCGCCACCCCTGACCGGGGCGGCGTGATGGGGACGGAGACCGCTTGGTGCGGGCTTCCTGAACGGTATACTAAAAACAGGGCCGAGCCGTGCTGCGTTTCCGGTGGTCGGAGCTGCGATGCGATTCATCCGCTTCCCCACGGTGCGCGGGATGGTCGGCTGGCTGGCCGTCGTGGGTCTCGTCCCGGCGGTAGGCCGCGCCGCCGCGCCGGAGCCGCAGTGGCCGGCCTCCCCGTCGTTCGAGACGCACGTCCTTCCGATCCTCGCCCGCCATTGCCACGACTGCCACGGCGAGGACGTGCAGGAGGGCCAGCTCGACCTGCGGACACTCTCGGAGATCCTCCGCGGCGGCGAGAACGGCGCGGCGATCGTCCGCGGTGATCCCGACGCGAGCCTGCTTGTCGATCTCGTCTCGCGGCGGCAGATGCCCCCCGATGCCGCCACCGATCCCGAATCGGCCGTCGCGGCTGGCGACCTGGCCGTGCTCCGCCGCTGGGTGCGGGCCGGGGCGGCGGCCTCCGAGCAGGTCGTCGAACTTCCGCCACGGGCCCAGATCACGGACCAAGACCGCGGGTTCTGGGCGTTCCAGCCGCCGCGGCAGGCGGCCGTGCCTGCAGTCAGGGCCGCGGAGCGGGTGCGCACGCCCATCGACGCATTCCTGCTTGCGAGGCTCGAGGCCGAGGGGCTCACGTTGTCGCCCGACGCCGAGAAGCGGGCTCTCATCCGCCGGGCCACGTTCGATCTCGTCGGTCTGCCTCCCGATCCGGCCCGCGTGGAGGCGTTCGTGGCGGACCAGCGGCCCGACGCCTACGAGCGGCTCATCGAAGAACTGCTCGCGTCGCCGCACTACGGCGAGCGCTGGGGCCGCCACTGGCTCGACGCCGTCGGATACGTCGACGCGAAGGTCGACATCGACCTCGCCACGATCTACTCGAGCGACGAGGCGATGTGGCGGTATCGCGACTACGTCGTGGCCGCGTTCAACGACGACAAGCCGTTCGATCGGTTCCTGGTCGAGCAGCTCGCCGGCGACGAGCTCGTCGACTGGCGGTCGGCCGAGCGCTTCACGCCCGAGACGCTCGCGCTCGTCACCGCGACGGGCTTTCTGCGCACGGTGGACGACCACACCAACGAGCCGCAGTATGGTGTCGAGAAGCGGTACGAGGTGCTCAACGAGACGATGGCGATGGTGTCCACGGCCCTCCTCGGCCTGACGATGGACTGCTGCCGCTGCCACAACCACAAATACGACCCGCTGCCGCAGCGAGACTACTACCGCCTCATGGCCTGCCTCGAGCCGGCCTACAACGTGACGGCCTGGAAGCCGCCGAAGCAGCGGTTTCTCGCCGACGTGTCACCGGCCGAGCGGCAGGCGATCGACGAGCACAACGCCGCGCTCGACAGGCAGCTCGCCGCCGCCAAGACGCAGGAGGACCAGACGCGGGCCGCGGCCGGCCGGCGGCTGCTCGATGCCCGCCTCACCGCCCTGCCGGAGGCCGACCGTGAGCCCGCGAGGCAGGCTGTGCTCGTCGCGGCCGCGAAGCGGACGGCGGCCCAGAAGGAGCTCGTGGCCAAGGTTGCGCAGGACATCAGCCTCGACGCGAAGACGCAGGAATTGCCGGCGGCCGACGTCGAGGCGGCGCTGACCGGCGATGAAAAGCAGACGCTTGCTGATCTCGCGGCCAGTCGCGATGCGCTCACCAAGCAGAAAAAGTCGTACGGCCGGATCACGGCGCTCTGGGACATGGGCGAGCCGCCGGTCTCGCGGGTGCATCGCCGCGGCATCGTGGCCGCCGCGGGCGTGCTCGTGCAGCCGGGATTTCCGGAGGTGCTCGTACCGCCGGACGAGGTTGCCAGGCCGATCGAGGAGTGGCTCACGTCCACGAGGTCGACTGCAGGCGAGACGGCGGTCTCTTCTGCGCCATCAGTGCCCGTCGGGCCGCAGGGCCAGACGAGCGGCCGGCGGCTCGCGCTCGCGAGCTGGCTCGTGAGCCCCGGCCATCCGCTCACCGCCCGCGTTCACGTCAACCGCGTCTGGCACCACCACTTCGGCCGCGGCATCGTGGCCACGCCGGGCAACTTCGGCCGCTCGGGGAGCCTGCCGACACATCCCGAGCTGCTCGACTGGCTGGCCGTGGACTTCGTCGAGCACGGCTGGAGCACGAAGCGGCTCCACCGCCAGATCATGCTCTCCACGGCCTACCGGCAGGCCTCGCGGCGGCAGCCCGCGGCGGGCGGTGCATCGCCCGCGACGGCCGCCGACAGAGCCGTGGCGCTCGCGGCCCGCATCGACCCGGAGAACAAACTGCTCTGGCGAATGAACCTGCGGCGGCTCGAGGCGGAGATCGTGCGCGACTCGATCCTCGCCGTCTCTGGCGCGCTCGACCGCACGATGGGCGGCCTGCCGGTGCCGATCACGACGCCGGCCGACGGCCTCTCGATGGCGAAGGCCGAGCCCACGCCCACGAGCCCGTTTCGCCGCAGCCTCTACATCCTGGCCCGCCGCACGTATCCGCTCAAATTTCTCGAACTCTTCGACGCGCCGATCATGGCGGTCAACTGCACCGAGCGGATGACGTCGGCCACGCCGCTGCAGTCGCTCGCCCTGCTCAACAGCGAGTTTCTGTTGGCCGAGAGCGGGCGGATGGCCGCGCGGGTCGTGGCGGAGACGGCCGCCGCGGCACAGACGGGCGACGCTCCGGCGACCGCCGCGGCAGTCGCCGAGAGCCTGCGAATCGAGCGGGCATATCACCTCGCCTACGGCCGGCCGCCGTCGGCCGCGGAGGCGGCGAGGGCCCTGACGTTTCTCACCGAGCAGACCAACGACCACGTGGCGGCAGGGCGGCCCGCCGTCGAGGCCGTGCCCGCCGCGCTTGCCGACCTGTGCCAGATGCTCCTCGCCTCCAATGAGTTTCTCCATGTCGAATGACCTGCACAGCGAACTGACTCTGGGCATCTCCCGCCGCGCGGCCCTCGGCAGCCTGGGGGGCGGCTTCAGCGGGCTCGTGCTCACCGCCCTGCTGGCCGACGAGTCGCACGGTGCGGCCTCCGCCGCGCCATCCGCCGGGAGCTCGCCGCTCGCCCCGCGGTCCGGCCACTTTCCTGCCCGTGCCAAGGCCGTGATCCAGCTCTGCCAGAACGGCGGGCCGTCGCAGATGGATCTCTTCGATCCCAAGCCCGAGTTGTCGAAGCGGAGCGGCCAGCCGTATCCGGGCGAGGTGGAGACGTTCCAGCTCGGCAACAAGAACGTGCTCCTCGGCTCACCCTTCACGTTCTCGCGGCACGGCGCGTGCGGCATGGAGCTGTCCGAGGTGATCCCGCACTTGGGCACCGTGGCCGACGACCTCTGCCTCGTGCGGTCGATGCACACCGACAACAACAACCACCCCTTCGCGCTCAACACGCTCCAGACGGGCAAGGTGTTCGCGGGCCGCCCGGCCATGGGCTCGTGGATCACCTACGCGCTCGGCTCGGAGAATCGCGACCTGCCGGCCTATGTCGTGCTCCGCGACCCGGCGGGCTACAACACCTCCGGCAAGATGGTCTGGTCGAGCGGCTGGCTGCCGGCCATCTACCAGGGCACGGAGTTCGCCTCGCAGGGCGCGCCGGTGCTGCATTTGGAGCCCGCGCGGAAGTCGTCCGCCGGGCTCCAGGCCCGGTCCCGCCGGCTGCTCGACGAGATGAACGCGGCCCATCTGCGCGCGCATCCGGGCGAGTCGGAGCTCGAGGCCCGGATCGAGAACTTCGCGCTGGCCGCACGGATGCAGGCCTCGGCCGCCGCGATGCTCGACCTCTCGGCGGAGAGTGCCGACACCCGCCGGCTCTACGGCCTCGACGACCCCGAGACGGCCGGCTACGGCAGCCGCTGCCTCATGGCCCGGCGGCTGGTCGAGTCGGGCGTGCGGTTCGTGCAGGTCTTCCCGCCGCTGAAGCCGTCGTTCCAGCCCTGGGACACCCACAGCAACAATGCCGGCGGCCTGCGGGCGATCTGCGGCAAGGTCGACCGGCCCAGCGCCGCGCTGATCACGGACTTGAAGCGGCGGGGCCTGCTCGACGAGACGATCGTGATGTGGTCGGGCGAGTTCGGCCGCCTGCCGATCACGGAGAACGCCGACGGCCGCGACCACAACCGCCACGCCTTCAGCCTGCTCATGGCCGGCGGCGGCTTCCGCGGCGGCCACGTGCACGGTGCCACCGACGACTTCGGTTACAAGGCGGTGGAGCAGCGGGTGAGCGTGCCCGACCTCCACGCCACGATCCTGCACCAGCTCGGCATCGACCACACGCGGCTCACGTTCAACCACAGCGGCCGCCCCGAGCGGCTCACCGATCCGGAGGTGACCGGGGCACGGGTGGTGCGGGAGATCCTCGCGTGAGGGCTCCGTCGCGCCAAGCGATCACCCAGCGGCCTTCGGCGCAGACACATCGAGTTCGTTCATGAGCATCAGATCGACGATGCTGTAGCTGTCGTCGGGCTCGAAGAGGATGGCGGTCCGTCCGGTCGGCGAAACCATCACGAAGTCGGGATGCGACACGGTGAAGGATCGGCCATCGACCATCCGGATGATGAATGGGCGAAACGGCTGCTGCCGGATCGTCGCCTTCAACTGCTCGCTCGTCATGCCTGGTTTCCCTCAGAGCCGCGATGCCGCGACGTTCGCGGACGCCGTCCCGATGTCACGGCACGCACGTCAAGATACAGCCGTACATTCACTGTCAATGCCGGTGCCCGGGTGCTGCGGGCGTGGACAAAGGCCACGGAGGGCTTTGTCCACGGACAGTTGGAGGAGGACGCTCGTGTCGAGGCTCTTCATGTCAGCGGTGTCGTCGCGACTCGCTGGAGCCCGCGGGCCGCACCTCATCGTCGCGGCCATGGAGCACGTCCTTCAGGCGATCGGCATCCACGAGCACACCGCCCCCGTGAAACGTTGGAAACCGAGCGGGCAGCTTCGGCGGCAGGGTCGGGACCTGCTCGAGAAGACGGTCGACGGCCCGCCGCACCAGTTCGCTCACGGACCGATCCTGCTGCCTGGCCACGGCCCGCAACCGCTCCATCACCGGGTCGGGAAAGAGGATCTGGATCTTTTGCATGGATCCACGCTATCGACATCCCTTGCGGCGTCCATCCTCGAAAGCGCTGTGGGCGTCTTGCTGACCGGAATCAGCACGCGCGTTTCCTCGGCTGCCGCCCGTTTTTCCCAGTTCATTTTCTGGTCGCCCGCCCGGTTTTGCGCCGATTCTGTTCGGTATACTGTTTGGGCCATCGATACTCCCGGACGAGTTTGGCCCCGGGCGTCTCAGGTGCCGGACCGCCGCGGTGCATCAGCGATCGATGGAGACGACAACCATGCGCCATCTCCGCTGCAGGCCGCGGCTCCCGGGGGTACGCCAGCCGGTGGGCCTGGCTGTCTGGATCCGGTCTGCCCTGTGCCTGGGGATCGTCGCGGGAATCCCCTGCGGCGGCCCGTGGCCAGTGATGTCCCCGGCCGCGGGCGTCGAACCGCCTGCCGGCGCTGATGCTGCGGCCACGAACGCCGCCGGCGGCGGGCTCGAACTCTTCGAGAAGAAGATCCGGCCGCTGCTGCTCGAGCGGTGCGTGGAGTGCCACGGCGGGGACTCGATCGAGGCGAGCCTGCGTCTCACGAGCCGCGAAGCGATGACGACGGGCGGCGACTCGGGGCCGGTGGTCATCGCCGGCAAGCCCGCCGAGAGCCTGCTCGTGCAGGTCGTCGAGTATCTCGGTGACATCCAGATGCCGCCCGACGGCAAGTTGGCGGATTCCGATATCGCGGCGCTCAAAGACTGGGTGGCCGCCGGCGCACCGATGCCGGCCGCGCCGATCGTGGCCGTTGCAGACCCCGGGCCGCAGCGGGCGTTCGAGCCCACCGCCGAGCACCGCCGCTGGTGGGCGTTCCAGCCGCTCGCGCGGCCGGCCGTGCCGCAGCCGGCCTCGGCCGCGTCAGGGCCCGCTGCGGCCTGGCCGCGCGACGACATCGATCGGTTCGTGCTCTGTGCGCTCGAGGCCCGCGGGCTCGCCCCCGCGGCCGAGGCCGACCGCCGCACCTGGCTGCGCCGCGTGACGTTCGATCTCACCGGCCTGCCGCCGACCGAGGACGAGCAGACGACGTTCCTCGCCGACGAATCGCCCCGCGCCCACGAGCGGGTGGTCGATCGGCTGCTCGCGTCGCCGGCCTACGGCGAGCGGCAGGCGCGGCACTGGCTCGACGTCGCCCGCTACGCCGACGCCTACCAGGCCGGCCCGCAGACGCACGGTTCGTCGTCGGACTTCGAGCTGCTCGAGGCCTGGCGGTATCGCAACTGGGTCGTCTCCGCGTTCAACCGCGACCTCCCGTTCGACCGGTTCATCGTCCGGCAGATCGCCGGCGACCTCGTCCGCGAGCCGCTTGACGGCGGCGACGACGATCCCGCCGCGATCGACACGGCGGGCCTCACGGCGACCACGTTCCTCACGCTCGGCAGTTGGGACCACGCCGATGCCGACAAGGAGAAGCTCGTCGGCGACATCGTGGACGACCAGATCGACACGGTCGGCAAGGCGTTCCTCGGCCTCACGCTCGGCTGCGCCCGCTGCCACGACCACAAGTTCGATCCCGTCTCCACAGCCGACTACTACGCTTTGGCCGGCATCTTCCACAGCACACGGACGCTCGGCGCGCTCGGTGGCAAGGGGGGCCATTCGATCCTCGGCCGCGTGCCGCTGGTGCCGGCCGCCGCCGTGAAGGCCCACGACGAGGCCAAAGCCGCCCTCGCCGCCGTCGTGAAGAAACTTGCCGAGCTCGACACGCGCACGCCTCCGCCCGCTGCGGATGACGCCGAGCGGGTGGCCCTCGTCGCCGAGCGCGAGCGGCTGGAGGCAGCGATGCCGCCGGCGCCGCCGCGGGCGATGGCCGTGCAGGAAGGCGGTGTGCCCGGCGGGCTCTTCCCCGCGATCCAGGACGTGCCGATCCATGTACGCGGCAGCTACACGCGGTTCGGGCCGGTGGTGCCGCGGCGGATGCCCGCGTTCTTCGCCGGGGAGCGGCAGCCCTCGATCTCGGAAGGGAGCGGCCGCCGCGAGCTGGCCGCCTGGGTCGCCTCGGAGGCCAATCCGCTTACGCCGCGGGTGATCGTCAACCGCGTCTGGCAGTGGCATTTCGGCCGGGGATTCGTGACCACGCCGAGCAATTTCGGCATGCTCGCCGAGAAGCCCTCGCATCCCGAGCTGCTCGATTGGCTGGCTGCGACGTTCATCGACGATGGCTGGTCGCTCAAGAGGCTGCATCGGCGGATCGTGCTCTCGGCCACCTACCGGCAGTCGAGCCGGGCCGAGCCGGCGGGAATCGAGGCCGACCCCGACAACCGCTGGCTGGGCCGGTTCTCTGCGCGGCGGCTCGATGCCGAGGAGATTCGCGATGCGATGCTCGTCGTCGCACGACGGCTACCCGCGCCGGCCGGCGAGGCGGGCGTCGGCGGTCCGGCGGCCCACGACCTCGCCGCCCCGCGACGGTCGCTCTACGTGCAGACGACGCGGTGGGAACGGGGGAACTATTCCACGCTCTTCGATGCCGCCAATCCCGACGCCTCGGTGGAGGCCCGCAGCATGAGCACGGTCGCACCGCAGGCGCTCTTTCTCTTGAACAGCGACTTCGTCGTGGGAATCGCCCGCGACATCGCCGCGCGGGTCGCCCAGGACGTGCCGGGCACCACGGCCGACGTCGAACGCAGGCGGATCATCCGGGCCTGGCGGCTCGTGCTCGGCCGCGGCCCGGTGCCCGAAGAGATCGCCGTGGCCCGGGGGCTGCTCGCGGCCGAGGGCCCCGACGGGAAGCCGCCGGCCGACGGCAATGCCGTCACGGCCCGGCTCGCCGACCTCGCGCAGGTGCTCGTCTGCGGCAACGAGTTTTTCCATGTCGAGTGAGATGCAGCCATGACCGTCGAGCCTGCCTTCCGGCCCTCGCGTCGCGATCTGCTCGCCATGAGCGGCGGCGGCCTGGGGCTCCTCGCCCTGGGCGATCTGCTCGCTGCGGAGGCGGCGCCGGCAACTCCCGCCCGGAGTCCCGGCGTCGCCGCACAGGGCCCGGCCGCGCTGCCGCACCATCCGCCCCGGGCGAAGCGGGTGATCTTCTTATACATGCCCGGCGGACCCTCGCACATCGACCTGCTCGATCCGAAGCCGCGGGTCACGGCCGACGACGGCAAGCCCCTCCCGTTCGAGATGCCGAAGCTCCAGCGGGTGAAGACCGGCAACCTGCTCGCGAGCCCGTGGAAGTTCGCCCGGCACGGCCAGTCGGGCATCGAGGTGAGCGAGCTGCTCCCGGGCCTCGCCTCGCGGATCGACGAGGTCTGCGTGATCCGCTCGATGGTGGCCGACAACATCAACCACACCGGGGCCGCGCTGCAGATCTGCACCGGCGAGCAGGCCTTCTCGCGGCCGAGCATGGGATCGTGGATCACCTACGGCCTCGGCACGGAGAATGCCAACCTGCCGGCCTTCGTCGTGATGAGCCCGACGAGCGTGTTTCAGGGGGCGCCGCTCTATTCGGCGAGCTTTCTGCCGGGCGGCTGCGCAGGCACGCTCATCCGCGACCTCGACCGGCCGATCGCGAACATCGCCGACCCGACGGCCGTCGGCCCGCGGCAGTGGCGGCAGCTCGACGCGCTTGCGGCGCTCGACCGGCTCGGTCGCGGTGGCCCCCGGCCCGACGCGGCGGCGCTCGACGCCCGGATCGCCTCCTTTGAGCTGGCCTTCCGGATGCAGGCCGAGGCGCCCGAGGCCTTCGACCTCGCGCGCGAGAGCCAGGCGACCCACGCCCTCTACGGCACCGACGACGCCGAGACGCGGCTCTTCGGCCGGCAGTGCCTGCTGGCCCGGCGGCTCGTGGAGCGGGGCGTGCGGTTCGTGCACGTCTTCGACGCGCCGGCCAACAACAAGTGGGACCAGCATGGCAGTCTCACGGCCAACCTGCCGAAGAACTGTCGGAGCATCGACCGGCCCGTCACGGCGTTGCTCACCGATCTGCGGGCCCGCGGCCTCCTGGACGACACGCTCGTGGTGTGGGGGGGCGAGTTCGGCCGCACGCCCACGGCCGAGGGAAAGGACGGCCGCGAGCACCATCCCTTCGGCTTCACGATGTGGATGGCCGGCGGCGGGATCAAGGGCGGCATGGTGCACGGGGCCACCGACGACTACGGCTGGCATGCCGTGCAGGACAAGGTGCACGTGCACGACCTGCACGCGACGATCCTGCATCTCCTCGGCATCGACCACGAACGGCTCACCTACCGCTACGGCGGCCGCGACTACCGGCTCACCGATGTCCACGGCCACGTGGTGCGGGATATCATCGCCTGAGCGATCCTCCGGAGAATCACACCATCGCACGCCAGGCTCCACGTCGAACGACACGCCGGCTCGCCCCCTCGGGCCGGCGCACGAGTGCAGCGGCAGGCAAGGGCAGAGGCGCGGCCGGACCGGGTGGCCGGCCGTCCCGGTCGCACTCGATCTCGAAGCGGGTCGCACGGATCCTCGAACAGGAGATCGTGGCCGGCACGCTCGCGGTCGGCGCGAAGATCGCCGAGCAGGCCACGGCCGAACGGCTCGGCGTGAGCCGCGTGCCGGTGCGGGAGGCCACGATCGCGCTCGAGCGCGACGGGCTCCTCGTCCGCTCGCCGACGGGCAGGCTGCGGGTACCCGCACTCGCCGAGCGGGACATGGCCGAGATCCTCGAGGTGCGGCAGTTCATCGAACCGGAGGTGGTGCGTCTGGCCGCCGAGCGACACGGCCCCCACGACATCGCGGCGCTCGAGCGGAATCTCGCCGGGCTGCGGGCCGCGCGGGATCTCGCGCGGGTCTCGCTCTGCGACGCGGAGTTCCACGATCTCGTGGCCGCTGCCAGCCATCAGCCACGGCTGATCCAGGTATGGGAGCTCCTGCGGGGGCAGTTCCTGCTCTGGATCGCCTGCTCACAGCGGCGGCTCGGCCGCACCGCCGAGGACATCCGCCGCACGACGCTCGCCCACCACGCCGCGATCGTGTCGCTCATCCGCTCCCGAGATGCCGCGGGAGCCGTTCGCTACGTCCGCGACCTGCTCGACGTGGCGGCCGACGAGATGCGGGATGCCCTGGCACGAGACGTCCGCAGTCGGCCGTGACGCCCGGTGCGCCGGGGTGTCGCCGGTCGTCGCGCGGGGTCGTCGTGCGCAGGAGCGCGGCGCGGTGCGAGGTGGCCAGATCGTGCTCGCTCGATCAGGCGACCGACACGTCGCGGCCGATCACGGCGGCCCACTTGTCGAGGAACTCGCGGCGGCCGAACAGCTCCGGATTGAGCACTCCCGACGGCTGCCGTCCGAGGGAGAGGTCGAGCATCGCGCGGCAGGCGGCGGCGCCGATGTCGCGGAACAGTTCGTTCGTCCAGCCGATCGCATGCGGGGCCAGCAGGAGGTTGTCGAGGCCCGCGAAACGGTCGAGGTCGATCGCGGGCTCGACGGCGAAGCAGTCGAGCGCGGCCCCCGCGATCCGCCGCTCGCGCAGGGCCGCCAGCAACGCCGCCTCGTCCACGATCCCGCCGCGCGCGAGGTTCAACAGGTAGGCCGTGGGCCTGAGGAGCGCGATCTCCGCGGGGCCGATGAGGCCGCGGGTCTCCGGGGTGAGCGGGCAGTTGATCGACACGAAATCGGCCGTCTCCAGGAGTTCGTGGAGCCCCGCCGCCCGACCGCCGCCGGCTGCGATCACGTCGGGGGCGACGAACGGGTCGAACACGATCGGCTGCCGCATGCGGAAGCCCGCCAGCATCGGCACGAGCGTACGGCCGATGCCGCCGAAGCCGACGATGCCGAGCGTGCGGTCCCGCAGTTCGCTCCCCATGAAGGCGGGCCGATCGTCCCAGCGTCCCGCGCGAACGAGCCGATCCTTCACCGTCACATGGTGGGTGAGGGCGAGCATCCAGGCGACCGTGGCCTCGGCCATCGAGTGATTCACGGCCCCGGCGGTGATCATCGCCAGCACGTTCGCGTCGGTGCAGGCGGCCACGTCCACCCCGTCGTAGCCGACGCCGAACCGCCCCACGGCCAGGAGGCTCCCGCTCTCGGCAAGTGAGGCCCGCGTGACCCGCGGCGTCATCACGATCACGCCGTGGACGGCACGGAGCTCCTCGGCGGCGATCTCCGGCTCGAGCCGCGCGAAGCGGCTCACCGCGACGTGCGGATGCCCGGTGAAGACATCCAGGCCGCAGTCGGCATACCGCGGACTGCCGTCGGTGCGGGAGAAGTCGGCGGTGAGGGCCACGCGAAACGTGGGGCGGTCGCCACTGGTCATGCCGACGCCCTCCAGGGATCGCCCTCGACCGTGGCGCACCGTTCGTCCACGACGATCCGCTCGGGCAGGGGACCCGCATAGACCCAGATCATCTCCATCGGCGCATGGGACTCGTTCACGAAGTAGTGCACCCGGCCCCGCGGCACCATCGCGGTGGCACAGCCTTCGACCGCGTGGCGGCGGCCCTCCACGACGCAGGTGGCAGCACCGGTGACGATGCAGATCGACTCGTCGAAATCGTGCACGTGCGCGGGCAGGCGGCCGCCGGGCTGAAACCGTCCATAGCCGCCGCTCATCTCCAGCCCCGGCACGAGGGCGGCGCTGAAAGAGTCCACGAACTCCGAGCCCGGGCCAACCGCGAACGAGCGCTGCGCCGTGTGGATGCGTGTCACCCGCTCCATGCCGGGCGAGCCCGTGGAGTCGGCCGGCATCTCCACGCGGGGGAAGGCCCGGGGCACGAGCTCGCGTTCCGGAGCGCCGGAGGCGAGCGCGACGTGCAGCCGCGCCGGCCTCGCGGCATCCGGATTCCGCGCCGCGTGGGGGGCCCACCGGGGTATCGCGATGGTGTCGAGCCTCGCCAGCAGGTAGGTGCGGCCCTCGACCGAGACCTCGAGCTCGCCGTCGAGCACCGTGATCGCCTCGCTGGCGGGATGCGCGTGCTGGTCGAGCACGGCCTGCGGCGAGAACGTGACGATCCCGGTCGTGAGGGAGCGGGCGGCGTTGAACTGGCCGACCAGGGCCTCGAACACCACGCCCGGCTGGAGCGTGACGGTGACCCCGGCCCCGTGGCGGGTCACCACCTCGCGCCGGTCGGGCCGCATGCGGGCCGGTGGCGCGGCGAGCACCGGCCGCGCGACCGTGGCGTCGCGCGGATCGAGGCTCGCGGCCGGCTGCCGGTCGCGGCCGGCCGCGCGGAGCATCTCACGGGTCCCGCGGAAGAGCAGCCCGGCGTCGCTGCCGAGGCCGAGCATCTGGAATCCGTGGTGGCGTCGTGTCTCGAGATCCTCCGGTGAGCGCGTCATCACGCCGCAGGCTTTTCCGGCAGCGCGGAGGACGTCCTTCAGGGCCAGGATCCGCTCGGCCACACCCTGCCCCTCCCATTGTCCGCGGTGGCCGGCGGTGGCCGAGAAGTCGGCGGGCCCGAAGAAGAACACGTCGGCCCCCGGAACCTCTGCCATGCGCGGCACCTCGGCCGCCGCCCGCACCGATTCGATCAGTGGCACGACGAGCACATGGTCGTTCGCCTCGGCGGCATGCTCGGCGAGTGCCTGGCCCCAGACGGTGGCCCGCTCCCCGCCGATGCCCCGGCGGCCCTCGGGCGGGTAGCGGCAGTCGCGGAGCGCCTCGGCCAGCTGCTCGGCCGTCTCGATCATGGGCACCACGACCCCGTCGGCGCCGAGATCGAGCGCCCGTTTCGCCAGCACCGTGTCACGCGCGGCGATCCGCACGAGCGCGACGGTGTCGCTGCGCACCGTGGCCCGGAGATGCTCGAGAATCTGGCTCCAGTCGAGCTGGCCGTGCTCGGCGTCGATCACGACCCAGTCGAGCCCGAGGGCCACCGCCATCTCGGTCACGCTCGCCGCGTCGAGCGTGACCCAGAGGCCTATGACGGACTCTCCCGCCGCCAGCCGGCGTCGCAAGGCCTGCAGGGCGCGCGTCTTCATGGGTGTGCCGAGTCAGCCGATGGTGCCTGTCGCCGAACGCAGCCAGCAGATCGCATGTGACGACCTCCGCGAGGATCACCACACGCGTGCCCTGGTGAGAGCAGCGTACCCGAGGACGCGCATGCGATGGATCGATCATGCACAGGAATGGGCGGAGAACGCCCGGGAATGGTACGTGGCGACCATCGCGCGCACGCCTGGCGCCGACCTTGCCGCGGCCCGTGGCTTCCACGACCATGAACCCCGGGGCCGCGGGGTCGCGGGGTCGCGCCGCGCACATCCCGGCCACGACGGGAGGGAAGCCGATGGATGCCGTGCCAGCGATCGTCGCCGCGGTGTCACCGGCGGGCGCCGTCGTCGCCGTCGGCCTGCTCTGCCTCGCGGTGGCGAGCTGTGTCGTGGCGTTCCTGCGGCCCTGGTCGTTCACGCTGTGGGTGATCGCGGCGGCCGCGACGGGCCTGGCGTTCCCGGACTGGTTCATCGGCGTGGGTGACTTCCGCTTCACCTCGCTCTTCAAGCCGCTCTTGATGCTGATCATGTTCTGCATGGGCGCCACCCTGAGCGTCGACGACTTCCGGGGTGTGCTGCGGATGCCCGTCGCTGTGGCCGTCGGCCTGGTCTGCCAGTTCACGATCATGCCGCTCCTCGGTTTCGCGGTGGCCACCGCGTTTCGGTTTCCGTCCGAGGTGGCGGCGGGCATCGTGCTGGTGGGCGTCGCGCCGTCCGGCCTGGCGTCGAATGTCATGAGCTACATCGCCCGGGCGAACGTCGCGCTCTCCGTGACCATCACGGCCGCCGCCTCGCTGCTCTCGCCGCTGCTGACACCCCTGCTCATGAGTCGGCTCGCCGGCCGGATGATCGAGATCGACACTCTGGCGATGATGCTCGATATCGGGCAGATGGTGGTGATCCCGATCGTAACGGGCCTCGGCTTCCACCACCTCTCGTCGACCATGCGCCGCTGGCTCGAGCCCGCGCTGCCGCCGTTGTCGATGGCCGGCATCATCGCCATGACCGTGCTGACGGTCGCGGTCGGCCGCGAGAACCTGCTCGATGTCGGCCCGCTGCTCTGCGTGGCGTGCCTCGTGCACAACCTCGGCGGCTACGTGCTGGGCTACGCCGCGTCCCGCCTCCTCGGCCAGGACCGCCTCACCTCCCGCACCATCGCGATCGAGGTCGGCATGCAGAACAGTGGCCTTGCCTCCGGCATCGCCGCATCGCTCGGCAAGGTGCCCACGCTCGGACTGGCACCGATCATCTTCGGTCCGCTCATGAACACGTCGGCGTCGGTGCTCGCCAACTGGTGGCGAAACCGACCCGTCCATGACGGATGACGGGGAACGCGTGACGCGGCCGGCCGGCGCCGCGGGGCGTTACGGGCCTTCGGGGTGCGGTCACTCCGCGGCAGGAAGCTGATACCCCTCACGGTTGACCCGAATGCGGTAGAGGCTCCTCCCCGCGGTGATGTACAGCATGCTGGCGTCCTTCCCGCGGGCGAACCCGACGTTCGTGGGAACCTCGGTGGGCAGGTACGCGAGCTCCTCGCCCGCGGGGGAGTAGACGCAGATTCCCGGCCGATTCTCCGCCCGCACGGCGACCCACAGGTTGCCGTCGCGGTCGACCGTCAGCCCGTCGGGACCGTCGAACGTGCCGTAGTCCACGAGCACCCTGCGGAACGTCGCCGTGCCCTCGGGGGACAGGTCGTAGGCCAAAAGCGCCATGAAGCCCTTCCGCAGCGGTGTCGTCACCTTGTCGGCCTGGGCGGCCGTGCCCCTGTCGAGCCGCTCGATCGCGGTCGCCCCGTTGTCGTTGCTGACCACGTACAGCGTTTTCTGGTCGGGGGAGATCGCCACGCCATTCGGCTTGCCGGCATCGGTCACGATGCGGTGCAGGCTTCCGTCGGTGTCGATCCGGTAGACCGCCTGCACCGGCTGGTCGATCGGCTCGTGCCCGAGGTAGCGGGGGTCGCTGAAGTAGACGCGTCCCCGCGCGTCGATCGCGATGTCATTGGGGGAGTTGAGCGGGCGACCCTGGAACAGCCCGGCGACGACCTGGGTCTTCCCGGTCGCGAGGTCGGTGCGGGTGACGCGGCGGCCACCGTAGTCGGCCCCCTCGGCGACGAGCATGCGGCCGCGGGCGTCGAACTTGATCCCGTTCGACATGCCCGAGGGGCTGCGAAAGATGGAGGTCTTCCCGGTGGCCGGGTCGAACCGCCAGATATGCCCCGCCTCGAACGCCCCCTGCTCGTCGCGAGAGACGTGAGAGAACGTGATCTCGCTGAAATACACCTGGCCATCGGGGGCGACGGCGACCCCCTCGGTCAGCACCCGGCCTTCGAACAGTTTTTCGAGCTTCGCATCGGGCAGGAGGATCGGGCCCGATTGCGCCAGCCCGGGGCCGGCCGCCAGCGACACGCCGGTCGCGGCCAGGGCGAGGGGCACCAGGGTTCGGCGGACGAACGCGCGTGGGATCATCAGAAGCCTCGTCGTCAGGAAGGAGGATGACATGTCGGGAGCGCGGCTCCCGTGAAAATCGCAGGTCGTGATGGGTGGAGGAAGTCTCCATGGAGTTGATCCGCCGCCGGAGGTGCCTCAGCAATCGGCCGCCACGGTCACGGAGCGCATCCGGCGGACGTAGAGTACCGGCTCGGGGGCGGCAAAAGTCTCCTCGCTGTGGCCGCGGCGGCCACCCGCTCGGCGAGCGTTCGCCGACCCTCTT
>CAIWZS010000284.1 GCA_903917235.1 uncultured Planctomycetaceae bacterium | reverse complement strand
GACCCGGATGGCCGATGGGGCGTTCGCGGGCTGTGGGGCCGCCGCGGTGGCACCCGAGATCGGCACGGGCGGAACTGGCGGTTCGACGATCCGGGCGGGCTGAGTCCCCGCGGCGGGAGTGGGTGACGTCACGACCGCGGCAGGAGCAGGCGGATCGGGTACGGGTGGCCGGAGGACGGTGGTGGGTGACGGAGCGGGCGGAGTGGACGGAGATGTGCTCCTGGTGGCCGTCGCTTCGAAGTTCTGGAGCCTGCCGAACAGGTCCCGTGTGTCCACGCGCTCGCCGAGGTCGTCCCGGCCGAGCATCCCCAACAACTGGTCCACCGACTCGAGGAGGATGTCCACGAGCGGCTTGTCGACCACGATCGTGCCGTCGCGGACCTTCGACAGGAGCGATTCGGCAACGTGGGCCAGGGCACCCAGCTTCGCCAGCTTGAAGAAGCCCGCTGCCCCCTTCACCGTATGGATCGCGCGAAACAGCTCGTTCACCGTCTCCGCGTCGGCAGTGCCCTCGAGGGCAAGGAGCTTCTTCTCGGCGAGGTCGAGGTGCTCCCGACTTTCCGCGATGAACTCCTGGAGCAGGCTCTCGGCTTCGGCATCCATGGAGGCTTCGTTGCGGACGGCGCGGGTGGCCGGGTGGATGCGAGAAAAGGGCCAGGCGGGACGGGATCTCCCGCGCGAGCGCAGCGAGATGCCATCGCGTGAACCGGGGATGCGTCCGCCCGCTCCCGGCTTGGAGAGCGTAATTCGGCGTAAATCGGCTCGCAAACAGCCCGCGATTCCAGCCCATCAGAGCCTTCGAGCGCCCACCGGCATGGCCGGACGGGCCGTCTGGGCGAGACGCACCGGGGACGGCGACTGTTCCCGACACCCCGACTCTGCCGATAAGACGGCGTGTAGGGCGGACGATTGGCAGCGGATCGCTCCCCGATGAACCCAAGCCCGCGGCGAAAGACCTGGCCGAGACTGCGTCGCGTGGTGGTGACGCGCTCGCCGATCGTGCTCGTGCTGCTTGGGTGCCTCACGGCGTCCCCGGGACTCGCGTGGCGGCAGGCGTGTGCCCAGGAGCCACTTCCCGCGCCCGCACCGGTCCTCGACCCGAACCAGGCGGGCAACATCGATCGCGGGGCAGGCTCGCCCCTCGATGTGGACGCAGCGCCGTCGCCGGGAACCGTGCTCGACCCGAACCAGGTGGGCAACATCGATCGACGACTGGAGCAGGCCCCGAACCGGCTCGATGGGGGCCAGGGCACGAGTGACGCCCTCCCGCTCATCCGCCTGAGCGGCTTCTTCCAGCTGGACGACGGCCTCTTCAGCCAACCCGCCGCCAGCCAGGCCCGGCTCGGCGATGCCTATGACGGCGTGAGTTTCCGCCGGGCCCGACTGCAGGCGTTCGGGAAGCTCACGGAGTTCACGAACTACTCGATCATGTTCGACTTCGCCCAGGCCGGCCGACCCAGCTTCATGGACGTCTGGGGTGAGCAGGAGCAGATTCCCTTCTTCGGCACGATCCGGATCGGGCAGTTTCGACAGCCCGGGACGATGGAGAGCTGGACGAGCATCCGGCACTTCGAGTTTCTCGAGCGCAGTGTCGCCTTTCAGGCCATCGAGCCGTTTCGTCGCGTCGGCATCATGGCCTACGCGATGACGGAGGATGAACGGACCCAGTGGGCCTACAGCGTCTATGCGACGGGGCTCACGTTCTGGAACGGTCAGGAGACGGTCTACAGCACCATCGGCGAGAATCGCAACGGTGCGCAGATCGGTGACGACGGCGGCGTGGGCTTCGCGTCCCGCATCACGCATCTCGTCTACCACGATCCGCTGGCCGAGAATCGCTACCTGCTGCATGTCGGCGCCGGCTATCGCTATGGCACCACGGGTGGTTCCCGGGATACCGATGGTGCCTTCGCCAAGACCTACCGGTCGGCGATCATCCCGGAGTTCTACGTCGGTGATCCCACGGGGCTCGGCCTCTCGGGAGCCGGCACGCCGCTCGTCGCCGACACCGGCCGGATTCTCACGAATGATTTCAACGACGTGCACGTGGAACTCGCCGGCAGCCATGGTCGGGCCCACTTCCAGACCGAGGCGATGCTCACGACGGTCAACCAGTTCGGCGGACCGGCGATCATGCAGCCGGCGGCCTATTTCCAGTGCGGCTACATGCTCACCGGCGAGGCGATCGGCTATCTCAAGCAGGTGGGCGCGTTCGACTACACGGTGGTGCCCTACACGCCCTTCTTCGGCACCGGTCGCAAGGGCCGTGTGCGCGGCTGGGGCGCGTGGGAGGTGGCGGCCCGCTGGTCGTACGTCGATCTCTCGGGCGTGAACGTGCGTCCCGACAACCAGCTCTCGAACACCGTCGGGCCGCCCCCCTCGCCCAACGCCGCCACGGTGAATCAGACGACGGTCGGCGTGAACTGGTACTGGAATCGGTTCGCCAAGGTGCAGTTCAACTGGATTCGCAGCATGCCGAACTACGTCGGGTACGGGGCCGCACCGTTCGACATCTATGGAACCAGGTTTCAGGTCGAGTTCTGAGCCGCCGATCCTGGCGCGCGGCAGGAGGTCATCGTGCTCGAATCAATGTCCACGCGTCGCGTCGGCGTCCGGCTGCGTGCCCTGTGCGTCGGCGCGGCGTTGTGCTCCGCCGCGTGTGCCGTGGCGACCGACGCCGATACGCCCGCGCGTGACGGCTGCTGCGACCGCTGCGGTGGGGCCGCACACGTGAGCCCCATGTGCGTCAAGACGCTGACCGAGAAGGAGGTCACGAAGGTCTGCTGGGGATATCGCAGCGAGGAGGTCTGCATCCCGGGGCCGAGCATCTTCTGTGGCACGCGGCATCACCGTGACGATTGCGGATGCTGGACGTGCTGGCTGTGGAAGCCGACGTGCGCGGAGATCATCACGAAGCGGGTGCCGGTGAAGAAGGAGGTGACGCGGAAGATCCCGGCCGTCGAATGGAAGGTGGAGGAGCGGTGCTGCGCCTGCCGCCATGCGACCACCTCGAGCGTTGGCGCATCGGACCGGGACGACGCGCAGGAGCCGTGAGCGGCCCGCCCGGACGTTACCAGCCGCGGCCCCGCAGCCAGTCGACGGCGCGGGCCTTCCAGTCGAGCGTGCCGGGAATCGTGTTGCCGGTCTTGAGACCGTAGCCGTGGCCGCCTTTTTCGTAGATGTGGATCTCGGCCGGCACCTTCGCCCGGACCAGTTCGAGATAGAGGTGGGCCGATCCCTCGGGTATGGACCCTGTGTCGTCGCCGCACTGCGCGATGAACGTGGGCGGCGCATGCGCGTCGACCGCGACGTCATGTCGCAGGCCCGTGCCGCCAGCGCCGACGATGCGCCAGGGATAGAGCAGAAGCAGCGCGTCGGGGCGAGCCGACACCCGAGCATCCGCGCCGGGAAACGACACCGGCTTCGTGGCGGCCACCAGGGCCACCTGCCCGCCGGCCGAAAAGCCGAGCACCGCCACGCGGGCCGGATCGACGGCGAACTCGTCGGCCCGGCGCCGCACCTCCTGCACGCTCCGCTGCACGTCCTGCACCGGGGCCGCGTTGGGCTCGGGCATCATGTTCGTGGGCACGCGATGCCGCACGAGAAAGGAGACGTAGCCTTGCTCATTGAGCCACCGGCAGGCGTCGGATCCCTCGTGCTCGTCGGCGAGGATGCCGAATCCACCACCGGGCACTACGAGCACGGCGGCACGACGCGCGGCCGACTCCGACCGCGGGAGGTCGTAGACGACCAGCCGCGGATTCGAGACGTGCGACCGTCGGGCGATGCCGTCGGCCTTTTTCTCCACCGTCTCGGCGGGCTCGGCGGGCACCCGCGGCTCGGGCACCCCGTCGGGCCAGAGCACGATCTCCCGCGGCTCGGCGGCAGGGCCACTCTGGATTCGTACCGAGATCAACGCACCGACCACGATCATCACGACCGCGCGACGGACCGCACGCGTATGCACGAGTCCGGTATTCAGCGAGCAAAGCGACGTCCGCATCAACGAACCTCCGAGTGCGCCTCTTCCGGACGGCGTCCCCGGCCGAACAGCGTACCAAGGCGATTGAATCTGTTGAAATCGACCGCATGCAGCGCACGGCGGTGTTGGCCGTCATCGAGCGTGAGGCCCGGGCGCGGCTTGCACGTCACTTCTTCCGATCCTTTTGCGGAGGCTTGCCCGGATTCGGCGGCTTGTTCGTGTCCCGCTGGTCGGCCGCGCGCTTCGTCGCCAGCGACTGCTGGGCGCGTGCAAGCCGCGCGCGGGCGGCGAGCAGATCACGGTTCTCGCGAACGAGCGTCGCCTCAGCCTTGTCCTCGGCGGCCCTTGCCGCGATCAAGGCCCTGCGCGCGGACTGAAGGTCCGGGTCGCTCTCGACGGCCTTCTCAAATCGGCTCTGAGCGGCTTTGAACCGTGCTTCCGCCGCGGCCACCTCCGCGTCCAGGGCGGTCAGTCGAGGATCGGCGGCGGTGGCAGCCCGCTCCATTTCACGCATCGTCGCCGCAGCCGCCGAGGCGCGGCGCGCGGCATCCTCCCGGTCGCCCTCCACCTCCGGAACCAGCAGGGCGACCGCCTCGGCCCGCTCGCTCTCAGCCGCCACGTAGGCCGGCTGGGAGCGCACGGTCGCCAGGACCGGCTGGGCCGCCTCCTTGAATCGTGCCCGGGCCTCGCTCAGTCGCTCCCGCGCCGCGGCGATCGTGCCCGAGTCCGCATGCTCTTTCTCGAGTCGATCCGCCGTCTTCTCGAGTGCGATGCCGGCTCGCTGCCGCTCTGCCTCGGCCTCGCGGTAGCGTGACTGCGATCGCTGCAGCGACTGCTGCGCCTGCCGGACCTCCCGCTCGGCATCGTTCACCGCGTCACGCGCCTCCTTCACCGCCGCGTCCTCACGTCGCTCGTCAGCCCGCCGGGCGCGACCGCTGTCCGCGGCACGCACGGGCACGATCGCGAGCGCACAGAGGATCGCGAATCCGTGTGTCGCACGCGCGACCATTCGCTCGAGGAGGAGTCGCGACGCGGTCTGTGGGTTCTTCATGACATCACCTCGCAGTTGGCGCACGGGCCGATGCCTCTCGTCACGCCTCTGCGATCATACGTCTTCCAGGCTCCCGCCGAAGGAGTTCGCGAGGCCACCGACCTGCTTGGCGAGGTCCCTTACGGACCTTACGGACCACTCCGTCCCCTGCTGCGCCTCGGCCAATTCCCGCACGACGCCCGTCAGCTCGTTGAACTCCGCCTTCGTCACGAGCTGGTCGTGGGCCGGCACGAACACCCGCGCCATGAGATCGGCCTGCGAGCGCCGAATCCATGTTTCAGGCTGCGAAACCGGT
>CAIWZS010000283.1 GCA_903917235.1 uncultured Planctomycetaceae bacterium | reverse complement strand
GGCAGTCCCGCCCTCCCCTTCGGCAGGATCTCGACCGGGGCCGACGGCCAGCCGACGGGCGACGCCTACGGCCAGCTCTACGGCGGCTGCGACCTCGTCGTGCGCTTCTGATCGCCCGGGCCACACGTGCGTCGGGGCCTGCGTCACGGCCGCCGGCGGCGACCGAGCGTCAGCGGAGCGGCAGCGTGAGGACCGGACCGGCGGAGCCGGACTGCGAGTTCACGTCGAGGATGAACTTGAGCATGCTCAGCGTGGCCCGCGACTGCACGTCGTCCTCGGCGATGTAGAACCAGTGGTCGCGGTACTTCACCGCCAGGTCGCTCCAGAGCGGCCGGTGCTTCTGCACGCAGACGGCGAAGAGCCCTCGGGTGAGCTGACGGGCGTCGAACGGCCGACCGTCGAGCCCCTGGTAGGTGTGCACCTCGCCGCGGCGGACGTGTGCCGCAGGCACGTTCACCCCCTTGGCGAGAAACGCCATCGCCTGGGTACCGGAGCGGACGTTCATCGAGATCGTCTCGAAGGGCCCGGAGGGCAGCGTGGTCGCTCCGCTGTCCTCGTTGAGATCGATCTCCACTTCCTCCTGCGACTTGATCGCGTACGCGCTGCGGTCCGGCACGAGCCGGAGCACATCGGTCAACTCGACGAGATCGGCCACCCCGGCATCCTCTGGCCTGACCGCCATCACCACCATCCGCTCCCGCTTGTGGAGCGTGACCTCGTCGTCCGAGGACTGGTAGACGTAGCCCTGCTTGGCGGCCACCACCGCGTCGTAGGCCAGAACCGGGGCGCCCGGCACGGGACCATGCACCTCGTCATCCTGCATGGCGACCCGCAGCTTCACCGCGCCGCGATCCTGCAGCCCGATGTACAGGTCGATCATCTGCCTGAACTCGTCATTGGGCTGGAGCACCCGGCTCCCCAGGGACGTCGCCGTGGGCGAATTCCGGACGCCGTTCATGCTGTCGACGAACATCAGGAGGAACATCCGCGAGTCGTTCCCGGGCGGGATGTCGAGCAGAATCTCCGCCCTGAGGTGCTTGAGCAGCGAATCGGCGAGATTTCCCCCGCGGCGGGGTTGGTAACTGAGCGTCGGCTCGTCGCGGAGGCTGAAATCGCCGCCGAAGATGCCCTGCGTGACGCTTTCCTTGGGCTGCTCCCCGGCGCCGACGAGGCCCGCCTCCGACACGCTGTTGATCGAGGGCAGGTCGAGGAACGTGGGTGTCTCACCGTACCGCATCCGCACGATGTTGAGGAGCATCTCCTGCGACGAGGTGTGGCTGAAGCTCTGGTTGTAGTGGACCCGCGTGCCCCGGATCATCCACGACCCCATGCAGCCCGCCGCGGCGACGCAGCAGGCAGCCGCCGCGAGCGCGAGGCCGGCGGGGCGCACCCGATCGCCACCGGTTGTCACTGGCGTCTTCATGGCGGTCATCAGTTCACCGGCAGGGTGAGGACCGGCGCACTACCGGCCTCCGACCGCGTTTCCGTCACGAACTTGAGGAAATTGAGCGTCGTCCGCGACTGCACGTCGTCCTGCGGGATGTAGAACCAGTAACCGCGGTAGTGCACCGCCAGGTCGCTGTGAAACGGCTTGTGCTTCTGCACGCAGACGCGGAACAGACCGCGGGTGAGTTGTCGACCGTCGAACGGCCGGTGGTCGGGGCTCTGGAACGTGTGCACCGTGCCGCGACGGACGTGCGCATCGGGCACGTCCACGCCCTTGGAGAGAAACGCCATCGCCTGATAGCCCGAGCGGACGTTGATCGTGAGCGTGCCCGTCGGCCCCGGCACCGAGACGGGGGTGGCCGGTGTCGGCCCCTCGAGGGCGAGTTCGACGGCCGGTTCAGGTGCCGGCAGCACCTCGATGTCCTCGGCGGCGCCGCCCGGTTGCGGCATCACGAGCGGTTCCGCCACGAACGACGGCCCGTCGGCCGCCGCCACCTCGTTGAGGTCGATCTCGTCGTCCTCCTGCGACTTGATCCGATACACGAGTTTGTCCGGCTTGAGCCGGAACATCCGCCGCAATTCCTCGACCTCCGGAGCCATGCCGCTCTCCGGCTGGATCGTGAGCGCCGCGAACCGGGACCGCTTGAGGAGCACCGCCTCGTCGCCGGCCACCTGGAACAGGTAGCCGTTGTCCGCCGCCGTGAACATGTCGAACGTGAGCACGCGGTCGGCCGGGATCGGCGAGCCCTGCGGCTTCTCGTCGCGCGTCGCCACCTTGACGATGACCGCCCCGCGGTTCTGCAGGGCCGCGTAGAGGTCGACGACGTAGCGGTAGTCGTCGTTCGGTTCGAGGATCCGGCTCGACGGAGACGTGGCGGACGGGGAGTTTCGCACGCCGTTGATGCTGTCGATGAACATCAGCATGAACGTGCGGGTGTCGTTGCCGGGCGGCACGTCGAGGAACACCTCCGCCTTGAGGGCCTTGACCATCGAGTTGCCGAGGTCGTTGCCGGTGCGTGGCTGGTAGGAGAGCGTGGGGCTGTCACGCAGCGTGAAATTGCCGCTGACGACACCCTGCAGCTCCGCGACCTGGCCCGCGGCTCCGTTTACCTTCGCCTCCGACTGGCTCACGATGCTCGGCATGTCGAGAAACGTGGGCGTCTCGCCGTACCGCATCCGCACGATGTTGAGGAGGATTTCCTGGGAGGCGGTGTAGCTGAGGCTCTTGTTGTAGTGGAGCCTCGTGCCGCGCATGGCCCACGAGCCCATGCAGCCGGCGGCGGCCGCGCAGATCACCACCGTCGCGAGCACGCCGGGAGCCAGCCGCCGCCACGTGGCGATCGATGAGTCGGAACACGCCATGGATCGAAGCCCGTATCGCTCGGCGGCCTTGCCGGAGGCGGAGAAATAGGGGCAGCCCCGCTCCGATGCAAGGGCTGCCCGCATGGGCTGCGACGACCCTGCCAGCCACGCCGCCCCGGTCTGCCCAGACCTCCGTGGCGTTGGTGTCCTCGGCCTGCGGGGGGTACGATTTCCGCCGCATCCGGCCCCCCCTGTGTCATTTTTGGAGACAGCATTCATGTCGGCCCTGAGCTTCGCCGCGTTCGTCTTCATCGCCATCTTCGTCGCGGCCCTCGTCGGCTTCCGCTGCCAGCGGTTCCTGCCCGAGAAGTTCACCGATGACGCCACCGAGGCGAGCGTGCGGTCCGTGCTCGGCATGCTCTCGATGCTGACCGCGGTCGTGATGGGATTCGTGACCGCCGACGCGAAGAACTCCTTCGACCATGCGGCGAAGATCGCCGCCGACACGGCCGTCCGGCTCGTGTCGATCGACCGCGTGCTCGCGAACCTCGACGATCAGGCCAAGCCGCTCCGGGGCGAACTGAAAGAGGCGGCGCAGGACTGGATCGACCGCATCAAGTCGCCCGAGGGCGACGCGCACTCCGACCTGCAGGCTGTGGAGCAGGGCAGGCACTTTGAGGAGCTCGTCAAGGAAATCCAAAGGCTCGCGCCGACGTCGGAGGCCGAGGCCGCGCACCAGGCCCGGGCGGTCGATCTCGCGGTCGACATCATGCACGACCGCTGGATGCTCAAGACGGAGCGGGCGGCCTCGACGCCGACGATCTTTTTGCTGGTGCTGCTCGCGTGGCTGGCGCTCGAGTTCTTCATCTTCGGCCTGTTCGCCAATCCGAACACGGCCATCACGGTGGCGACCTTCCTCGGCGCGATCATGGTCGCGAGCGCCTTCTTCATCGTGCTCGATCTCGAGGGACCGATGACGGGCCCGATGAGGATCTCGACCGAGAACCTCGAGCGGGCCGTCGCGATCATGGGGCAGTGACCCCGGCCCGACCGGCCGGCGGGTGGAGTCCGCCATGCTCGAGACCCTCACCATCGGGGCGGCGCTGTTCGCCTCGACGAACATCGACGACATCTTCCTGCTGATGGCGTTCTTCTCCGATCCCCGACTCGACCGCCGGGCCGTCGTGGCGGGTCAGTACGTGGGGATCGGCGCCCTCGTCGCGGCGAGCGTCCTGGCGGCCGCCTGCGCCGTCGCCGTGCCGGGGCACTGGATCGCGCTGCTGGGCCTCGCGCCGCTCGCGATCGGGCTTCACCGTCTCTGGTCGTCGTGGCGAGGAGGAGAGGCCGCGAACGCCGATGACGATACGCCGCGGCCCGCCGGCAGCGGCTTCCTCCCGCAGGTCTGCTCGGTCGCCGGAGTCACGGCAGCCAACGGGGGTGACAACATCGGCGTGTACGTCCCGGTTTTCGCCCAGGATTTCGGCGCCGTGCCACTGCTCTGCGCCGTCTTCGCGGCATTGACCGGCGTGTGGTGCGTGGCCGGGCATCTCCTCGTGAACCACCGGCTCGTCGCGTCCTCGATGCGGCGGTTGTCGGGACTCCTCCTGCCCTACGTCCTGATCGGGCTCGGCCTCTGGATCCTGCGTGACGCGATCGGTCTCGTCATGCCCGCGTCCGGCTAACGGCGACGGGCTGCCCCGCCGCGAGGGCTGCACGCCATGGGAGGCTATGATTGTGGATGCACGCGGTCGGGCTCGCCCGAATGCCCGCGGACGCCCACCATGACTCCTCCCCCGACGCGAGCCGTCATCATGACCGTCGCTTCGTGTCACGCGCGGCAGGCCGCACGGCGGGTGGCATGCTCGATCCTCGCATGCGTGCTGGGCGCGGCCGGCGTGCCGTATGTCGCCGCGGCGGCCCCCACGCCCGAGCAGATCACGTTCTTCGAGTCGAAGATCCGGCCGGTGCTCGTCGAGCACTGCTACCAGTGCCACTCCGCCGAGGCCCTCCGCTCGGGCAGGCTCAAGGCCAACCTGCTCGTCGACTCCCGCGAGGGAATGCACAAGGGGGGCGAGAGCGGAGCCGCGGTGGTGCCCGGAAGGCGGGACGAGAGCCTCCTCCTCGCCGCGATCCGTTACGACGGCTTCGAGATGCCACCCACCGGTCGGCTGCCCGACTCGGTGATCGCCGACTTCGAGACATGGATCGACATGGGGGCACCCGACCCCCGCGACGAACCGGCAGCCTCCACGGAGGAACGCACGATCGACGTCGCGGCGGGGCGCCGGCACTGGTCCTACCGCCGGCTGGCCCCGGTCTCGCCGCCACGCGTGGAGCACGACGCCTGGCCCCGCAACGACATCGACCGATTCATCCTCGCCAGGCAGGAGTCTGCCGGCATCGCCTCCAACGAGGAGGCCGCCAAGGAGACGCTGCTGCGACGCGTGACCTTCGACCTGACGGGGCTGCCTCCGACGGTCGAGGAACTCGAGGCGTTCCTGGCCGACACGTCGGGCGACGCCTACGACCGCGTGGTCGACCGGCTGCTCGCCAGCCCGCGGCATGGCGAACGGTGGGCGCGACACTGGCTCGACGCCGTGCGGTACGGCGAGAGCGGAGGATACGAGTTCGACGGCGACCGTCCCGGTGCCCATCACTATCGCGACTGGGTGATCAAGGCACTCAACGCCGACATGCCCTACGACGAGTTCCTCCGGATGCAGGTGGCGGGCGACCTGCTCGAGCCGGGCAATTACGACGCGACGGCCGCGACGGGATTCCTCGTGGCGGGCCCCTACCCGGGCCAGGTGACCGCGAAGACCGTCGAACCGATCCGCTATGACCAGCTCGACGACATGGCCCAGGCACTCGGCGCGAGCGTGCTCGGCATGACGATCGGCTGCGCGCGATGCCACGACCACAAGTACGATCCGATCGGTCATCGCGACTACTACGCGTTGATCGCCTGCCTGGGCAAAGCGGTGCAACGCGAGGTGGACATCGACCCCGACCCGTCGACCACGAAGCGGAACCGGGACGCGTGGCTGGCCGAGCGGGCACCCGTCGCGGCCGCGGCGGACCGCTTTGAAGTCGAGGTCCTGCCGACCCGGCTGGCGCGTTGGCTGGCCGTCGAGGCCCCTGTCCAACAGGCCGCAGCCTGGCTCGTGCTCGAGCCACAGACGATGAAGGCCGCGTCCGCCACGCTCGCACGCGAGGCGGACGACGCGGTGGTCGCATCGGGCAAGCTGCAGGCCAACGACACCTACACGCTCACGTTCGCGACCCACCAGAGGGACCTTGCAGGCCTGCGGCTCGAGGCCCTCGCGCGGGACCGCAGCGACGGAAAGGAGCCGATCGTCGGGCCGGGCACCTCCCAGGAAGGCGGCTTCCGGCTGTCGACGGTGAAGGTGACCGCCGCACCGCTCGTCGCGGGTCCGGGCCGCGCGGCGGTGACACCGAAGCTCTCGGCCGTGGCCGCCAGTTTCGAGGATGCGGGGGCCGAACTGGCCAAGGCGGTCGACGCCGACGCCGCCACCGGCTGGTCCACGTCGGGCCGGCCCGGCGCGAGCCAGTCGGCGATCCTCGCCTTCGACGCCCCGGTGGGGTTCGAGGGTGGCACGATGCTCACGGTCGAGCTGAAGTTCGAGGGGACGGCCCACGGGTTCAAGGCGGTGCGCATCGCGGCCTCCGCGGAACCGGCAGCCGCCGGCCTTGCCGGTCGTGCCGCCCCCCAGGCCACCCGCGAGGTCGCGACGCTCGTCGATGCCGCGCGGGGAAGCGGGACGGACGCGGCGGCCACCCGCCCCCCCGACCTGCTGCGGTGGTTCAGCCGACTCGACGCCGAGGCCGCGGGCGTGTACGCGGCGCTCGCCACGGTCGACGCGAAGGAGCCGAA
Organism: uncultured Planctomycetaceae bacterium; assembly: GCA_903917235.1. Taxonomy (GTDB): domain Bacteria; phylum Planctomycetota; class Planctomycetia; order Pirellulales; family UBA1268; genus QWPN01. Next base: position 135 of record CAIWZS010000283.1, on the reverse strand, counting down.
GCCGAACCTTCTCCGCGTCTACTCGGCGACCAACGGCGCCTGGGTCATCTCCGGCAATTCCCAGGGCGTGAAGAGCGGCAGCGAGGACGTGTTCGTGCTCGCCCGTGGCGAGGTCAACCGCAAGAAGGGGAAGGC
>CAIWZS010000282.1 GCA_903917235.1 uncultured Planctomycetaceae bacterium | reverse complement strand
GCCGGTGCCGAGATCGCACTCCAGCGGGCGAACCGCGTCGACGACGTCTTCCTCTTCTACGACCCGATCACCATCCAGGACAACAGCCCGTTCGGCAGACAGAGTGCGAGCTCGTGGGCCGTCGGCCTGACGTTCGCGATGCCGATCTTCAACCGCAACCAGGGCAACATCGCCCGCGCGGAGAGCAACCTCGCGCAGACCCGGCTGGAGATGGAAGCGATCGAACGGCGCGTCGCGGCCGAGGTGCGGCTGGCGGAACGGGAATACCGCCGCTCCGTCGCGGCCCTCGAGGAATTGGAACGGGATGTCGTGCCGCGTGCGTCCGCACTCACCCGGCGCAAGACCGCCGAGTTCGCGGCGGGCACGATCGGCATCGATGACTACCAGACGCACCTCGACGCGGCCGGCGAAGTGGGGCAGAGCCTCCGCGACGCGCTCGTGCGTCACCGCAGGGCGGCGTTCGACGTCAATGCCGCCGTCGGCCTGCGGATCCTGCCGTAATCACACGGCCCGCGACGGCGGCCTGCCGGGACGGGATCACTTCCGTCGTTCCGCGTACGCATAGAGGCTGCCAGCCCCGCCGCCACGCGCGTTGCCCGCACGTCCCAGGGCCCGGTTGACCACCCGCGACCACCCGGTGATCGAGTTCCATTCCGTGTAGAGGGACACCTCCGCCATCTCCTGCGATGCCGTCGTGGGGAAGTAGATCGACATGCCGCTGGTCTGTCGCTCGTCGGACATCCTCGCGAACACGGCGTCGCCGATCGCGGACACCACCGCGGCGGCGGCGGAGCGCGCGTCGGCGCCGAAGGTGCTCGCCGTGGAGACCCGCTCCATGAGCTGCCCGAGATCGACGTACTGCGGAAACTCGAAGCGCGTCACCTGCCCGACCAGCGCCCGCAGGCGCGACCACTGCGCGTCGCTGAACCCGGTCGTCGAGTCCGCGAAGGCCTTGATCGCGGTGGCCACGGCGGTCATGCCGGCGGACGAGACGGCCGCCAGCGTCGAGGCCCCGTCGGTGCCGTACTGCGTCGTGAAACTGTCCACGACGCCCCGGGCGAGAATCTCGGGCGTCACGGCTGCCGGCGCCGATTCAAGCGTCGCGAAGGCCGTCCTGTAGTCATAGCCGGGCCCGTTGATCACCTCTTCTGAGGCGACCTGGACGGGTGCGACGGTGCGCAGTTCGTAAAACTGCTCCACGTTGCCCATGAGGCACGCGTCGTACATCAGGACCGAGGGACTCATTCCCGCATCGCCGATCGCCTTGCGCAGCTCCTGCACCGTGATGCTGTCGTACCCGCTCTCGTCGTCGAAGTTGACGCCCGACAGTCCGCCGCCGTGATCCCACATCACCACGCCGTAGCGGGTGGCGGGACGCACCTCCATGGTCCACGTGAGGAAGTCCTTCAGCACGGCCGGATCGCCCGTGTTCTGCTCGGGGAGAATCTGGAACTCGGTCGCGATCGTGCTGAGGTTCGCGTCCGGGGCGATCACGGCCCGTCCGGTCGTGTCCCATGCAGCCTGGGAACTGGTCGGGAATGACTTGCCCCGCCACTGATCCCAGAACACGGTGATCGCCGCGCCCGGCGCGAAGCGACTGACGGCGAGCTCCATCTCGTTGACGTCGTCGAAGGCGAAGTCGGCGAGGTCCGTGCTCGTCATGTAGACGGCGATCGTCCAGTCGCCGACCGGGTTGGTGGGGGCCGGGGGCGGCGCCGGGGGCGGAGGGAGCGGCTCGCCGAAGGAGGGCAGCGTCACCGGGGGATCGACGGTGATGCCCTGATTGAAGCGGACGGCGTAGTCGGGGTTCGCGGCCCCACGATAGCCGTAGACCCGCAGGTAGTACGTCCCGGCGGGACGTCCCGCGAGGCTGAGGCGCTCCTCGGCATCGACACCCGCGGCCGTCGCGAGCCGACGCCCCGACGCGTCGAGCAGCTGGGCGTCGACGTCGCCCAGTGCCGGGTCGAACGACACCACGATGTCGCTCGTCGCCTCGCCGGGCGAGGCGAGGTTGAACTTCAGGAAATCGACGTCCCTCCGACCCAATGTCAGGCCCGTGACCTCGCTCGTCGCGACGATGTCTCCGAGGTTCGTGGCCGACGCCCGCGTGTTGTTCCGCTCGAAGCGGTCCGCCGTCACGACGGCGCGGCTCGACCCGGTGCGGACGGCCGACGTGAACGTGTAGGAGGGATTCGCGGCGCCGCCGTAGCCGTACACCCCGACGAAGTACGTGCCCGGTGCCAGGCCTTCCACGAGGATCGTCTCGCGATCGGTGGTGCCCTCGCTGCGGGCCAGCACGCGCCCCGAGGAGCCCGTCAGCACCATGTCGAGATCGCCGAGCGCATGGTCGAAGTCGAGCGTGAGGCTCGAACCGATTCGTGCGGTTCCATCGAGACGGAACGAGAACCAGTCGCCCGCGTCCGCCATCACGCCGCTGAAGGAGGCATTTTCGGGCTGCGGAATCCGCGTGGCAACGCCGCGCACGGGAGCGTCGTCTTCCTCGCGGGTGTCATCCTCGAGCGCCGCGCGAATCGCCACGTCGTACGGGCCGACGGTCGCCGTGTCGAAGCTCGTCACCGCCAGCGTGTACCGACGACCGGCACTCAGGGGCAGCGTGAGGCGGCTCGAGGAGTCGCTCGGCGAGACGTCGTCGGCCGTCGCGAGTCGCGCACCGGTCGCGGTGTCGTAGACCGCGATGACCGGGTCCATCCACGAGTTTCGCAGGGCCGCGACGCCGACCTCGTAGTCGAAGTCCCATTGTGGCGTGAAGCCATAGAGCCTCACCTCGCTGCCGACATTGACGTCGTCGGTGGCCGCGACCTGCCGCACGTCGAACGCGAGCGCCGTGGCGTCGATCAACTGCGCCGGGCTCGCCCGGAGGTCGGTGAGCGTCGACAGCAGATCGGCCGCGGCCATCGCCAACCGGGGCTCGAGGGGCTCGAGCCGCGCGGAGAGCGCGTGGCGGCGGGCGGCTGCGTCAGCCCGACGCCGCCGTGAACTGACAGTGAGTCGCGACCGTCTCGTCATACAACCCCCGCTGGCGAAGACTTCGACCGAGAGAACCCCGGACCCTACCACGCCGACCACCGCCGGGTCCACGTTTGGGTCTATCGCTCCATTTCGGCCCGGGCAGCTCGCAGGTCCTTCGCATCGGCGGATCCGAACGCGTCGAGGCCGTCGTCACCGGAGTCCAGGATGGCGAGGTCGGCTTTCATCTCGACGAAAGCCTGTCGGAACTGCTCCTTGACGGAGCTGCAGCCCGCCATGGAGAGCGCCAGAAAGCAGGCTGCGACGCGTGGCGATCGCTCAAGGTACATGGCGCGGAAACTAGGCTCGTGGACAGTGGTCCGTCAACGGCG
>CAIWZS010000281.1 GCA_903917235.1 uncultured Planctomycetaceae bacterium | reverse complement strand
GTTGCGGATGTCCACCACCATGCCGTCACGGTCGACCTGCGGATAGAAGCCGCGCATGAAGGCGGTGATGCCCGCGGAATCCATGTCGGGCACGTGGATGTAGCCGAGCCGCCCCCCGCTGCGCTCGGCCACCGTCCGGCGGTTCGTCTCCACCCAGTCGCGATAGCGCAGCTCACCCTCGTGCTCGGGCAGACGCACCCGCACCGCGCGCGCGTCCTTGCCGTCGGGCGTGGTCGCGAGGGAGAGCAGCACCGTGCGACCCGCGCGGCCCACGAGCAGCTCGCCGATGTCTCGGTCGCTCGAGACGCGCCGGCCGTCGATCGCCACCACGAACTCGCCGGGTTTCACGCGCCGGAACGGCGTGGCGAGGGGGCTCTCCGGACCGCCCGACGCGCTGAAGTCGGGCAGCACGCGCTCGATCGCCCATCCACCGTCGCGCACCGTCAGGTCGGCGCCGAGCGTGCCGACGCCGAGCGACTCCGATCGACGGAACTCCTCGCCGCCGCTGATGTAGACGTGGCTGTTCGCGAGTTCGCTGCTCATCTGCACGATCGCGTCGTTCAGTTCCTGCCGCGTGCCCACGCGTTCGACGAGCGGCAGGTACATCTGGCGCGTCGCGTTCCAGTCGACGCCGCCCATGTCGGCGCGCCAGAAGAAGTCACGCTGCAGCTTCCAGGCGTCGTCGAAGATCTGCCGCCACTCCTGCCGAGGTTCCGCGTCGATGCGAAGCTCCGACACCTCGAGCGGCGTCGCCTCGCCCGGCTGCACGCCGTGCAGCGCCAACTGCTGGCCGTCCCAGGTGACGACGTGCGTGGCCCGGTCGTCCACGCTCCAAGCCACCACCGGCTTCTCGCCGAGCGGCGTCGACTTGCCCGCCACGACGTCGAATCGCTCGAGAAGCGTGCCCGGCACGCCCATCGGCGGCGGCGGCCAGACCTCCTCGCCCACGCTCTCGCGCGGATGCCTGCCGAGCAGCAGCGCACCGGGCACCGCCTCGAATCCGACGAACTCGCCCGGCTGCACGGAGAGGGTGACCACACGGTCGCCGATGCCGTCAAGGTCCACCTGCGTCGGATGCCGATCGGCGGCGGTCGTCTCCTCGTCGGCGTCGGCCTCGTCGTCTTCGTCGTCTTCCTCCTCGTCGTCTTCCTCGTCGTCCGCCTCGCCGTCGCCGGCCGACCTCGACGGCACCTCGGCACCCTCGCCCGTGCCCCCCATCCAGCCTGTGCGCGCTCCGGAGGCCCACACCTCGAGATCCATGCCCGCCTCGGCCGCCTCGCTCGCCCCGGGTGGTGGCGTGCCCGTCTGCAGCGACACGGCGCACGCGACCGTCGTGTCGAGGTTGGCGAAGTTCAGTTCCAGCCCGTCGTTCACCGGATCGATGTGCCGGTCCGAGAGGAACCAGAGATAGGCCCCGGCAGGATCCCAGCGCGGAGCATGGTCGTTGGTCATGCCGTCGCCGATCGCCGCGGTCGCGCCGGTCTCCAGGTTGCGCAGCACCACCTGCCCGAGCCCGCTCGGCAGCGGCCGCTCCCACGCGAGCCAGTCGCCGCAGGGGCTGAAGCGGAAGTCGCGGATCATGCGTTCGCCGCTGCGGTCGATCTCGACGACCTTGCCCGAGTCGACCTCGACCACGCGCAGCACCCCCAGCTTGTCGGCGAACGCGATGCGCCGACCGTCGGCGCTGGCGACCGGATCGAGCAGCCACACCTCGCTCGTCACGAGCGTGCTCTCGCCGCCTTCGCCGTCCTCCAGATCCCGCGCGACGATCGCGTAGCCGTCGTCCCGATCGGTCACGAAGGCGACCACGCCGTCCTCGAGCCACACGAGCCCGCGCTCACGGCTCGTCGGTCGTCCCGGCACCTGCATCGCAGGCAGTCGCTCGTGCGCCGGATGCTTGCCGAGCGGCACCACGAGCAGCTCGCCACGGCTCTCGATCGCGAGCGCGCGCGCCTCGGGCGCCAGCGAGAAGTTCGTCATGCCCTCGGTGGGCGGACGGCTGCGAAGCCGGTCGGCGAACCGGTCGCCCACGAGACGCAGGTCCAGCGTCCGTTCCGCGCCGTCCTTCGCGTCGAACAGCACCACGTCGGCTCCCCGCGTGAACACGATGCGCGTGCCGTCGCGCCCCGGGTCGGACCTCGCCCATCGCGGCTCGAGATCGCTCATGCCGTGTCGCGTGTGCTGCCTGCGATCGCCGCCATCCGCGGCCACGCTGCAGAGGTTCATGCGGCCGTCCGCGTCTCCGAGAAACCACACGCGCCCCTGCACCCACATCGGAAAGAGCTCGTTCTCGCGTGTCCGCGTGAGTCGCGTGAAGCTTCTGCGCTCGGCGTCGGACACCCAGAGGTCGGGTGCGGTGCCCCCGCGGTAACGCTTCCAGCTCCAGGCCTCGTTGCTCCACGGGGTGAAGGCGATGCGGCCCGTCGCCGCGTCCACGCTTGCCAGCGAGCACTCGCCGAAGCCCAGCGGCTGCGGCACACCGCCGGCCGCCGGCACGCTCCAGAGTTCGTCGCGGCCCAGCGGATTCGCCCGGTCGCTGCGGTAGAGCACGCTCGCGCCGTCGGCGGTGAAGGCGAGCGGGCGCTCCATCGACGGGTGGAAGGTCAGTCGCCGGGGCGAGCCGCCCTGCACGGGCATGGCGTACACCTCGGGCGTGCCGTCGTAATCGGCGAGAAATGCGACGGTCGAACCGTCCGGCGAAAGCACGGGAGCGCTCTCCATGCCGGTGCCGCTCGTCAGGCGCGAGGCCGGGATCGTCTTCGAGAGGTCGCCAGCGAGCGAGGCCGTCCACAGGTCTCCGTCGGCGACGAAGACGAGGCGGTCGCCGGCCACGGCCGGATGCATCGCGTAGCCGCGGCCGGGTGCGGCCGGCAGCGGTGGCGCACCGACCTCGGCGAGGGCGAGGGGTGCACAGACGGACAGCATGATCGCGAAGGCGCGTCGCATGGGGTTCATCGCTCCGTTGAAATGTCGCATCCTGTCAGCTGCGCACGAAGCGCATCACCTGCTCCACCTCGTCCGCACTGCCCATGACCAGCGGCGTGCGGGCGTGCAGCTCGTTGGGCACGAGGTCCATCGTCCGCCGCGTGCCGGTGACGCTCGTGCCGCCGGCCTGCTCCACCAGGAAGCTCATGGGATTCGCCTCGTACAGCAGTCGCAGCTTGCCGCCCGGGTGCTTCTTCGTCGGCGGGTAGAGGAACACGCCCCCGTTCACGAGCGTGCGGTGGATGTCCGCGACCATGCTGCCGATGTAGCGGCTGCTGTAGCCCTGCTCGTGCGCCCACTT
>CAIWZS010000280.1 GCA_903917235.1 uncultured Planctomycetaceae bacterium | reverse complement strand
GCCTGGCCTGGCTCACCGATCTGGCGACGGGTCAGCCAGTGGCCGACGCGCCGGTCGTCTTCACGCGCACCGGGCCGGAGATCGCCCAGGCACCCACTGACGCCGACGGTGTGGCCATGGCCCACCTCGGCCTGACGGCGCAGGACCCGTGGGTGCCCTACTTCGCCTATACCGGCGAGCCAGGCGACGCCGGCTTCGCCGTCGTTTCGTCCGACTGGGCGGAAGGCATCGAACCGTGGTCCTTCAACGTCACGACGGGCGGCTCGTACGAGAGCATCCTGATGAACCTGTACACCGAGCGGCCCATCTACCGGCCGGGGCAGCCGGTCTACTGGAAGGGCATCGTGCGTGTCTTGCGGGATGATGCGTGGACGCTCCCGCCCGCTGGGCAGGAAGTGATCATCAAGATCAACGACGGCATGGGCAACCTGGTCTATACCGGCAGCTACCCGATCAACGAGAACGGTACCGTCAACGGCGAATTCATGCTGGCGCCCGACGCACTGACCGGCTACTACAGCCTCAACGCCGACGTGCCGCGCGACAGCGAGTCCTACGACTCGGCGAGCGGCTACTTCCAGGTGGCGTCCTATCGCAAGCCCGAATTCCAGATCGCAGTGACGACCGACCAGCCCGAGTACATCCAGGGGGAGACAGTCAAGGCGACGGTGCAGGCCGACTACTTCAGCGGCGGCCCGCTGGCCAACGCACCGGTCGAGTGGCGCATCACCGGCTACAGCTACACCTTCCACTGGGCCGACGCGCCGGCAGGACGCTATTACAGCTTCGACCCATTCGACCCCGACCAGCCCACGTACAACCCGTATGACGCCTACCAGGGTCTCGTGCAAGAGGGGCGCGGCACGACCGACGCCAACGGTACATGGGTCATCGAGGTGCCGGCTGACCTGGGCAGCACGATCGCCAGCCAGATGTGGAACCTGGACATCACGATCACCGGACCGACGAACCAGGCGGTTTACAACACAACCAGTTTCCCCGTGCACCGCGGCGAATACTACATCGGCCTGAGCCCGGCGAGTTACGTGGCGGAAGCCGGCAGCCCGGTTGCCGTCGACGCGGTGGCGGTGCGGCCGGATGGAACCCTGTACGCCGGCGCCGACCTGAACGTCGTGATCTACGAGTACGTTTGGAGCAGCGTCTACGAGCAGGCCGAGGATGGCAACTACTACTGGAAGTCGTCGGCCGAACGCTCGCCCGTCTACACGACCACAGTAACAACCAACAACGGCGGTACGGCCGCGATCGACTTCACGCCGGAGAAGAGCGGCCAATACCAGGTGACGGCCACGGGCGACGACACGCTCGGCAATGTCATCCGCAGCGCAATCTTTCTCTACGCAGCGGGCGCCGGCGAGTACGTGGCGTGGCCGCAGGACAACAACGATCGCATCGAGCTGGTCGCCGACAAGAAACTCTACGCGCCAGGCGAAACGGCCCAGATCCTGGTGCCGAACCCATTGATCGGGCCGGTCAAAGCCCTGATCACCCTGGAACGTGGCGGCGTACTTGAGAAACGCGTCGTCGAGTTCCAGGGCAGCAGCGAGACGATCGAAGT
>CAIWZS010000279.1 GCA_903917235.1 uncultured Planctomycetaceae bacterium | reverse complement strand
TCCCGTCTCGTTCGTCGGTCCGTCGCCTTCGTAAGTCCGCCGCCTGAACCGTCTTGAAACTCGACTCTTTGGTCATTCGAGGAGATCATCGATGCGTTGCCCGCCCTACCGATCGACGTCGTTCGCCGCTGTGCTGATCGTGCTCGCGGCCTCCGCGGGGGCGTGGGCTGCCGACGCGAAGCCCGACGAGAAGCCGATCACCTTCGAGGATGATGTCTCGGCAATCCTCAAGAAGAACTGCAGCACCTGCCACGGCGATGCCAAGCAGGAAGGGGGCCTGAGCCTCACAACGTACGCGGCCGTGATGAAGGGCAGCGGTGGGGGCGAGATCGTCGTGGCGGGGCGGTCGGGGGCGAGCCGGCTGATCGAGGTGATCACCGCGAGTGACGATGGCGATCGGATGCCGCCCGAAGGCGACCGCGTGCCCGCGGAGGCCGTGGCGCTCATCAAGAAGTGGATCGACACGGGGTTGCGCGAGAACGCCGGCAGTTCCGTCGCCGCGATGCGGACGCTCGGTTTCAAGGCCGCCGCTCCGGCCGACGACGGGGCGCCGGGTGCCATGCCGACGAACCTCGCGTCGTTCACGCGGCCCCCCACGCGGCGCGCCTACCCCGTGCTCGCGCTCGCGGCGAGCCCGCGCGCACCGCTCGTGGCGGCGGCGGGATACGGGGCGATCGATCTCGTCGATCCCGTCACGCGCAGCCCGCTCGGCGCGATCGAGTTTCCCGAGGGGGAGCCGCTCGTGCTCGCCTTCAGCCGCTCCGGCCGGCTCCTGCTCGCGGCCGGTGGCAAGCCGGTGCAGAACGGCGCCGCGGTGCTCTTCGACGTGGCTACGGGCAAGCGGCTCGCGAGCGTCGGGGACGAGCCCGACGCGGTCATCGCAGCCGACATCTCGCCCGACGAGAAGCTCGTCGCGATCGGCGGCACGGGCCGGCTCGTAAAGCTCTACTCCACGGAGGACGGCAGCCTCGTGGCCTCGATCGAGAAGCACACCGACTGGGTGACGGCGGTCGCCTTCTCTCCGGACGGCGCCTACCTCGCCACCGGTGACCGGATCGGCAACATCCATCTCTGGGACGGGCGGAGCGGTCGCGTCATCCTGCCGCTGTCCGACCACAAGAAGTCGGTGCGGGCGTTGTCGTGGCGGAGCGACTCCGGTGTCGTGGCCTCCTGTGGTGAGGACGGCACCGTGGTCTGGTGGGACGTGAAGGACGGCTGGCCGGTCGTCAACAAGCCCAACGCCCACGCCGGTGGCGTACTCGACTGCCGGTTCGGACCGCAGGGCGAGTTGGCGACCTGCGGTCGCGACGGGCTCGTGAAACTCTGGTCGGCCGAAGGCAACGAGACGAAAAAGTACTCCATCGCGGACGACACCCCGGCCGATGCCCGCCCTGCCGCCGGCGTCCCCCTGCTGCCCACCCGCGTCGCGATCTCGGCCGACGGCGAACAGGTGCTCGCGGGCGACACCTCGGGGCGGCTTCACGGGTGGGCGACGAAGTGACGCGAGATGGGCTCGATCCGTTGACCCTGGACCATGGCTGATACACACTTGCCGCCGCAGAGGGAGGGGACCGTGACCGTGATCACCCGCCGGCACGCGGCGACTCGCGCCGCCTTCACGCTCGTCGAGCTCCTTGTGGTGATCGCCATCATCGGCGTGCTCATTGGGCTGCTGCTGCCGGCCGTGCAGGCCGCCCGCGAGGCGGCGCGGCGGTCGCAGTGCCAAAATCACCTCAAGCAGTGGTCGAACGCCGTGCTGCAGCATGAATCGGCCAAGGGCTTTCTGCCGCACGGCGGCTTGGACCCCTGCGCCGGCTACCTACGGCCTTCTGTCTATCCGTCGGGTGGGGCGTCGAACAGGAACGCCGGCTACTCCTGGATGTACTTCGTACTGCCCTACACGGAGGCGCTGCATCTCTTCGACATGGGGGGCATCCAGCCGGGCGAGCGGGACGAGTTCGCCGGCGGCTCGCCTGACCGTGGCCGTCATCTCCGCGATCGTGGCATGGCCGGCCTGCGCTGCCCGAGCGACTCGGACGTGGCAGCGAGTCCTTCGATGACGAACTACGCCGCCTCGGCCGGGCCCAAGCGCACCCGCGACCATTCGCCCTGCCCGACCATGACGGTCTACCTGCCGAACATCACGGGATACGAGACACTGCCGAGCGCCGCGGGAGGCGAGGTGCAGGCCAGCACGCTCGTGCGCGACCAGTGCCGCGGCCTCTTCCTGTATGTCGGCCAGGGAAACCCCAGCCCCCCGACCATCGTGCTCGAGCGGGAGGCGTCGCTGCGGATCCGCACGGGCGACATCAGCGACGGCCTGAGCAAGACGCTCATGCTCGGGGAGACGTCGGTGACCAACCGGCTCAAGGGCGACGACAACAACTGCTTCGTCGCCTGGGGGAACGTGCCCTTGACCACCATGCTGCCGATCAACCTGCGGACGACGGCGCCCGGCTGCAGCGGCGGCGAGGGCAACTGGTCGACGGGCCTCGGATTCAAGTCGCGGCACGTCAGCGGTGCGAACTTCACGTTCGGCGACGGCGCGGTGCGCTACATCGGGGAAGCGGTCAACATGGACACGTTCCAGCGTCTCGGCCACCGCGTCGACGGCCGGCCGGCGACGGCGGACTTCTGACGGATCGCGCGAGGAGCGGGTGATGGCGCAGCGGAGCTCGAGCACCACACAGGGGATCGTGGGTGTGGTCGGAATGGCCGTGATCGCGGGAGCGCTCGGCTGCGGAAACGGGCTGCGGACGGTGCGCGGGAAGGTCCTGCTCGACGGCGAGCCGGCGCCGGAGGGCGTGCGGGTGATCTTTTCGGCGCTCGGCAACACGAAGCAGGCCGACGGGATCGTGGGTCCCGACGGGCGCTTCGAATTGCAGACCATGGCGGCGGAGGGCGTCATGCCCGGCCGCTACAAGGTTTTGCTGCTCAACTCGACGAAGTCCGTGCCGGTCCCGACCGTGGAGATCAAGCCGGGCGTCAACACGCCTCCGCCGGAGTGGATGGCCTACGACCGCGAGGTCGCCAAGCTGCTCGACAATCCGCCGCAGGGGCCCGGGTGGATCCCGATCGCGTATGCGTCTCGCGACTCATCGCCGCTCACCTTCGACGTGCCGGGTGATGGCCGCGAGGCGGTGATCGAGGTGTCGTCCGCGCCGAAGGGGCAGTCGCCATGAGGCCGGGGCGGCGTGCCCCGGCGCGGTTCATCGGTCGCGTCCACTCGCACCACCGACCCGCCCATGGACCTCGGAGACGGCGGCAGGGCGAGCCATGACGCGGGGCCGTGCAGTCGTCGCCCTGCTCGTGTCGATGGCTGCGGCCGTCATCGCGGGGGTGGTGTGGCAGCGTGACGCCGGGCCTCCGGCTCTGGCGGTTCGGTCACCGCCCGAGGTGGCTCCGCCACGGTCAGGCACGACGCAGTCCGGACGGTCCGGCGACGTGGAGCGGGCCAGGCCCGCTTCCGCCCGGCCTGGGGACTGGTTCGAGGACGTCACGGCCCGGTGCGGCGTCACGCACACGTACGCCACCGGCATGGAGCACGGGCACCTGTCCATCCTCGAATCGCTGGGCGGCGGTGTGGCGCTCTTCGATGCGGACGAAGATGGCGATCTCGATCTCTTCCTGCCCGGCGGCGGCGGCTACACCGGAGACGACCGTCGCACGATCGAGGGGCGACCGTCGTCGTTCTGGCGGAACGAGGGCGGCTTCCACTTCACGGATGTCACCGGGGTGGCCGGCATTCAGACCACGGGCCTGTACAGCCACGGCGTCGCGGTCGCCGACTATGACCGTGACGGGCTCGACGACCTCGTTGTGACGGGGTACGGCGGGCTCCTCCTGTTCCACAACGAGGGCGGATGGTTCACCGACGTGACCGCCGCGTCGGGACTTTCCGCGACGACCGTGGAGGGCGGGATGCCGGCATGGGGCACGTCGGCCGCCTGGGCCGACTTCGACGGTGACGACGATGCCGATCTCGTCGTCTGCCGTTACGTGAACTGGTCGTTCGCGACGCATCGCCGCTGCTGGTACCACGACGAGTCGTTCGCGGATGTCTGCCCGCCACGGTCGTTCGCGCCGCTCCCGGCCGCGCTCTTTCGCAACGACGGCGACGGCACGTTCACCGACGTCGCCGACGCGGTCGGCATGCTCGAGCCGCCGCACGTGGCAGCGATGAAGGGGCTCGGCGTGGTGGCGGCCGACCTCGACGGCGATCGGCGCCCCGACGTCTACATGGCCAACGACACGACGTCGAACCTGCTCTTTCTCAACCGGGGGGGCCGTTTCGAGGAGCACGGAGTCGCCGCCGGGGTGGCCCACGACGATCGGGGACTGGCCAACGGCAGCATGGGGATCGCCGTGGGCGATCCCTTCGGGTCGGGGCGTCCCTCGCTCCTCGTCACCAACTACCAGCACGAGGTGCCCGCCCTGTATCGCAACGACGGTGACGGCCACTTCACGTTCGCCAGCCGCTCGAGCGGAGTGACCGCCGTCGGCCTCTCGTTCGTGGGCTTCGGAACCACCTTCGCCGACTTCGATCGGGACGGCTGGGAGGACATCGCGATCGTCAACGGCCACGTCATCCGCCATCCGCAGGGCACGACGATCGCCCAGCGGCCGGTGCTCGCGCGGAATGTCGGCCGCGGACGCTTCATCGTGGTGTCCGACGAGGGGGGCACGCACTTCCGCACCGCCCACCACGGCCGTGGCCTCGCCGGCGGCGATCTCGACGACGACGGGGCGGTGGATCTCGTCGTGAGCCACGTGGACGAGCCGGTCGCGGTGCTCCACAACCGTGCGGGGAGTGGTCGGGGCTGGATCGGCATCGACCTCACCGACGCCGCGCGAAGGGATCGCGTCGGCACCCACGTGGACCTCGAGTGTGGTGGCACGCGTCAGCACCGCTTCGTCATCGGAGGGGGGACGTACCTTTCGCACGGCGACCGGCGGCTGCTCTTCGGTCTCGGCGACGACGCGCGCCCGCGGGCGGATGTGACGGTGACGTGGCCCGACGGCAGCGTCAGCCGCTGGCATGGACTCGCTGCGGGGCGCTACCATCGCCTGGAGCGGGACGATCCTGCCGCGGTCATGGAACGTCGCGCGGCGTCGCGCTGACCCTCGACCGGGCCTGGGCGGCGGCGTGACGCCACATGGCGGCCAGATCGTGCCTGCCCAGTTCCTCGCACGTGGCGCTGTGCATGTCGACCACGGGCAACTCGTCTATCCGTCCCTGAAAGACGTCGCGGTCGTCGTGCACCTGCACGAGCTCGCTCCAGTCGTTCGGCGTGCCGCGAGCCGGCTAGACGGGCGGCGGTTCGATCCGCTCGCCCAGAGCCTTGTCGATCTTCCGGATCGGTCCGGGCTCCGTGATAAACGAGATCAGCCGGATGTCGCCGCCGCAGGCTGGGCACTCGAGCGGGAACTCCTCGCCCAGCCGGGCCATGAGTTTCGCCCAGGCAATCCGGGAGGTGTCGTGCGAGCGGGGCTTTTGATTCGCGTCGCAGCAGCCTTCCGTGGCGTGACCGCCGCCCCCATGCCCGCCGGCAGCGGCCTTGCACCGCTTGCCGATGTTCCCGATGGCGAGCGCCGTGACGGCCGGCCTGAGCCTGTGATTCGGCGCAAACGCCCCGTGATAGCGATGCCGGTGCTTCCGCGGCGGCGGGACGAGGTCCGCCAAACGATCGAGGAACTCAAACGGCGTGAGCTCGACGACGCCGTTGGCTCCCGGCCGCGTGGACTTCCGCCCGCGACCCCGCCCGACCCAGTTGGCGGCTTTGTGCCTGGGCAGCACGTAGCGGATGCGGATGATGCGGCCGTCGGCGTCGCGGATCACAGACAATCGCTCGAGCGCGAAGGGCGGCCGGGCGCAATACCGCAGCAAGTGTTCGAGACTCCGAAAATAGCTCGGCACGTCGCGGGATCGTGACGACGAAGGTCGCCTCACCGTAGCCCTGCAGACTTTCGCCGAGCTGATGGCGGGCCGGGGCGATCCGGTGGTGCGTTGGTAAGACTCGGGATTCAACGCCCCAACGGTACTCGCCAACGGATGCAACGCCCCGCGCCGTGGCCGGTCGCCCCCGGCTCGTGGTAGCATTCCCCCCGATGAACACTCGCTGCCTAGAGGCTTCTGGCGAGTTACGTCGCCTCGTGCGACATGCCTCACGCCGGTGAGCCTGGATCGCGCCCCGAACCGGCCGGAAGTGAGCCACACATGGACTACGTTGCCTTCATCAGCTACAGCCACGCCGATTCATCCGTCGCAAAGCGACTCCACGCCTGGCTCGAGTCGTACCGGATACCCGCACGCTTGGTCGGACGGGAATCCCCCCTTGGCCGCGTGCCACGGCGCCTTCGCCCCATTTTTCGCGATCGTGAAGAGTTACCCACGTCCGCCGACTTGGGCGAACAGATCGGTGCCGCGCTGAAAGCGTCGCAGTGCCTGATCGTCATCTGTTCGCCGCGGGCAGCACAGTCCCGATGGGTGAACGAAGAGATCCTCGCATTCAAACGGCTGGGCCGTGCAGGACGGATCGTGTGCCTGATCGTGGATGGCGAACCAAACGCGAGCGAGAAACCGGAGAGCGCCGCAGAAGAATGCTTTCCGCCTGCTCTGAGGTTTCATCTCGCCGCCGATGGGTCGCTCTCCACGAACCCCGCCG
>CAIWZS010000278.1 GCA_903917235.1 uncultured Planctomycetaceae bacterium | reverse complement strand
GGTGGCTCGCGAGAAACCCGACGAACCGCATCGCCTGATCGACTCCCACGGCCGTGCCTGCCGGTGCGGCGGAACTCGCATCCGAAGGCCTGCCTGCCGAAAATTCACCTACCATCGCTGGCACTCCCTGCATGACGTTTCGAATGAATAGGGCGACTGTTGCTCCGAACGTTCGGCATTGTGAAACCTCGTGCGGCCAACGTCAAACAAGATTCCTGTTCGATCCTCGCGCGCCGTTGAGCCCGAGGCCCGGAGAGTGGCCACCGCGGAATCGTGAGCATTCCGTCAATCGCGCGGGGCTCACTCGAGCGACACGATCTCGTCGGTCGTCTGGATCGTGATCTCGCCACCCCAGGCGCACATGCATTTGCTCGACGCGTCGAGCGCCGGAAAACCCGCCGGCCCGATCGTGACCATCGGGTCTCCAGGAGACCAGGGCGTGGTGACCGGCACGCACGGCATCGGCGTGAGCACGCCCATGGCCGCGGCGGTGGCGGCGGCGACCTCGGGGTTGGCCTGCGACATGCACATCCCGAAGGGCGGAATGTTTTCCATCGGCGCGAAGTCCATGATCGTCGCGGCCACCGGCGCGACGGCCGACACCGTCGGGGCCTGGGTGCAGATGAGGGTGGAGGGAGCCATGCCCTTGTTGCACTTGAGCATCGAACCCATGTTGACGAGGTTGCCAGCCATCACTGATTCCTCATGAACCGGGTCGGCGAAGGGAGCAGGCACCGGTCGGCCACGGCCCACGGGAACGTCGGACCGTGACGCCTCCGGTCCGTCGTGGCCCCGTGGCATGGCAGCCTGTGGGGTGCGTGCCCCACGTCGACCGGGTGCTTGCCCCGCGGGAAACCGCACTTATAACCAAAGATTCGCCCCCTCGCAGCCTTTCCGGCAGGATTCGCGCATGGCCTCTCCGCTGTCCACGACCGGGTGCGTCGTGAGCGGCGTGAGCATCAAGGGCATCGGTCCGCTCGCAGGGGCCGTGCTCGCGTCGTTCCGATACCGGGAGTCGCTCGGCGCACCCTTCGAGGGCGTGCTCGACCTCCAGAGCGACGCGATCGACGCCGACCTCGGTGAGCTGCTCGGGAAGCCGGTCACCGTGACCGTGCCGCTGCCGGACGGCGGAGAACGGCACTTCAGCGGCATCTGCTTCGAGGCCGAACAGACCGGCGCGCTCGGCGACGTCTCGTCCTATCGCCTCGTCCTGGTGCCATGGATCCGGCTGCTCGACCTCGCCGCCGACTGCCGCATCTTCCAGGAGAAGTCGGCGAAGGAGATCGTGGCCGCGGTCTGCGACGCGCTCGACTTCACCGACTACCGGACATCGGGCATCGTCGGCGACCCGGTTCAGTTGCCGTTCTGCGTGCAGTACGACGAATCGCACCTCAACTTCGTGCACCGCCTCGTCGAGCGGTTCGGCATCTGGTATCACGCGGAGCACCGCGAGGGTGGCCACGCGATCGTGTTCGCCGACTCGAACTCCTCGGCGAAGCCGTTTCCCGGCTACGAGAAGATCCGCTACGCCGTGAGCGACGCCGACGCCACGGATGCCGAGCACGTCTTCCGCTGGAGCGGCCGGCGACGGATGGAGACGGGCACGGTCGCCCTCAAGGACTACACCTATACCGATCCGAAGTCGGGTCTCGATGTCCAGGACTCCGCGTCGCACTCCTATCCGCACGGCGATCTCGAGCGATTCGAATACCCGGGGCTCTACGCGAAGACGTCGGACGGCAACCAGCTCGCACGAGTCCGTATGGGCGAGCACGCGTGCCGCGAGCAGGTCTTCGTCGGCGAGGCCCGCTGCTACGGGCTCTCGGCAGGTTCCACGTTCAAGCTCGACGGCCACCCGCGGAAGGATCAAAACGCCTCCTACCTCGTGACCGCGATCGATTTTCAGCTCGCGCCGGCCGCGTCGCCGGCGCAGAGGCGGGGTGCGGCCGGGGCGTTCTCCTGCACCTGCTCGTTCGAGGCGATCCCTGCGGAGGTGGACTACCGGCCGCAACGGAAGGCAACGAGTCCGCGGATCGCCGGCCACCAGACGGCGGTCGTCGTGGGGCCCGCGGGCCACGACCCCAAGTCGCCGTACACCGACGACTCCGGCAGCATCCGCGTGCAGTTCCGCTGGGATCGCGCCGGGCAGGACAACGAGAAGAGTTCCTGCTGGATCCGCTACCAGCAGTTCGCGGCCGGCCCGGGCTGGGGCGCCGTGTTCGTGCCGCGGATCGGCTGCGAGGTGGCCGTGGTGTTCGAAGGGGGCGATCCCGACCGGCCGCTGGCGATCGGGTCGCTGTACAACCAGGACAACAAGCCCCCGACGTCGCTCCCGGGCGAGGCGAAGACGTTCGCGATCCAGGACGACGGTGGCAACTACCTGACGCTCAATCCCAACGCCGGAAACCAGGTGGTCACGATCTATTCAACGACCGACCATACCGCACTCAAGGTGGGTAAGACCAAGTAGGGACACGTCCCCCAGGAGATGACGACCATGGCATATGCAGTCAATCAAGATGAGTCATCGCAGACGAGTTGGTGGGCCACGCAGTGGTCGAGCATCATCAGTGGCAGCACGTGGGAAGAGTCGCTGAGCGCCTGGAAACTCTCGAACGTGATGGGCGGGTACATCTCGAACTACGGCGCGCTCAAGACGCAGCTCATGATCGGCTTCGAGCGCAAGATCAACATGCTCTACAAATACGAGTGGTATCTGACGCAGCCGACCAAGGTGCTCGTCAACGGGGAGGGCAAGATCGACATGGCGAAGTCACAGAAGACGAGTCCGTACTGGGAAAGCCTCGGCTTGATCTTTTCGTCCAGCTTTCAATCTCGTTCGGTCACGTATTTCGCAGACGACATCAAGAAGGCTGACGAAAAAAAATGGGTCGCTGCAGCGGCGCAGATGACCGTGGGCACACAAAACGTGACCGTGACGACGGGTAACAGCACGGAAACCATCGCTGTTGGTAACAAAACCATTACGGCAACAGTTGGGTCGGTGGCAGTGACGTCTGAGGTGGAAGCCGTCCGTCTCAACGGCGGGGGCTCTTCGATCGTGCTCAACATGGCCAACGTCATCGTGTCTGGTCCAGTCATCAATCTCGGGTGACCGTCTTGATCGCGTGTCGCGGGGGCGGTCATGATGAAAATCCTCAACCGCAACCCCGAGATACTCGTGCCGACCTGGATGGTCGGGAGGTTCGGTCCTGACGTCCGCCGGGATCGGCCGTTCGACGCGGCCTTCATCGTCAAGGCGACGTTTCAGCTCGCGGCCGATGGCGCGCTCGTGCCCCGCGAGGGTGGCCCGCTCCAGCCGGAGGGAGACCGCTGGATCGCGGACGATCCAGCCCTCGGCCTCGCCTACTCGTCCGACTTCGTGCCGACGAAGCCGCGGGGCGAATACACGGTCGTCGGCACCGCCCACCGGCCTGCTTCGGCGAGCGCCAACCGGTTTCCGGTGGCCGTCGAGGTGGCCGGCCGGCGCAAGACGCTCGTCATCACGGGCATGCGATCCTGGGAAGAGACGCTCTTGGGTCATCGGCCCGGTGTGCCCGGGTACGTCGATCGCCAGAGTCTCACCTACGCCGCCGCACTTGGCGGACCGAAGGACGCCGCCAATCCGATCGGCATCGGCCGGACGGGCCGGGCGGCTCCCGTGATCGAGCATGCGGACCGCCCCCTCGGGTCGCCGCGCGATGCGGATCCTCCCGCCGGCTTCGGTCCGCTCGCGCGGGAGTGGCGGCAGCGCAGGGACTTGCTCGGTGCGTTCGGTCGCGGCTGGATCAAGGACCGCTGGCCCTGGCTGCCGCAGGGCCTCGACCCGGAGTTTTTCATGGCCGCGCCGTCCGATCAGCGGCTGCCCGGCTTTTTCCGAGGTGACGAGCCGCTCGGATTCGAGAATCTCCTGCCGGAAGCCGCGGCGGCGCGTTCACAGCTGCCCCGGATCCGGGCGAGGGTCTTCGCGCTCGCGAAGACCGGCCCACGGCTGCACGACCCGCCCGGCGAGTTCTTCGAGGTGCCGCTCGCGCTCGATACGCTTGCGGTCGACCTCGACGCCCGGACGGTCGTCCTCGTCTGGCGCGGCATGTGCGCCGTCAGGTCGCTCGCCCTGCGCGACATCGCCGGCGCGCTCGTCTTTGCCGAGCCGCTCGACGCGTGTGATGAGCCGCTCGCGCACTACCGGGCCCTGCTCGACGAGGGAACGCCCGTCGCCGCCCCGCCGCCGATGGCGGCGACACGCCTTGCCGCGCGGAAGAAGGCGCAGGCCGAGGCCGAGGCGATGAAGGCCGAGATCAAGGAATCGATCCGGGCCGGGATGACCTATCCCGCGGAGGTCCGCGACCAACTGGCCGCGATGGTCGCGGATGTCGAGGCGAAGAAGGCGCTCGTCCGCGACGGGTCGAAGCTGCCTGATCTCGCCGGGGCGCTGGCGACCTACGACGAGAAGGTGGCGAAGATCGCGGCGGCCCGCGACGAGATCCTCGCGCTCGCGCGGCCGACGCCGGCCAAGGTCGAGGCGATCCTCGCGGCGGCGACCGGTCCGAGCGAGGATCCGACCACACCGGCCGCCCTGCGGAAGCAACTCGCCGAGATGCTCGAGCAGGTCAAAGGTCTCGACAAGACACCGGCCGAGTTCCGTGGCCGCCTCCAGTCCGCGGTCGAGCAGACGATCGCCAAGCAGGAGGAAGTCATCGCGTTTCGCGAACGGCTCGACGCCGAACTCGCGGCGAACAGCGCGAAAATCGACGCCGCCCTGCCGAAGTGGGCCCTCCGCGAGCCGCCCGACCCCGACCTGCCGGTCGATCCCGAGGCGGCCCGCCGCGACGGCTTCGAGCACATGGACGTGTCGGGATTCGATTTCTCCGGGCTCGACCTGGCCGGCGTGGACTTCCGCCACGCGATCGCCGCCGACGCACGGTTCGTGGCCGCGAATCTCGCTGGGGCCGACTTCACCAACGCGGACCTGACCGCAGCCGACTTCACGCGGGCCGACCTCACGCGGGCCAACCTCGCCGGCGCCGATCTCACGACGGCCACGCTCGCCGGTGCCACACTCGTCGGCGCGAACCTCACGGGCGCCAAGCTCGCTGACCTCGACCTCGTCGGCCTCGACTTCTCGACCGCGGTCGCCCCGCAGGCGGATTTTTCGCGGGCGAACCTCGAGCGGGCCCGCTTCGAGGAGGCGGTGCTCGAACGGGCGAACTTCGCCGAGGCCACGCTCACCAACGCGCGGTTCGTCGCCGCCCGGCTGGCCAACGCCTCGCTCGCCGGGGCGCACGCCGC
>CAIWZS010000277.1 GCA_903917235.1 uncultured Planctomycetaceae bacterium | reverse complement strand
TGAGTTGACGGCCTTCGATGGTAAAGCGAGCGTTATCGGCCGAACCGATCCCCGGAACCAAGCTGTACGTGATGGTGTCAGCCGGATCCGTGTTGGTGGCCGAGAGTTCACCGACGACCTCACGTTCCGCATTGTGCTCGGGGAGCAGGTCGTTGGAGATCACGATATTGGCCGGCGTCGACAGTGAGATGACCGGATTCCCGCGGCGGTCGGTGATCTTTGACCTTGGTCCCAGATTGATGGCGGCGTATTCAGCCGCCACGTTTTCGGGCGTGAGTGTCTCTCCCTTCGCAGCCCTGTAGGTGAAGGTCAGCACGTTCTTTCCGGAGCCGCCCGTATAGACGAGTGTTCGGGCCGAGTCTGCCACCGTGAAGCCGATCGTCGGCCTACCGTTTACGCGGACAGGACCGCTGAACGATACCTGCATCGAAACTCGCCTGCTGGTGACGACCGGTTCACCGAATCGCGTTACGCTCGGCGGCGTTTGCCCGCTTACATTCAGCCCGACGCCGAGGTTGGTCGCGGCGCGGAGGGCCCGTACCGCGCCCCCCGCTTGAAGTGCCGAATCCGACGGCTGAGTGAATCCAGAGAGTGGGGGAACCTTGGCTGCCCAGATGGCGGCCGCTGCAGTATCTGGAACAATTCCGATCGCGGCCGGCGCAGTCTCGAACGCCGATGCCGCCGAAAGCACCACGCGGGGCTCGAGCGCAATGGACTCCACGCCGAGGAGGGCTCTGAAACGGGCGCTACCCCGGCGACCGTCCTTCCACCTGCTGCGAGCAGGGGCTTCAAGGGCGTTCTTGACTGCGTGTGTGGGCAGCAGCATGTTCTCGGTTCTCCGTGGATTCAATGGACGGATGCGGTGTTCAGACGCTTTCAACCGCCTCAGTGTCGAGAGCTTGGTGCGGACGGCAGAACTCGATGGCTTGAGGCTAACCCCACGGCTCAGCGGCCACAAGAAAAAAGGAGGTCGGCCAAGCACAATTCGGCAAAGGTTGGCTGAGCAGAGCGGATCATGAGGACCGCTCGCCGGGCCGCGATGATTCTGTCACAAGATCCGGATCGTGATTGCGGGAGGGTGTCACCCCCTGACCCAACGCCGCCATCCGGATACCCACTGGCCAGGGTTGTGACAGTCACCTTTTCCTCCGGGGGTCGTGTCACGGGTCGGCGGCCCGGGTGGGTCAGCCGTCTTTGTCACGGCTGTCCTCCGGTATCGCGACCCTGGTCGCCATACAGGTGTGGCATGTCGTCCGGGCCGTCCTCGTACCACGACGGATCGAGGCTCTCGCCCCTGGCCGCGGCGACCCTCTCGAAGTAGTTCCTCATCGCGCGGTAGATGTCGATCAATCGCCGCCGGCCTACTGGTACATCGAATCGTTGGATCTCGTCGTCGGACATGTCTCACCTCCTGTGTCTACCACGTTGCAAGGCCGCCTCACCCGCCTCGGCGATGCGGGCGATCGTCGAGATGACCCCCTGAGTGTGGTGCGTGCTTCGGCCTGGCCCCGCAGGGTCCCAGTGACGGCCGAGGTCGATGGCGGGATTGTCTTGCAGGCAGGAGATCGCCCGCGGGCTCGCCTCTTCGAGCCACCGCACAGACAACGAGGCCCCGGAGTGCGTGGCGAGAATGGCCGCCACGTCATCCGACACCTTCTTCAGGCCGTCGAGGCTCAAGAGCGGATGCCGCACCAGCTCCCTCGCCACGTCCGGGGCGATCTCGGTGAGCCCGTTCAACGACAGCGTGCCCGCGGTGTGGGTTGCGAGGGTTGCCGCCACGGCGGCCGAGATCGTCGTGACGCTGTTGAGGAAGAGTCCTGACAGCCCGCGATGCCCCCCGACACACGGCTGGGCGGCGAGCACAGCGGCGCGCGGCTGACCGAGGGCAGTGAGGCCGCCGAGCGAGAGCGGCCCGCCGTGGTGCACGAGGGCCTTCAGCCGTGCGACCGGGATCGTATTCGGCACCCGGATGGAGAGCGAACCCTCGTGCGTGCCGAGGCACTCGGCCACCGCGTCGGTCACGTCGAGCGAGGAGAGGTGGAGCGGCCCGCGGTGCCCTGCCAGAAGCGCGGCCTCGGAGGCCGTGACCGTCGTGACTTTCTGGAGACACAGGTAGCCCTTGCGGCTTGCAAAGGCTTCCGCGACGGGGCCTCCGAGGGTCCGCAGTCCGTGGAGATGCAGTTTGCCGGGATGCCGGGCCAGACACGCGGCTTCGCGGCCGGTGAGCCGCGCCAGCCCGTCGAGAAACAGGTCGCCGCGATGCCGGGAGAGCGCCTCGGCGACGCGCGGCCCGAGCGTTTCAAGCCCAGCGAGGTGGAGCGCGTGCGTGTGACGCGCCAGGCCCTTCGCCGCCGCGGGGCTCAGTCGCTCGAGACGGCCGAACGACAGTTCACCACCGTGCCTTCCGAGCGATGTCGCTGCGGTCGCAGAGAGTCGCCGCAGGTTGTTGAGCGACAGCCCGCCTCCCCGATGCTCACCGAGCGCCGCCGCCACGGCATCACGGATCGACGTGA
>CAIWZS010000276.1 GCA_903917235.1 uncultured Planctomycetaceae bacterium | reverse complement strand
GGCCAGCGCCGAGCGCGCCATCGGGGTCGCCATTTCGTAGACGCCGCACGCCGAGGAGACGAGCGACGAGGCATCCATGAAGCTGACGAGCGTGGTCTGCCCACGTTCGATGACCGAATGCACCTCGGGGACGTCGGCGAGGCTTGCGTCGTCGACCCTTCGAGCGAGCAGGGTCCGCAGGAGTTGCGGTGAGGTCGTGACGATCAGGCGTTCGTCCGTGAGGCACCACGCCGGCGCGATCGGCACGGGCGCGTTCAGCGTGAAGATCGTCTCGTCGCGGTACCGTGACTCCGCGACGTCGATCGGCTGGCCCGCCGCGGCCGCGGCGTTGCGGGCCAGTCGCAGCAGCGCCCCGTGCGACGTGCCGAAGGTCCGCGCGTCGCGCACGTCGATCACCAGGGCCATGGCGGGAACGAGCGGTCCGCCGCCCGGCAGCATGAAGAATCGCCACGTGTCGCCCAACGGACGGAGCAGATCGGTCTCGAGGTCGAGGCCGGCGACCGCCCGGAACTGCTCGAGGGCCGTCCGGGCATCGTTCGTCGCGCGGGGGGCGACGGCATCGATGCCGTCGAGGAGCTGCTCGAGCGTCGCGGCCGTGTCGAGCTTCACCACCTGTGCCATGATGGCGTCGGAAGGGATCATGGCGAAGTCGCCCGCGGCCAGGGGCTTGCCCCGTCCACGGGCGAAGATGCCCCGCGGTTCGCCCGTGAATCCCAGCCAGGTGGCGGACGAAACGCCCTCCTCGGTCATGCCGCTCACGCTGCCGACCACCTCGAGTTCGTCGAGTCCCAGCGCGGTGACCACCTCGCGCGCGCCCCGGACGGTGGAATCGGGGATCTGCCGGAGGATGCGTTCGCGGATCGCGGCTGCGTCGAGATACGCGAGCGTCGACAGCCGCTTCACCGGCATGCGCTCGAGCATGGTGGCTTTCCACGCGGGCGTCCGCGCTGGACCGCCGGCGACGATCGCACCGCTGCGAGCGACCGCCCCATCGCCGACGGCGAAGATGAAATAGTCATCCCGATAGCCCCAGGCGAGCGTCGGCCCGGCGCCGAGGGGCATGCGTGCGAGTCCGTCCGCGGCCGATGGTGGCGCGTCACCGAGGATGCCGCGGAGGATGTCGGCAAGCGCGGCGTCGAACACCCGCCGCTTCGCGCCCGGATTGAGGATCAGCAGGGCATCGATCTCGGGCGGTCCGCCGGGCTGCACCTCCAGCCGCTCCACCGTGAGCGACACGGGCCGCGTGGCGATGACGCCGAGCAGCTCGGTGATCGACTGCATGGGCATCGGCGGGCCCGCCGCCTCCGCCGCGGTGCCGGCCAGCTTCACGACCTCCTGGAGCAGGTCGCGGAGAAACGCCTGCACCTCGTCGTCGGCGAGCAGCTGCTCCGTCCGATTGGTCGATGAGCCGTCGGGTTCGGCGAGCCCGCGGAGCGCCGCATGCAGCAGACAGGTCTCGGTCGCCGAGCGCTCGATCACCGGGTCGGCAGGCAGCGGCGGCACGCTCACCGGGAGTCCGAAAAAACCGCCCCCGAAGAGGGCGGCCATCACGATCGCGACCGTGGACCATCCGCTGAGGATCATGGCGCTTACCTCCCGGAGAAACCGACCCCGGCGGCAGGATAGTCGGGGGGAGCGCGGAAATCACCCGGCCGGGTGCAGCCCAGCGGGCCGGCCGTGCGGTCTCCGGGAGGAGACGTCGAATCACCGATCGGCCGGCCGCGGGGACGCTGGCCCAGTGGAGGTCGCCCGGCGCTCGATGCGGCCGAACATGTGGCCGCCGACGTCGTCGTGCTGCCACGTGCCCGCGTAGCGGTCGCCATCGAGCACCACGCGCGAGGAGAAGGTGCCGAGGCCGGGGAGCGTGATGCGGTCGAGCGTGAGCACGGGCGTGTCACCCGCCCATTTGACGGCGATGGGAACCGGGATGGTCACGTCGGTCTCGCCGTAGCGGATTCGCGCGGTGAGCGCCCAGAGGTCGCCGCCGAGCGGCACGGCTCCCGTGATCGCGTACTCCTCCTCCCGGAGCGCCAGGTCGGCGGCATCACCGGCACCGGCGTCCTTGCGTGGCTGAGCCTCGCCATCCGGTTGAGTCGACGCGGCTGGCGCCGGCGGCCGGTCGATCGTGAACCGGCCGACGAGCGTGACGTCGGTGACCAGGTCGCGGAAGTGCTTCTGCCGCCGGGCCGTCTCGTCTGCGGCATCGCGTGCCTCGGGCCGGTCCGCCGCCCACGAAACCGCGGGTGCACCGAGAACCATGCCGACGATCGCGATCCCAGCCGCCACGACGTGGATCGGACGGCGGGCGACGGTCGCGTGCCGACGACGACGATGGGTCATGGGGCCGTTCTCCGTCCGGGGGACGTCTGTCGGGGCCGATCCGGCCCATCTCGTCGGCAGCATACAACGGTGCGTGTCACGGGTCGTCCGTCTCGGGAATCACCGGCGGATGGTCGCCGGTTGCGGTGAGGACGAACGTGTCGAGTTCCGGCTTCTCAGGGTCGGTGCGCAGAAACTGCGAAAAGATGAGCCCGTCGCCCGGCCATTCGCGCGAGCCGGTGAGGCGGGCCCGCACCCAGATCGTGGTTCCGCCCTCGACGGTCTCGCCGATGTCGTGCGGCCCGTGGACTTCGCCCCCCCGGCCGGGCTCGAGGCTCGCCACGGTCTTCCAGGTCACGCCGTCCGGCGACACGTCGATCGCGGCGCGTGATTCGGGGTCGTAGGGAAACGGGTCGCCCGTCGTCCAGACGTGCATGCCCGCGAGCAGCGTGGCGGCATGGATCGTGAAGGGATAGTCGAATCGCAGCACGATCGAGCCCTCCGTGCCCGGCACCGTGGGGCGAATGAAGCGGGCGGCTCCGGCGCTGCGCTCGGTGAAGAACTCGACGTCGTCCATCGAGACGACGGACGAGCGCCAACGGTCGTCGAGCAGGTTGAAGGCGACCTCACGGAATGCGGGCATCCTCCACGTCACGCGAACGGGTTGGTCGAGCCGATTCCCGGACGCGTCGACGGGCGAGTCGGCGGTGCCGACGAGGGAGAGTTCGTACGATCCCTGCTCGGCGTTCAGTCGCCGCAGACCCTTTATTTCGTACGTGGTGGCCCCGCCGACCTGCCGGATCGTCAATCCCGTGGTGGGCACCGGCCTCCCGTCCCGCGAGAGGCGGAGGTCGGCCACGGACAGTCCGGAGACCGGCTCGCTGAAATGAAGGCCGACGCGGTCGACCGGCGTGGTGCGCCCGCTCGAGATCCCGTCGAACCGGGCGGTCGGCCCCTCGGTGTCGATGGCGTCCGGTGCGGCGACACGCGATGGTGGCAATGCTCCGGGCGACGTGATGCGGCGGGCGGACGATGCCACTCCGACGACCGCGGCCGCGACCGCGGCGGCCCCCAACGCGGCCAGCGG
>CAIWZS010000275.1 GCA_903917235.1 uncultured Planctomycetaceae bacterium | reverse complement strand
GCCGCCGCCCTCGCGGCGGGCAATCCCGTGATCGCGAAGGGCCACCCGTCGCATCCGGCGACCACGAGGCGGCTCGCCGAACTGGCCGACGGCGCGCTCCGGACGTGCGGGCTGCCGACGGGCGCGGTGCAGCTGATCTATCGCATGTCCGGTGCGGACGGACTGGCGATGATGCGGGATGCGAGGCTCGCGGCCGTGGGCTTCACGGGCAGCAAGGCGGCCGGTCTCAGGATCAAGCAGGCGTGCGACGAGGCCGGGAAGCCCTCGTATCTCGAGATGTCGAGCGTCAATCCGGTGATCCTGCTGCCCGGCGCGATCCGGGAGCGAGCGGCGGATCTGGCCCAGGAATTCGCGACGAGCTGCCTCATGGGCGCGGGCCAATTCTGCACGAATCCTGGGCTCGTCGTGCTCGTGGCCGGGACGGAGACCGACGCCTTCGTTGCCGATGTCGGCAGGCGATTCGCGGCGGCCCCCTCCGGGACGCTCCTGTCGCCGCAGGTGCGGGATGCATTGCTTGCGGCGGTCGGTGAGGTGCTCGACGCCGGTGCCAACTTGGTGACGGGGGGCGGGGCCGTCGCGGGAGACCGCGTGGCGGTCGAGAACACGCTCCTCACGGTGACCGGGGCGAGGTTCCTGGCCGAGCCGCGACGGCTCCAGACGGAGATGTTCGGGCCGGTGAGCCTCTTCGTGGTCGCGGCGGACGTGGACGAGATGCTGGCCGTCGTGTCGCACCTCGAGGGGAACCTCACCGGCAGCATCTATTCAAGTCGCACGGGCGACGACGACGCGGCCTACCGCCGGGTCGAGCCGCTCCTGCGGCGACGGGTGGGGCGGCTGCTCAACGACAAGATGCCCACGGGCGTGGCTGTCTCGGCGGCGATGAACCACGGCGGACCGTTCCCCGCGACCGGACATCCTGGTTTCACTGCCGTCGGCATTCCGGCGGCGCTGCGTCGCTTCAGCATGCTGCAGTGCTACGACGCGGTTCGGCCCGAGCGACTGCCCGAGGTGCTCGCCGATGGGAACCCGGCGGGCACCTGGCGACTCATCGACGGCCGTTGGACGACCAGCCCTGTCGCCGTGGCGTAGCACGATGTGTCCGTGGAGCGGCTCGCCGGTCCGCGTGCGCGAGCGACCGCGGCCTGCTTGACGCCCGGACGGCGAGCGGCGACACTTCCCCCGAAAGAAAGGGGGGTTGGCCGGGCAGGACTCCGCACGCCGTGCGGTTCGGACGTCGGGCTTCCCGGCGTTCGATCGCGAGATTCGGTGGTCATGTTCTCGCGGTCTGCCTACAACCCCTCGCAGACTCTCGTGCGGCCGATCGGCGGCGGCATGGACCTCCAACCCCATCTGGAAAGGTGACCATCATGCTCGGGGGCTTCTTGCTCGGGGCGATGCCCGATCTGACGATCTTTCAGTACAACGCGGTCGACAACATCTTCTCGATGACCGTGGCGACGATGGGGGCCGCGGCCCTCTTCCTCTTCATGTCGCGGTCGCAGGTCGATCCGGAGTACCGGCCCGCCCTCATGGTGTCGGGCCTCGTCGTGTCGATCGCCTGCTACCACTACTTCATGATCCGTCACAGCTGGAACGACGCCTACTCATTGGCGGACGGCGGAGCCAAATACGTCGGCACCGGTGCGGCATTCAACGACTTTTACCGATACGCCGACTGGATCCTCACCGTTCCCCTCCTGATGGTCGAACTCGTGTCGGTCCTCCGGCTTCCGTCGGCGAAGGCCACAAGCCTGCTCACGCGGCTGGTGATCGCGGCGGCGGCCATGATCGCCCTGGGTTATCCCGGTGAGGTGATCGCCGACCCCAGTCGTTGGACGGAGCGGGTCATCTGGGGAGGCCTGTCGTCGATCCCGTTCTTCTACATTCTGTATGTGCTGTGGGTCGAGTTGACGAACTCGCTCGACAGCCAGCCGCCCGCTGCCCGCAAGCTCATCGAGATCTGCCGGCTCGTCCTGCTCATCACGTGGGCGGTGTACCCGATCGCCTACGCGATGGGTGGCACGCCCGACGCGTTGGCGGCCAAGCAGGGTGGAACCACCGGCGCCGGCGGGATCGTCGGCCTGCAGATCGGCTACGCGATCGCCGACATGACGGCCAAGGCCGGTTTCGGCGTGCTCATCTACTTCATCGCGCGGGCGAAGAGCCGCCGGACGGCCGACGGCCACTCCGAGGCGGCGTACGCGGCGGGCTGAGTCTCGCGGTGGCCTGCGGCCCGGAGGACTGACATGCACGCGGCCTCGATCATCATGCTCTGCTGGGCAATGATCGGGGCCGCGTGCTGCGTTTCCGGGATCGGGGCGGAGGCCGCGGTCCTGAGCCTCGGATCTCTGGTCGCCCTCGTCGGCGTGCCCCACGGTGCGGCGGATCACCGCTTCGCGCGGTGGCGACTGGAACCGCTTCTCGGGCGGGCGTGGGTGGTGGTGTTCCTGGTCGGGTATCCCGCCGTGGCATTGCTCGTGGTGCTCGGCTGGGTGTGGGCGCCGTCCGCGACCATCGTTCTCTTCTTTCTCGCTTCGGCGTGGCACTTCGGTCAGGAGGAGCCCCGGCTCGCCGTCGGACCGCGGCTCGTCCGTCCGGCCCTGCGATTCGCACGCGGCGGTCTGGTGATCTGGACACCGCTCGTCTTCCGGGGGGACGAGGTGATCCGCCACCTGGGGATCGTCGCGCCGCGGGGCCTGGGGCCGGATGCCCGCGGCATCCTCGAGGCCGCGACGGTCTGGTCGTGCTTCATGCTGGCGACCGCCGCGGTCGCGTGGAGCATGCAGGGGCTGATGGCAGTGAAGGCAGGCGGGTGGCGACGAAGGGTGCTGCTCGTCGACAACGTGATGGTCGCTTCGCTCGTGACGCTGTTCGCGGTGGTGAGTCCCGTCGTGGGATTCATCGTGTACTTTTGCGGCTGGCACTCGGCGCGCGGCTTGAAACGGCTGCGTCGCGAGCTCGCCGAAAGCTGGCCGCAGCTCGCCCGCAGCGTGGCTCCACTCACGGCGCTGGCGATCGGCCTGGCCGTCGCGGGGGTCTGTGGCTTCTTTCCCACGGGGCGCTGGAACGACGGGGTGATCCGCGCGACCTTTCTCGGTCTGAGTGCCGTGGCGGTGCCGCATCTGCTGCTGCACGGCGTGGCCCCGCTCCTGGCACCCGCCGGCCCGCGTGCGGCGGACCGTCCGGCCCATCTTGGGATCACCGCATGACACCGACCGGACCCGTCGACTACGCGATCGTGGGGGGAGGGCTCCAGGGCTGCCTGCTCGCGCACGCGCTGGCGTGGCACCGGCCCGACGCAGCGGTGTGGCTCATCGAGCGGGCGGACGAGATCTGCGGGAACCACACCTGGTCCTTCCACGAGACCGACGTCGCCGAAGGGGCTCGACCCTGGTTCGATGCACTCGTCACGCACCGCTGGCCGGGCTACCGCGTTCGATTTCCCGGGCTCTCGCGCCGCGTCGGCATCCCGTACGCGACGATCAGTGCCGAGGGGCTGCGCGACGCCACGCTGCGGCTGACGTTGCCGTCCCAGGATTCCCGGGACCGGCGGCCCCTGATCGTGCAGACGCGCATGGCGTGCGAGATCCTCTCGCCGACGAGCCTCCGCTGCGGCGATGGAGTGACGATCGACTGCGGGGCGGTCATCGATTGTCGTGGCAGGGCCGCGACGGCCGAAGCCGTCGGCGGCGTCGGGTACCAGACGTTCATCGGCCACGAGTACCGGACCGCGCGGCGGTGGCCGGCCGCGGAACCGACCGTGATGGACGTCCGCGAGGATCAGGCCGGCGGCTTCGAATTCCTCTACGAGCTGCCGTTCGGTGACGATCGCGTGCTGCTGGAATACACCCGCTTCCACGAGGACCCGACCTGCGACGAACCCAGGGCCCTCGAGCTCATCTCGGGACGGCTGTCGGAGGCCGGCATCGATTCCCCGGAACTCATCCGGACCGAGCGGGGCTGCCTTCCCATGCCGTACGCCGCTCCGGAAAGGCGCGAGGGGCCGTCACCCGCCGGCGGCTATGCGGGTGGCTGGTACCACGCGGCGACGGGGTACTCGATGCCGCTGGCGATCCGCTTCGCGGAACTCGTGGCCCGATCCCGGCCCGATCGCCTCGGTGGCGAACTCGCCGCGGCGGCCTCCCGGGACGCCATGCGGCGGGGATTCGCCCGCTTCCTCAACCGGCTCCTGTTCTGCCTCGTCATGCCGGAGGATCGCTGGAGGATTTTCCGACGGTTCTACGCGGTGCTCCCCGAGGACCGCATCGCGCGGTTCTACGGCCACCGCTTCAATGCCGCCGACGCCACCCGGATCATCCTCGGTCGTCCGCCGACACGCCTGGCACCGCTGCGGTTCGCCCGGTCTTTCTTCCCGATCTCCCGCCCGGGTTTCGCATGATCACCAACCCCCTCGGCTTCGGCGCCCGGGCCTCCGTGAGCGCCCGGATGCGGCACGGCTGGTCGAAGGCGCTTCAGCTCGCCCCGGACCTCTACCCCGGAGTGGGTGGAAAGCGATTTCGCGCGGCGCTTGTGCAGTGGGCGTACGAATTCGCCGGTGGCACCGGCCGCGGCCCCGAGCCGGTGATCGACGCCGTCGAGATGCTCCATGCCGGGTCGCTGGTGATCGACGATTTCGAGGATGGCTCGTGGACGCGG
>CAIWZS010000274.1 GCA_903917235.1 uncultured Planctomycetaceae bacterium | reverse complement strand
CTACGAGACGATCAACTTCGGAGCGGCCTGGAACTCGGGGCCGAATGGCACGGCCATGCGGACGCGGTACCCCGCGTTTCTCTGCCCGAGCCATCTGCACCAAAACAAAGTGTCGGGCAACAACTTCGATGCGCACATCGTCCACTACTACGGCGTCTGGGGATCGAAGGATGCCCCCGGGGGGCGGGCCCGCATGCAGTGGGCACTTCCGGGCTACAACACGAATGCCGACGGCAAAGGCGTCATGTTCTTCAACAGCAGGACGAAGATCGGAGAGATCACGGATGGGACGAGCCAGACCATGATCGCGGCGGAGGTGCGGGGCTATCGTCCCCGCAGCGTCACTGAGATCGGGACGTTCTCCGCCGACGGCGGTCGCGGGATGCGGTGGGAGGTGGGCACGTCACCGATGCTGAGGCCGATCAATGGCGTGGACGGCGAGGCGGGGAGCAACTGCCCCGGGTGCCGCTGGGAGAACATGGCGAGTTTTCACCCCGGTGGCGTTGGAGTGGTTTTCAGTGACGGCTCGACCCGCTTTCTGACCGAGAACATCGATGCGACGACGTTCCTGCGGCTCGGCTCGATGCAGGAGGGTCAGCCTGTTGGGTCGGCACCGTAGGCGGCGCGCGTGGGCGTGGGCGTTGCCGATCATCGCCGTCGGTGTGGCCGGCGGATGCGTTGACCGTGAAGATGGCCGGCCGGCGTTCGTGTCACGGCCGGCGGCGGAGACGGGGATTCCGTTCGTCAACACTCCGACGACGCGACGGGATTATCCGCTCGCCGACATCACCGGATCGGGGTGCGCGATTGCCGACCTCGACGCGGACGGCCGTCCCGACATCGTGGCCGTGGGCCTCGCCCGCGATGGCGCGGACGGTGGTTTCCTGACCATCCACTGGCAGGGGCCCGACGGCCGTTTCGACGGTGCCCCGGTCACGACGCTCGACCTCGCGGGAGCCGGCATGGGGGGTCGCGGTCGGCGACCTCACGAATGACGGGCTGCCGGAGCTGCTCGGGACGTGTGTCGGTCCTGACCGGCTCTTCCACAATCTCGGGCAGCGCGAGTTTCGGGACGCGACGGTGGAGTCGGGCTATGACAACCCGGCGTGGGGCACGAGCGCCTGCTTCGTGGATTACGACCGGGACGGGTGGCTCGATCTGTTCGTCGTCAATTACGTGGAGATCGACGACCGCCCGTGCAGTCGCACCGGAGGTGGGCCTCGCGACTATTGTCCGCCGCATCGGTTTGCTCCGACGATCGATCGACTCTTCCGCAACGTCACGGTGACTTCGTCCGCTCCAGCCGTTGCGCCTCGCCTCGAAGACGTCACCGCGGCAGCTGGGCTCGCCAGCGCATCCGGTGCTGGGCTCGGCGCGACCGCCGGCGACCTCACGGGAGACGGCTGGCCCGACCTCTACGTGGCAAATGACCAGATGCCCAATCGGCTCTGGGTCAACCTCCGGGATGGACGCTTCTGCGACGAGGCGGTGCTCCGCGGCTGCGCGGTGGACGCAGTCGGCCGGCCGCAGGCGAGCATGGGCGTGGCCATCGACGACATCGATGCCGATGGGGAATGGGACCTGTTCCTCACGCACCTCGAGGGCGAATACCACACCCTCTATTGTGGCGCGGGCGGCGGTGCTTTCGAGGATCGCACCGCGGCGGCCGGACTCGCCGCACCCACGCTACCCTTCACCGGCTTCGGTGTCGCGGCCTTCGATGTCGAGCACGATGGCGATCCGGATCTCGTGTGCGTCTCGGGACGCGTGCAACGGGACGCCGGGGCCCCCGAGGAGCCGTACTGGGAGCCGTATCGCCAGCGAGGTCAGATCCTGCTCAACGACCTCGGCCGCTTCCGCGAGGATAGGCGGTTGGCCGGACCACTCGACGAAGCCTGCATCGCACGCGGACTCGCCACTGGTGATCTCGACGGGGATGGCGATCTCGACGTTGTGGTGAACAGGACCGGAGAGCCGCTGCTCGTGCTCGCCAACGAGGCTGCCAAGGGGCACTGGGTGCGGGTCCGGGCACGGCTTCCCGGATGCGGCCGACGCGATGCCATCGGCGCGGTGATCAGCGTCGTGACCCCCGGGCGGTCGGTTCGTCGGCTCCTCCAGCCGGGGATGAGCTATCTTTCGTCCCATGAACCGGTCGTGCACGTGGGTGTGGGCGATGCCCGCAGGGTGGAGCGGATCGAGGTCGCGTGGCCCGACGGCTTAATGACCCGGCACACGGGTGGTGCCGTCGATCGGATGTACGAGATCGATCGGCCCGCCGCGGACGGCGTGCCGCGCGTTGATGAGGAGACACGCGAGCAATGAGCATGCGGACTCTCAGCGGCTGGATGGCGGCCGCCAGTCTCTGCGCAGGCTGCGGAGAGGCCGTGCCCCCTGTCGATCCGTCGCTCGATCCCGCGGTGCGGGCGGTTCTCGAGCAGGCACGTGCCGACGTCGTGAATCATGTGGGTTCGGCGGCGTCGTGGGGGCACTACGGCATCGCGCTTGACGCCCATGACTGCCGTGCCGAAGCCGCCGCGTGCTACCGCCGCGCGCGAACGCTTGCGCCCGCCGAGGTCGCGTGGGCATACCTCCTCGCCGGGTGTGTCGAGCGGGAAAACCCGCAGGCGGCGATCGACCTGTACCGCCAGGCCGTCGAGGCCGATGGCCGAGCGTCCGAACCGCGATTCCGTCTCGCGGAACTCCTCTTGGCCCGCGATGAGCCGCGGGCCGCTCTCGAGGCCGTCGGCTTTTCGACCGCGGAGCCGATCCACGAGGCGCATCGCCTCGCGCTGATCGCGCTGTGTCGGGAACGACTTGGCGACATGGACGCGGCCTGCCGCGCGGCCACCGAAGCCGCCCGCCTCGCGCCCCTCCACCGAGGTGTGCACGAACTGCTCGCCAGGCTCCTCTATCGAGCCGGGGATCATGACGCCGCCGAGCGGGTGCTGGCGACGTGCCGCGGCCTGGCGGTGGACGCGACATCGTGGCCGGATGCGTTTCGGGATAGAGTCCGCGACCGACGGGTCGATCCCCATCGCATCGCGGATCTCACCCTCGCGGCCCCGGGGATCGATCGAGAAGGTGCCGTGAAGACGCTCGCGCGGCTCGCCGAGCGGCACCCGGATGACTGGACGTTCACCGCGGATCTGGCGAGGTGTCAGATCGAGTCCGGAGACCCCGGGGCGGCCATCGTGACGACGACGCGTTGGCTCGATCGCCACCCGCCGACGGTCGAAGTGCTCAAACTGCGGGGTGCGGCCCGGCTCCTGCGCGAGGACTGGTCCGCGGCAGCCGCCGACCTCGCCGCCGCGACCCGGCTACGGCCGAGCGACGCGTCTGCCTGGAGCGATCTCGCGTTCGCCCAGCAGCAGCTCGAGAGTCCGGAGGCCGCGGACTCCCTGCGCCGCGCAGTCGCGCTGGCGCCCTTGGCGGGGGACGATCGCGTGCGCCTCGCCGAGGTTCTTCTTGCAGCGGGCGATGTCGAGGAGGCGCGGCGATCGGTCGCCGATCTCGAGTCGCTCATACCGGAACACCCGGCGATCGACCGCTTGCATGCGGCAATCTCGCGTGCGGGGCGCGAGGGAGGTGCGCGTGTCCGCGACTGACGGGGGTGCCTCCCTCCGCGTGGCCGATGGCCGTGCATGGTGGGTGATCGGGTTGGCCGCACTCCTCACGGCGGGGGTCGGCGCGGTCGTCGTGCGCTCGTGCGCGACGGAGCGTGGACCGCGGACGGTGGCCGAGGCGGAGGCGCTCGTCGCCCGTGCGCATACGGCGCTCGCGCTGCTTGAAAACCAGTCCCTCGACCGGGCCGTGCCACTTCTCGAGGAGATCGCGGCCGCCCTCCCACGCGACCCATTCGCGCCGCGGAACCTCGCGATCGCGTCGCTTCTCGCGCTCCCCGTCGACGTGCCCGATGGGGCGCGGCTGCGCGCGGCGACCACGCGAGTCGAGTGGGTGCGTCAGCTCGAGGGGGACGGCACGGCGTGGCGCTGGCTCGCCGCGCTCCTTGCGGTCTCGGCTGGAGATCGCGCGGCGGCCCACGAGCGATTCTCCGAGATCACGCGCGACACACCGATGGATCCGGCCGGCTGGTACGGCCTCTGGAAGGCGGAGGAGGCCAGGGCCGAGGGTCGTCCTGCGGCGACGCTCGAGCCCCTCGAGCGAGCCATGACCCTGGCACCTGCGAACGTCTGGCTCGCGGTGACGTGGATGCGCGCGACCGCTGCCCGTCTCGAAGCGGCCGGGCCTGACGAACCGCTGGCCGAGGCGATCGAGGCACGCTGGGCCGCGGTCGCGCCCTTCGCGCCCACGATCGCGACGTTTGCGCGTGCGGATCTGCGTGCCCTGCTCGACGAGGCCGCGGCGGCAGCCCGCCGCGGGGAGGCCGCGATCGTCTCAGGCCGGCTGCGATCGGTCGCGAATCTCCTCGCACCGCAGAGCGAGGCCGACCGGCGCGCGGTCGATCCGCACCCGCTCGAGTTCGTGCAACCGGCTCTCGCCGACGACGTGCTTCAGCGGTTCGGGCTCGATCGGCCGCCGACCGTGCCGCCGATCCCTGTGCGTTTCGTGGTTGGCGCCGGCCCGGCCGTGCCCGACGGCGAGTCGCCCATCGCGGTCGTGCTCGAGGATCTCGACCTCGACGGCAGTCTCGATGTCGTCGCCGCGTTCGACGGCGCCGTTCGTGCGTGGCGTCTTCAGGGAGGCCGCTGGGAGCCGCTCTTCGATGCCGCCGTTCCCCCGGGCACGGTCGGGCTGCTTGCCGCCGATCTCGATCTCGACTTCGACGAGGCGCGTCGGCCGGAGGCGGCCGTGCGTCCGGTCGCGGACGGCACGACGGCGGCGATACGGGCCTGCCCCGCGGCCGACCTCGATCTCGTTGTGTTCGGTGCGCGAGGCGTCACGTGCCTCGAAAACCTGCTCGCGCCGGACGGAAGCCGTTCGCTCCAGGCATTCGCGTTTCCGCAGCCGACGGCCGAGCCGGTCCGTGCCGTCGTGCCGGCCGATCTCGACTCGGACGGCCGTCTCGACCTCGTGGTCGCGGACGCCGCGGGCGTGCGGGTGCTGACGAGTCTCGGCAGCGCGGGCTTCCGCACGGGCGATCCGGTGGTCGGTCACGACGCATGTGGCGACATCGCGGGGCTCGTGTGTGCGGACTTCGATCGCGACGTGGACATCGATGTGGTCATCGCCGGCACGGCCGGCTGCGGCTGGCTCGAGAACCTGCGGCATGGGCAGTACCGCTTCCGTTCCTTGAGCGACGCGGCGGCCACCGCGGTCGAGGTGCTGGATGCCGATGCCGATGCCGCCTGGGACATCGTCGCGAGCGGATCGTCGGGCATCGTGCGTATCGCATCGCGCCGCTCGCCGACGGGCGTGCTCCGCACCGAGGCGCCCGTCACGGTCGCTGCCGAGCCGAACGTGGGGCTCATGGCGTTCGACTCCGACAACGACGGCGCCCTCGATCTGGCGACGTTCGGCGCGGCGGGACTCGACATCCTGCGGGGAGCGCCCGACGGAGCGTTTGCGCGGGGCAGCGACGCGGTGGTCGTGGCTGATGAGGCAGCCGGCGGGGTGAGCGAGGTTCGCGGCCTCGACACCGGTGACCTCGACGGCGACGGCGATCTCGACCTCGTCGTGGCCACGCCGATCGGGATCGCGACGCTCGTGAACGACGGCGGCAATGCGCACCACTGGATCGACATCGATCTCGAGGCGCAGCAGGTGAAAGGGACCGGCTTTGCGCCGAGTGGCCGCGTCAATGCCCACGGCCTCGGGTGCCTTCTCGAGCTGCGGGCCGGCGTGTCCTACCAGCCGCGGCTCGTTCGTCGGCGCACGACGCATTTCGGGCTCGGGCCCCGCTCCTCCGCCGATCTCGTCCGCGTGCTTTGGCTCAACGGCGTACCGCAGAACATCATCGCCCCGCCGATCGATGTCGTGGTGTGCGAGCAGCAGATCCTGCTCGGCTCGTGCCCCTATCTCTACGCCTGGAACGGCGAGCGCCACGTCTTCGTCACCGACCTGCTCTGGGGCGCGCCCCTCGGCCTGCAGCGACGCGAGGGGAGTCTCATGCCCGCGCGGCCGTGGGAGCACCTGCTCGTTTCGGGTGACGAACTCGAGCCTCGGGACGGCGCCTATGTCTTGCAGGTCACCGAGGAGCTGTGGGAGGCCGCCTACTTCGATCAGGTGGGCCTCACCGCGGTCGATCACCCGGCGGACGTGCGGGTCGTATCGAACGAGAAGGTGGGGCCGGAGGAGATCGCCTCGCTCGGCGTGCATGCCGTCCGCGTGCCACATCCGCCGGTCGCCGCCCGCGACGATCGCGGCACCGACGTGCTCGCGGCGCTCCTGGCGGAGGATGGCGTCTACCCGCCCACGGCGGAGCGGTCGCGGCGGCAGGGGCTCGTCGCGACCCACGCGATCGAGCTCGACGCGGGACCGGCCGCCGCCGCAGTCGATCGCGTCACGCTCTTTCTCACGGGCTGGACGTATCCCACGACCGTCGGGCTCAACCTCGCCCTCGATCGTGATCCGTCGCTCGGCGTTCCCGTGCCGCCGTCGCTCGCGGTACCGGACGGGAACGGCGGATGGCGGACCGTCCTGCCCTTCATGGGCTTTCCAGGCGGCAAGACCAAGTCGATCGCGATCGACCTTGCGGGCCTGCTCGTGCCGGATGATCCGCGGATCAGGATCGAGACGAGCATGGACATCCGGTGGGACCACGCGTTCTTCGCGATCGGCGAGGAGCCGGTCGAGGTGCGGATGCACGCCTTGCCGCTCACGTCGGCCGACCTCCATCGCCGCGGCTTCTCGCGCGTCGTTCGCGACGGTACCGATGGGCCGGAGCGATTCGACTACGATCAAGTCTCACACGACGAGAAATGGCCGCCGATGCTCGGTGGCTTCACGCGCTATGGCGACGTGCACGACCTCGTGGCGACGGCCGACGATGGGCTCGTCATCATGGCCGCCGGTGACGAGATGACGCTGCGTTTCGACACGGGCCCCCCCTGCCCTCCCGGCTGGCGACGTGATTTTCTCTTCACGAGCGTCGGCTGGGACAAGGACGCCAATCTCGCCACCGCCGAAGGCCAGTCGGTCGAGCCGTTGCCGTTCCGCTCGATGCGGTCGTATCCTCCCGGGCCCGATGATCTGCCGCCCGAGCCGGAATCGGCTCGCGATCAGATCACCCGCTACCACACGCGGACGCAAGGCGACGGATTCTGGAGATCGCCCGTGCTCGGGGCCCGCGCGCGGAACGAGTGAGCGTGGCTTCCCGCTCGAGCCCTGCTTCCTGCTCCTCGTCGCGCACGCCTCCAGGCGTGCGAATGATGGTGCATGCGGTTGGTACCCCCGCCCGACGCCTGCACGGCGTGCCCGAATCTCAGCTCGCTTGGGCCAGCGTGTTTGGGTGGGGTAGGCTTTCGATCCTCTTCTGGAGAAAGACGCGGATGTGTTCTCGGATTCATCGATGCGTTGTGCGAACCGCGATTGTGGCATGCGCGGTCGCTGCGTTCGGAGACCACGCGCGTGCTGACGAGACGGCCGCTCCGTCGGTCGCAGCGACCTCCGACCGGGTGGGTGCCGGCCTCCAGTACCCGCTGGGAGTGGCTGCCGCCCGCGACGGCACGCTCGTCGTTGCCGATCGGCTGCTGCCCGGTCTCTGGCACGTCACAGCCGGCCGCATCGATCCCCTCGCGGTCGGCTCGAAACGGTTTCGCACGCCGCTCAACGCGGTGCGCGCCGTCGCGGTGGCGCCGGACGGCACGGTGTACGCCGGAGATTCGGCCACGCGGGAGGTCTACCGGATTCCGACGCAGGGTGAACCCCAGCCGCTCACGGGCGGTGCGATCGGCATCCCGGTCGACATCGCGATCGACTCGTCCGGACGCCTTTTCGTCTCGGATCTCGAGACGCAGCGGGTGTGGCGGATCGATGCCAAGAAGTCCGAACCGGTCGAGGTGGCGACGCTGGCAGCCCCGCGTGGCCTGTTCGTCGATGGCAAGGACCGCCTGTGGGTGGTGGCAGCGTCGGGCGAGGCGCCGCTCGTGCGAGTCGCCGCCGACGGCACCGTCGAGCCGGTCGTGACGACGCGGGCCTTCTCCTTTCCGCACGACGTCGTGGTGGACGACGCCGGCGTGGCCTACGTGAGCGACAACTACGCCCACTGCATCTGGCGGGTGTCGGCCGACGGCACGCCCGAGAAGTGGGTCGATGGCGCGCCGCTCGTGGGGCCGGTGGGGCTCGCGCTTCGGAATGGCAACGTGCTGGTCGCTGATCCCCGAGCCCGCCAGGTCTTCGAGATCGACCCGTCGAAACGCGTGGTGCCGGTGATCACCGACGGCGACGGTGGACCTCCAGGTGGAAGAGCCCCATGACGCTCCGTCGGTCGCTGATGATCGCAGGTGTCGTCGCCTCGGTCGTCGCGGTCGGACTGTTCGTGCATCGCGGCTGGAAGCAGATGCAGTGCGAACGCCTGCGCCAGGCCTGCCGTGCGGCACGCGTGCTCGGGAACTGGGTCGAACTCGAGCGGCTGGCGACGGCCTGGTCGGACCTCGATTCGCGGGCCGGCGATCCGATTCTGTACGCCGCCGAGGCGGCGGTCGGCCGCCAGGCCATCGACAGGGCGGCCGAGTACCTCGGCCACATCCCCGACGACGATCCACGTGCGGTCGAGGCACTGCTCCAGCGTGTGGACATGCTCTTCGGCGATCTGGCGAGACCCTTCGCGGCAGCGGAGACCTGCGAGAGAATCCTCGCCCTCGCTCCTTCGTGTGGGCCGGCCCATCGGCGGCTCATCTTCTTCTATGCGGTCACGCTCCAGCGGACTCGCGTCGCCGAGCAGGCGAGGCAGGCGATCGCCGCCGGTGGAGACATTCCGGAAACCTACGTCTACCTGGTGGGGAGCGATTGGCTGACGCTCTCGAACACGACACGTGTCACGACACGGTGGCTCGAGCATCATCCTGAAGAGGAACTGTTTGTGGTGGCGGCTGCCCGAGGCGACGTGGCGACGCGGGGACTCGACGGGTCGATCGACGATGGTGGCGAGGGCGGCGAGGGCGACACGGAGGCTGACACTGAGGACGGATCGGTCCGATCGACGTTGCATGACCAGCGTCTGCGGGTGCTTCTGGAACGGTTTCCGAGGAACCCCGAACTGCTCGCTTACTTCCTGCAGACCGCATCGACCGAGGGCGATATCGACGAGGTGACGAGCCTCCTGGCGAGAGTGCCGGCGGCCTGCGGCGACGACAATCGATTCTGGCGTTTCAAGGGATGGCTGCACGCCGCTCAAGGCGAGGCCGAGGAGGCTCAGGTGGCGTACGGTCGGGCACTCGAACTCAATCCGTTCGACTTTGGCAGTCGGCACCAGCTCGCCGAGGTGCGGCGCACGTTGGGGCAAACGGATTCGGCGGCTCCAGAGGCCGCCCTTGCCGCCGAAGGGCGTGCTCTGCGTCGGGCGATCCTGGAGCAGCCGGATATCGCGTCAGTGCCGCCGGCGGTTCTCGCACGCGTGCAGCGATTCATCCGTGATAGCGGTGCCGACCGGGTGGCGGATCGCTTGAGCGCCCGCATGGGAGACGCCGCGCATACCCAACCCCGGGTGCCAGCCAGCCTTGGCGGCCGGCCATAGCGCGGCTCCTGTCGCTTTTGACATAGAGCCGGCCGGCGACCTGGCACGCCGTGAACTTGACTGCACGCGCGGCAGATGGTGAGATTTGGATGAGGGACGCAGGATCGGCGAGAGCCGTCTGCGTTTGGGGACTTCCGGTCGTCACCTGTGACAGGGCACCATGATTGAGAGACGTTTTTGCGTCGCCTGGGTTTTGAGCGTGGCGGCGTTAATCGGCTGCGGACAAAGTGGTCCGGCCGTGCATCCCGTATCGGGAATCGTCACGGTGGGTGGCAAGCCGGTCCAGAACGTCCAGGTGACGTTCATGCCGACAGAGCCGTCGCGACCAGTCGCCAGTGGGAACGTCGATGCCGATGGTCGCTACGTTTTGACGAGCGGGGCAACCAATAGGAGTGGTGCCGTGGCTGGAGCGTACAAGGTCGTGCTCTCGCAGTTGGACGGGGCCTCGCAGCAGGAACTCGATGCCCGGTACACGTCCGGAACCGGCGGGCCACCGCCGGTTCCCAAGGCCGCTTTCCCTGATGAGTACAAGTCGGCGGAGACATCTCCCAAACAGGTCGATGTCGCCGCCGGCTCGAACACGATCAATATCGAGATTCCCTAGTCGGTCGGTCGAGTAGTCGGGTTTTCAACGTCTCTTCTTCTGTTGCAAAAGATTTTTATTCAAAGAGGGCGTGGTCATGAGCACATGCACGAAGGTCGGTGCCCGGTATCGAAAGAGCGGATTCACGCTCGTCGAACTGCTCGTGGTGATCGCGATCATCGCGGTGCTCATCGGCCTTCTGCTCCCGGCCGTCCAGAGTGCCCGCGAGGCCGCGCGGCGGAGCAACTGCAGCAACAACCTTAAGCAACTGGGGCTCGCGATTCAGACGGTGGCGTCGTCGCAGAAAGAAAAACTGCCCTTCAGCAAGGATCCGATGACGGCAAACGGCGGATCGAACACCGGTATCGCCAAGTGGAACCTCTCGGGCGTCGGTGCGTTTTCCTGGGTTGTCATGTGCCTGCCGGGAATGGAACAGCAGGCCCTGTATGACCGGTTTGATTTCACACAAAATGTGAACGCAGGCGAGAACCTTGCCGCAAGTCAGACGATGATTTCATCACTCATGTGTCCGTCCAATCCCCAGGCTCAGCGGCGCACGATGTGGACGATCAATGCCGGCGGCGGTGACATCGCCAACGCGCCGCGGATGGACTATTCCGGCAGCTTGGGGCATATCTGGGGTGGCTGGAAGGACTGTGGCAACGTCCCTGATTTTCCGGACACACAGACGCCCAGCCGATTCGTGAAGGGGTCGGCGGGCACGCCTTGGGTCAATCAGCAGGCGCTGCTCGAGCAGGTCAACTGCAATGGTGTCTTTCAGTACGCCGACTCGAAGTTGCTCACGTCCATCCAGGATGGCACGTCGAAGACGATCGCGGTGTTCGAGAACATGCACTGGCGCGGCTACAACAACAATATCTGGGACAACTCGAACGCCGACGAATGTGCCACGTGGGTGGCGCCGATCGGCACGGTCCACACGTTGCGCAACCCGCTGAACAACAAGAACCCGGCATGGTTGCAGGGGTTTGGCGACCGAAGGTGTGCGGGGTGGAGCAGCGAGCACCCGGGCGGGGCGCATGCCGCGCAGGCGGACGGCAGCGTGACGTTCTACAACGAGAGCATGGATCACCTCGTGCGCTACTCGCTGGCGACGATCCGAGGTGGCGAGGCGCAGTGACGCGATGCCACGAGCCGTGTTGAAGCCACGGCGGCGACGTCGCGGCGACGCTGCCGTGTGACGTGCAACGAGCGGCTGCGATGGTATTCCGTCGTTTCATCTCGTCGATTGCAGTCGCAGTCGTTGCATCTGGTTGCGGCCGTGAGGCGGTAAAGCCCGTCGCACGCGAGCAGATCGAACCCGCAGCGTCGCTGTTCCGGGTGGATTCAAAGCCATCCACGCCATCCGACCTTCAGAACGAACCGTCGCACTGTCCCTCGTTCGAAGATGTCGCCGGTGCACGAAGGCTTTCGCACGTGTATGCGAATGGCGAGGCCGGGCAGTCGCTCATGGTGGAGGCGATCGGAGGCGGAGCCGGCTGGCTCGACTTCGATCGTGACGGTCGGTGGGACGTGTATCTCGTCCAAGGCGGTGATCCGACCGCGACCGACCGCTCGACGCAGCCGGGCGATCAGCTTTTTTGGAACGGTGGACGTGTCGGCTTTGCCGACGTCTCCCTTCCTGCGGGCATCGACGAGCGGGCGTACGGCCAGGGCGTGGCGATCGGAGATTTCGATGACGACGGATTCGACGACATCTACGTCACGAACGTCGGACCGAACACGCTCTACCGCAACCTCGGCGACGGCACGTTCGTCGACGTGACGGCGGAGGCCGGCGTGGGTGATCCGCGGTGGAGTGCGTCCGCCGCCTGGGCCGATCTCGAGGGCGACGGCGACCTCGATCTCTACGTGTGCAATTACCTCGACTACGATCCGCGAGATCCCGTGGACTGCCGCAATGCCGCCGGTGAACCGCGCATCTGCCATCCGCGCGACATCGAGGCGGTGCCCGACGAATGCTATGTCAACGCGGGAGACGGCACCTTCGAGGCCTCCGCCCTCACGCTCGGCCTCCACGGCCCTGGCAACAAGGCACTCGGCGTGGCGGTCGCCGACTTCACCGGCGACGGGCTCGCCGACATCTACGTCGCCAACGATACGGAGCCCAACTTTCTGTTCCGGCGGCGCGCGGACGGCATGTACGACGAGGTTGGTCTTGCCCTCGGCTGCGCCGTGAATCGCGACGGCCAGGCCCAGGCGAGCATGGGTGTCGCGGCGGGAGATTACGATGGCGACGGCGTGCTCGACCTGTATCTCACGCACTTCTACGACGACTCGAACACGCTCTATCGTGGCCTTGGGGCGGCGGGTTTTGAGGACGTCACGGGTCGTACGGGACTTCACGTGCCGACGCTCGACCGGCTCGGCTTCGGCGTCGCGATGGCCGATTTCGACTTCAATGGCCGCCTGGAACTTCTCGTTGCCAACGGCCACATCGAAAACTTTCCAGGTAATCCGCTCCTGCCGATGAAGCCGCAGCTCTTCACGTGGGGAGGCTCACGGTGGCACGACTGCAGTGACGCGGCTGGCGTGTTCTTTGCCCGCAAGCAGGTGGGCCGAGGCGTGGCGCTGGCGGACTACGACGCCGATGGCGACCTCGATGCGCTCGTCGTCCACCAGAACACGCCCACGGCGCTGCTGGAAAACCGCTCGGAGCGAGGGCATTTTCTCGCCTGTGCGTTCATCGGGGTGGCGAGCAACCGCCGCGGTATCGGCTGCCGTGTCACCGTGACTGCCGGGGAGCGGAGGTTGGTCCAGCAGCTCTGCGGCGGCACGAGCTACGCGAGCAGCCATCAGCCGCTGCTTTGTTTCGGGCTCGGCGACTTGCAGGAGCCCTGCGACGTCGAGGTCGTCTGGCCCAACGGGACGATGCAGCGGATCGACGACGTCGCCGTCGATCGGGTGATCACGGTGCAGGAGCCGATCCAGCTGCCGCGGTGAGGCGACGCAGTCGTTCGTCCTCTCTGGTGGCCGCCGCGGCGTCACCAACTCGACGGCAGGCCTCGATGAGCAGTCGCCGCGTCCTGGCCACGGTGGGATCGAGGCCGACCGCCCTCTCGGCAGCCTCACGGCACTCTGACCAACGATCCAGTCGGGCGAGTGCGATCGCCCGGCGCGCGTGCACCTCGGCGATCATGGGGCTCGAGGCGGCCAAGCGATCGGCATACGTCAGGGCAGCGGCCGCATCACCGGCACCGAGTGCGAGATTGGCGAGGCCTGCAATCGCCGCCTCTTCGTCGGCAACCAGGTCGAGCGTTCGCAGGTAGCATCCTCGGGCCAGG
Source organism: uncultured Planctomycetaceae bacterium (assembly GCA_903917235.1). Lineage (GTDB taxonomy): Bacteria > Planctomycetota > Planctomycetia > Pirellulales > UBA1268 > QWPN01. The sequence continues at coordinate 7,550 of CAIWZS010000274.1, read as the reverse complement.
GCACCACGGCCGGTGGCCGCAAAGAGGTTGCCAAGGGCGAGCAAGACGGGGACGTCGTCGGCGATGAGGTCGGGAACGCCCGCCGCACCCGGCCGATCGCCGGCATCGCCGAGCAGTCGGGCCGTCGCCTCGGCAGCGAGCTGGGGGTTTCGGTGCCGCAGGGCCGCGGTCGCACTCCAGAGCCCGAGCGCCCGATCGAACTCCCAGGCTGGGAGCCGACCACCGCCGTCGTCAAACACGACGAGCCTGTCAGGAGGCAGCGGAGACGACGGCGGCGGGCTCACGATCGGTCTCCGGGGGATCGAATGGTCCGTGAGCGCCGTGTGAGGGACGTCGTCGGTGGATCGCGAAGGCATGTGACACGCGATGCACGAGCCGCCGTCGACCGATTCGCGGCGCGACGGCAACTCCGTGCACGCGTCGTCGTCGTGGCATGCTCGGCAGTGCTTACGGTAGAAGGCGTCTCTGGCCTCGGGCCGGGGGGTCGAGTGCGGATCGTGGCACGACGTGCAGCCCATCGCACCCTGGCTCATGGTGAAGCAGCGGCTGGCACGCATCTGTTCCACGTGGCTGACCGCCGCCCGCGCGTCCGTGTCGGATCGGACGAGCACGACGAGCGTGTCGTCGAGGAGGTCGCCGGGGCGAAAGTCGAAAAACCCTCGACCGTATCGCGGGATCACCGCCTCGCCCGCGAGATGGCACTGGGCGCACACCGCTTCGCGGCGGGCCGGATCGAGGTCGGCCGGATTGCAGATCGCGAGGTCGGTGATCCGGTCGTCGGGACCGGCCTCCCGCATGCGGGCGACGTGCCGGCCACCCGGGCCGTGGCACCGCTCACATCCGATCGCCTGTTCCGTGAAGACCCGCCGCGAAAAGCGGCCTGGTGCGTGCGTCGTCGAAGGCACGGCCGATTCGGGCCGACCCGCGTGGCAGTAGAGGCAGCTCTCGTCGATGGCCCGTTCGAACCGCAGCGTGCGATCCTCGCGGTAGCCCGGCGAAAGGTCCCAGCAGCCGCGCTGCGTATACCACCCCAGGGGAGACTGGCAGAGCCGTCCACCATGATCCGCAAGATAGGAGCGGCCCCGGCGACCCGATCCGAGCACGAATCGGATGGCGACGTCCTGCTCGCAGATCGTGCCGGCTTCATCCCCGATCCGCTCGACGTGCACCATGGCCCCGTCGCGTTCCTCGACGAGGTAATCCCGTTCGCGGTCCCGCACCGCACCGGCCGTCTCGATCCGTTCGACGGCCGCCGTCTCGCCGAGTGAACGGCCCATCGGGTGGACCGCGAAGGATGATGCGATGTCGGCGTGACACTCGGCGCAGGCCTGCGACCCGACGTAGTCGTCGGGTCGGGGAGCGGGCTGTGGACGCGTTGTTGCGGCGCGCATCGGAGGCAGCCGCTGTGGGTGGTGCGGTGAGCGCACGCGCCAGGCCCCCGCGAGGGCGAGGCCGACCGCTACGGCACCAATGCCGATGGCCCAGCGCGTGTTCATGCCGGAGTGCCACGGGGTGACGACCGAGCCATGCCTGCGGTTTATCTCCGGATGACGTGCAGTCGGTCGGGCGCGAGATCGACGTGCTCGCTCACGGTTCCATCCGGCCAGCGGACCGTCACCGTGCCCGTGTCGGGATCCTCACCGAGACCGAACGTGACGGGCAGTTCGCTCTGCGATTGGTAGCCGCGGGTCGGGCTCACGCGGCGCACCTGGGTGCCGACGGTGTCGTTCGGTGAGGCTCGTCGCAGGCCGACGACGGCACCGATCGCCTCCGGATTCGCCCCGTCACCGACGAGTTTCACGCGCAGCCAGTGGTGGCCGAGCACCTGGTCGTTCCTGAGCAGGCGCGGCCGGCCGCCGCTGGCCGTGATGAGGCAGTCGAGGTCCCCGTCCCCGTCGATGTCGGCGACGGCAAGGCTCCGGCCCACGAGCGGCCTCGAGAAATCGGCGCCGACGTTCTCCGCGGCCACCGGCACGAACTCGGTGGCCTGCTCGGCCCCGCAGTTCCAGTAGAGCCGCGGCGGCTGCTCGTAGAACTGCGTCTTCTGCACGCGGTTGATGTCCTCCTCGAGGTGGCCGTTCGCCGCCAGCACATCCAGCCGTCCGTCGAGGTCCACGTCGGCGAAGACGACGCCGAAGGTGAGTTCCAGCCGCGTCGGCGGGCCGAGGCCATTGGAGACCGCATCGTCCCGGAACTGCATCTGGTCACCGCGCGACACGTAGAGCGCCGTCATCTCGTTGGCGAAGTTGCCGATCACGACGCCCACGTCGGCGTCGTTGCGAAACCGGGCGACGTCGATCCCCATCGCACCGCGGGCGTTCCCCTCGATGTCGAACGCCATGCCCGCCAGCGCCCCGACCTCCTCGAACGAGCCGTCGCGGCGGTTGCGAAAGAGGAAGTTCTGCACGGTGTCGTTGGCGACGACGACGTCCAGCATCCCGTCGGCGTCGAGGTCCTCGAAGGCGACGCCGAGCGACTTCGCCATCGGTGCACCCGTGGCCGGATTCGTGACCTGGATGCCGGCGGCCGCCGACACGTCGGTGAAGCGGCCGTCCCCGTCGTTGCGGTAAAGCCGCGGGAAGGCCCCTCCGAAGTTCTGCGGGCGACCATACGCCCGCCCGCCCCCCACGAGCCGGAAATCCTGCGATCGATCGGTGTCGCGCGACCACTCGACGTAGGTGCAGACGAAGAGATCGAGATCGAGGTCTCCGTCCGAGTCGAAGAAGCCGCAGCTCGTGCTCCACGCGGCGGCGGGCCCCGCCACGCCCGCCCGTTCCGTCACGTCCTCGAACTGCCCGTCGCCGAGGTTGCGGAAGAGCCTGTCCGGGCCCACGCACGCGATGAAGAGATCGGTGCGCCCGTCTCCGTCGATGTCGCCGCAGGCCACGCCCGTGCCATAGAGCGGCACGTCGAGCCCACTGCCGGCCGTCACGTCGTCGAAGCGGCCGCGGCCGTCGTTGCGGTAGAGCGCCGTCGTGGACGGACCAGCGGCGGGCCGGTCGTCCCAATCCCAGCGCCGTCCATTGACGAGCACGATGTCCGCGTCGCCATCCCCGTCGAAATCGAAAAACGCGCAGCCGCCGCCCATCGTCTCCGGCAGGAGCTTTTCTCCGGCGGCACCGTTTTCGTGGACGAAGTCGATGCCGGCCGAGGTCGTGATGTCGGTGAACGGCATGCGTGGCACGATCGCGGTCGGCGGCGCGCGGCCCGCCGGCAGGGCGAGAGGCGATTCGCTGAGAGTCGGCTGGGGAGGAACCGGGTGCATGAGCCACCAGATGCCGCCGCCGACGAGCGCGAGGCCGGCCGCGACGAGCAACGACCTGCGCAGCGCGACCGCGATCACACGGTCGTCGGGTTCGGCGTCACCGGTGGGGTCGGCGCTGTGGCGGGTCTGTCGAGACGGTTCCATGCTGCGTCGATTCGCGGGGGATGATGAGCCGGACCGCGTCCCCCCGCCGTCGGCGTTCACGGCGTGACGAGGCTCACGCTCGCGCCTCGCGCTTCGGTCTGCGTGCCGCCGTCATCCGCCGGCGTGTCAGCGCGGTCCGCCACGGGTGTTCCGAGGCCGGGCGCTCCCTCACGCCTGAGGGGATAGATCACGAGCGCCTCCGCCGCGTGGTCGGCCGCCGGGTACCGCTCGCGTGCGAGGCGGACGGCGCGGTCGGCCGCGTTGTCGTCGCGCTTGTAGCGTGCGTGCAGCCGGCGATGCTCGGCGGCGGCCTCGTCGTCGTCGAGTTCACCACGGATGAGCGCGAGGTTGTGGTGGGCGACGACGTTTTCGGAGTCGAGGGCGAGCGTCTTCTCGAACTCGGCAGCGGCCGCGCCGAGCACCTGCCGCCGTGCCTCCGCGTCAGCCGGGCTGCGGAGACGACTGGCACGGTCGTAGAGCGTGAGGCCGAGCAGGTTTCGCACCTCGTAATCGCTGCTGAAGTCGAAGCCGCGCTCGCGCATCTCGGGCGTCCGGTCCTCGAGCACCTTGCGGAAGTTCGCCTCGGCCTCCTCGAGGTTGCCCTGCTGCCGGCTCACCTGCCCTGCCAGCCAGGCGAGCGTCCATGACGGAGGGGCCGGGGAGTCGTGGGTGGCGGCGCGCGTGACCGCGTCGGCCGCCTCGTCGATTCGGCCCTCCGCGAGCAGCACGCGGGCCAGATTGAGCGGGCCGTCGAAACGCCCGAGCGACTCGACCTGACGGAACGCCTCCTCGGCGAGCCGCAGTTCGGCCTTGCCCTTCACGAGCATGCCGATCCCGTAGTCGTTCCAGCGCTGCCACTCGGGAATGTCACGTGCCGGTGCGTCGCCGGCGGCGATCGGATCGGCTGCCGACTCCGTCGCCAGCGGCAGTGTGACGGTGTCCTCCGCGAGCGTGGTGATCGGCAGCGTGTTGACGGCCGACGTGCCCATCGCGCCGCCGAGCGTCACGACGTCATCCGGCCGCCTCTGCCGCGCGACAAAATCCACGAAGCCCGTGTCGAACTTCCGGTACCGCAGCCGCACCCGGATCGTGACGGCCGCATCGAGGGTCTCCGGCAGGTCGAGTGCGTAGTGCACCGTCCAGGCCGATCCCGGCGGAATCTGGTGGTCGTAGAGCGGCGTGAAGATGTCCTGGACGTTGCGGCGGTCGATGCGCCGGCCCTCGCGGTCGAGCATGAACACGTTCACGAAGTGGGCATGCGGATCGACTGCGTTGCCGGCCGAGGCGTCAAGGCCGCCGCTACGGCCGATGACGCGGCCGCCGCTTTCCACCTCGACGTCGAGCCACACCTCGTTGGAGTCGACGGTGCCCTGCGTGAACAGGTGGCCCAGGGCCAGCGTGCGGATCACCGACTCGAGGACGTACCGTCCCCCTGGCCTGACCGCCGGGAGTCGTGGTCGCAGCGGGGCGATGAGCGGCGCGTCGATCGCGGGGCCGTCCCGCAGTCCGAAGATGTCCACCCGCACGACGTCGCGGAGGAACTCGCGGTGCGCCTCGATCAGGTCGTCCCGGCCGCGCAGGGCGGGCAGCGCCGTGTTCGCGGCCGGGAAGAAGTGGTCGTGGATCGTGAGCCGTCCCGAGTCGTCCCGCACCCTCGCCCCGAAGTCGGCCGCCTCGCGCAGCGGCATGTGGCAGGCGTTGCAGTTTTCCTTCGCCATCGGCGGGTAGTAGAAGCTCCGGGCACCGTGACCCGAGACGCCCGAGAGCAGGAATGAGTCGTAATGGTTCTGGCCGCGGAGAAACTCCTTGTAGTGGTTGAGTTCGCCGGGAATGCTCACCTTGTGGCAGGTCGAGCAGAACTCGGCCCCGCGGTGGAAGTCCTTGAGGAAGGTCTGCTTGTGCATCGCGGGCTTGGCCTTCACGAGCTGCGAGTTGATCCACTGCAGCCACTCGTTGTCGCTCGCCGCGAAGGGGTAGTGCAGCGGCTCCTCGATCGTGTAGTCGGCGTTGCCGCGGGTGCTGTCGACGTGGGTGATGGCGTGGCAGGTGGTGCAGGTGATGCCCGCGTGGGCCGTCGGGTCGCGGATGTCGTCGAAGTCGTGGCGGTCGAATGCGCCGCTGAAGAAGGGCACCGGGTCGTGGCAGCCGGCACACCACCGGGCTGCCTGGACGTCGCCGTCGCGTTTGAGCGACACGGCACGGGTCTCGCGGACGCTCGCGAGATAGAAGGCGTTGTTGAACGAGCTGAAGTGGTGCGAACTCCCCTCCCATCGGGCGTGGGCGTCGGCGTGGCACCGCTTGCAGTAGTCGTCCATCATGAGCGTGGCGGCGGGGATATAGTTGCCGGTCGTCGTGCGGGCGAGCGAAGGCTCGAAGTAGCGGGCACCCTCCTCGGGCCCGCGTTCGTGCCAGCGCCGCGGGTCCTGGGCATGGAGCACGACGAGAGCCGAGATCGCGGCGGCGGCGATGCCCGCGTAGCCGAGCCCGATCCGCCACCGGATCGGCGGGCCGGCGAGTCGATGCAGCCAGTAGAGCCAGCAGGCGACGAGTGGCACGGCGACGTGTGCCCAGTAGATCGCCTGCGTGAGGGCCGGGAGGCGTGCCGCGGTGTTCGTCGTGCGCAGGCCGACGAGCAGGCCGCCGGACACGAGCACCACGATCGACGCCGCCAGGAGGGCGTAGCCCACGCGGACGGCGCGGCGGTTTTTGCGAGCGCGCGTGGCGGCGACGTGGCCGACGGCGAAGACCACGAAGGGTGCCGTGAAGGCCAGCCCGAGCGCGAGGTGGCCCAGGAACATCCACTGGTACAGCCAGCCCTGCCAGGTCGAGCCGGTGATCCACTCGGCGCAGGTGATCGTGGCGAGGTAGCCGGAGTTCACCCCGAGGAGCGCAAGCAGCACGAACACGCCGGCCAGCACCACGCGCAGCCGTGGTCCGACCGCCGGCCTTCGGGTGCGGCCGGGTGCGACTACGGGTTGGGCCGTCGGCTCGTTCATGGGCATGGGCACTGCGGCGACCCCGATCTCCCCATGACGAAAGTCTAGTCCGAACCGGTCGGCGACGGAGGGTTTCGGCCGGACCGTGGCTGCGAGACCGGTCGGTCGCAGGCCTCCTGGCGGGTCTGCAGGCGGGGCCGTTCGGACGCCGGCCGGACGACCTCAGGCGGCCCGCCTGCCGCGAGCGAATGGGAGGGATGGCTGCGTCGCCACGCCGTCGCCCTGGCAGGACCGGCGGTGCGCCGTCGTCTGGAGGTCATCGACCGAGTAGAAGGCGTCGGGATCGAACCTCTTCACCAGCCCGAGCACGTCTCCGAGGCGACGACGGCGGATCACGGTGAAGACGATCTCCACGGGTCCCATGAGGCCCTGGGCCCCCACCCGCGTCACGCCGCAGCCGGCGTCGCGCAGCAGATCGACCAGCCGACGGGCATCCTGGCCCGTGATGACCCGCACGAGCACCGATCCGATCGCCATGCGCTGCTCGAGGTGCATGCCGAGGTAGTTGCCGACCACGAAGCCGAGCGCGAAGGCGGCGTAACAGGCGGGATTGGTGAGATTGCTCATCACCTGCCCGATCGCGAAGAGCCAGATCGTGACCTCGAAGAAGCCGAGGCCCGCGGCCAGGGGCTTGATGCCGCGGCCGATGAAGATGATGCGCATCGTCGAGATCGTGACGACGCACATCTCGGCGACGAAGATCGAGAGCGGCAGGGTGAGGTCGTGCATGGATCGCGCGAGACGGCCGTCCGACGGTCGGCCGCCGGAGGTGGAGAGGTAGAGGAGCGTGGCGATGTGTGCAAGGTCGAGTGCCGGGGGGCTCTCGCGCGGCGGGACACGAGCCCCATGCCCGGGAAACCGGCCTTGCAACGGCATGGGGCTGCACGCGGCGACTCCCCGACGCAGGGGGCTGCTTGCGACGACCGACGACGACGCGGCACGTGCGGAGGATCCAGGCTAGACTGCCGAAGGTTCGGGGGAGAGACGTCATGCCGGGACGCCACATGCACAAGCGCCGTCGGGTGAGTCGCTGCACGATCTCGCGTCGTCGCTTTTCGCACCTGGCCGCACTCGCGGCACTGTCCCTCGCCGGCCGTCGAGCGGTCGCCGCGCCACGGGCGGGCGGAACCGCGCTCGTCGTCGGT